>JBBQFU010000097.1:0-29291 GCA_038322185.1 Haliangiales bacterium
CTCACCCGGCACCTGTTTGTCGTTTCGTTCGTTGTCAATGATCTGGCGACGGCATTCATCCCGCGCATCGAACATCGTCTCAACACGAACCCATTCTCGAGCTTCCCGATGTTCGCGTCGATACGCGTAACCAAGCCGTACGACGAGCACCTCCCGTACTCGATGGCGTCAGGGCACTTCGAGATCATCTCGACTGACCCGGTAGCCGACCACATCCATCCGTGGCTTGACCATTCATACCGACGGACGTTCTCCGTGCGGGATGCAGCCGACCTGCGCAAGCGACTCCCCGCGATCGTCGTCGATGCTCGCTACTGGCACGCCACGATCGACCGCCTTCGCTGCTGGTATTCGGTGTTCGAGATTCCTGCATATCCGGCTCCGCCCACGCCGATGCGTCGCCCCATCGCGCTCATCGGCGAGTCACACGCTGATGGGTCTGTTCGCACGATGCTCCGCAAGGTCCGTTCGGTTGGTGGAGAGCTCGAGCTGACCGGCGGTCCCGGCACGTGGGAGCGTCTCGAGGTGTACGAGAACGAGACCGCCACACCTGCGCAGACGATCGCCGGCGGTTCGCCTTGGCGCATCGCGCGTCCTGCGGCGCGTAAGGTCGCGTTCGTCGGTGTGATGCGTGAGGGCGGCACCGAGCAGCGCTGGTTGCTCGCGACGCTGCCTCGGTAACCGGACGACTCGAGGCCCGGGCGTCAGGGGATAGGACCGCGTTCACTGCCCAGGCAGCTCGTCAGGTACCGGCGCGCCTCCCCGTCCGCCAGTGTTACGCGTGCGCCACAGCTCGAGGTGTCAGTACAGCGAGCCAGTAGGCGGTCGTGCGGATAGTCGATATCGAGCTCGACCGCCGCGAGTGCCGAGGTGCCGAGGATGCCGTCGACCTCGGGGCGATCGGGCCGCAGCTCGGTCCGCAGGGCCTGCAGCGTCGGATCAGCATTGTCGACGATCAGCACTGGTAGCCGCGCCACCGGCGCGAGCTCCACGACCGCCGGCGCCGAGCAGAACCGCTCGCCGTCAGGGCACGGACAGTCGACACCCTCGGCGCAGCTGCCGCCCTCGAGGAGGTGACTGGCATAGACGGCGCGGCACGGCGCGCGCGGGTTCGATGACAGGTTCGCGACGAGCGCGATGCTCGGTAGGCTGGTCAGGCGGCCGATGACCAGACCTGAGGGCAACAGCAGCGACGACTCGGGAAGCGCGTCGATGGTGGGCTCGCTTGGGTGCAGCTCGCGATAGCGATCGTAGGTGGCCTCGTTGAGCATCGAGGTTCCGATCGCAGTCGACAGGACCAGCAGGGCGTTGACGCCGCGATCACGCTGAGGCAGTGCCGGATCTGGGTTCGGCGCGAGACACGCATTGATCGCGATCCGGAGATTCGGGAAGGGGACCTCGGCGCCGCCGAGGATGAGCGTCCCGCCGCCGCGGAACGGGGCAGGGAACACCGCATCGCACGCTTTCGATCGCCGCGTATCATCGCCGGCGATGTCGGGGAGCACGAAGACCTCCTCCGTGGCGAGCCGCAGGCGCAGCGCGTCGCTGGCAAACGCGTCGAGGCCGATCACCGCGTTGAACGGCCGTGGCGCGTCGGCCGTGCCGACCTCGCAGGTATCGGTGTCGAGCCGGCAGGGATGAAGCGTGGCGACCTTCACGTCGTTGAACTTGGCGCGTGGGTGATCGAGTGGCGCGCCGCGTGCGAGCGCGCCGTACAGCGTGTATGTGCGCGTGTTGAACTCCGGCTGCGCCTCGGGGCCGCGATCGATCAGCGTAATTGGCGTGAGCACGTCGAGCAGCGCGCTGCGCATGCTGCTGCCGGACTCCTGGAAGCCGACCACGATCGCGCCCGAGCTCGTCTCGGTGATGATCGGAAACGGATCGCCGGAGAAGCCGTTGGTCCGGAAGCTGCTCGTCACGAAGTCGCAGCCCGTCGCACACAGCGCGAGCAGCGCGACGCGAGCGTTCACCACGGCAGCTCGCGAACCGTCGCCGTGCGCCCGTCGATCGTGACGGTCCCGCCGACGTCCCAGGTCGTGCGGTGCAGGTAGCCCATTGCCAGCGTGGTGCCGTCACCGCCGTTGACCGCGGACGTCACGAGACCGGCGTTCTCCTTGGTCGCGTGCTTGATCACCGCGCCTTGCGCGATCGGCGCATCGCCCTCGACGACGAGCCCGCGCAGCGTCTTCGCCGAGTTGCCCTGCGCGTGCACCCGGAACACCGGCTCCTGGCCGACGTAGCAGCCCTTGCCGTAGTCGAGGAACTGGGTGAGCGGCGTCTCGAACGGGAAGTTGTCCTCGCCGACGTCGACGCCGTAGCGCAGGAACCCGGCGCGAATGCGCAGGCGCTCGGCGACGTCGCTCGTCGCGGCGATCGCTCCGGGCTCGGCACCCTCGAGGATCGGTGCGCGCCAGACGCTGACCGGATCGTCCCAGTGCTGGTGCGCGGGGCCGGTGATCGGCTCGAACACGACCTCGTCCATCACCGCGTAGCGCTCGAGCAGCGTCTGCGTCTTCTCTGCGACCGACGCCTCGCACGCGATCAGGAACGCTTCGCCGACGTGCGCGATGTCGATGACCGTGAGCACGCGGCCCTTGGGATTGAGCACGGCGCCCCAGCCATGCCCGCCATCGGCGAGTGATTCGACGTTGACCGTGGTGAGGCCCTGGAGGAACCGCACGCGGTCGGCGCCCGATACACGGAGACGGCCCCAGTCGCTGCGATCGATCGTGGTCATGCTGCTCCTGTGCGGCCTGCTGCACGCAGGCGCTCGGTGCGCCGCGTTTCGGCGTCCGCGTAACGGCGACGCGCGTCGTCATCGACGAGCTCGAGCTTGGGAATCTGGCGCGGCTTGCCGTGACCGTCGACCGCGACGAACGTCAGGTACGCCTTGGTCACGTACCGGCGGGTTCCGGTGGTCATGTCCTCGGTCTCCACGCGGCAGCCGACCTCCATCGAGGTCTTGCCTGCGTAGTTGACCATCGCCTGGAGCACGACGATCTCGCCGACGCGGACCGGCGACAGAAAGTCGAGCCGGTCGATCGAAGCGGTGAGCACGCCACCAGATGCGTGGCGCATGGCGGCGACGCCGGCACACACGTCGATCCACTGCATCATGACCCCGCCGAACATGATGCCAGCCGCACCATTGGTGTGCGTGGGCATCACGATCTGCGTCATCACGCAGCGGGTCTGCTCCGGGGTCATCTCCCCGGGACTTTACTTCTTCTTCTTCGTCTCGGCAGGCTTCTTGGCCGCTGCCTTGGCCACCGTGATCTTGTTCTTCGTGCGGCGCTTGAGCTTCTCTTGACGCTTCTTGCGACGCATCTTCCAGGTCTTGCGATTGTCGTTCCGTCCCATGGGCGCCGCTTATACCTAGAAGTTCGCCCGGGCAGCAAAGTAGAAGTGAACTTTTCCGCGAGGATCGTCGCCTAGCTGCACGCGCAGCGGCACCGCGTACTCGATGGCGCCGATGCCAAATGGCGTCAAAACGCGTAGTCCCATGCCCACGCTGGGCCGTAGCTGCGGGATATCCGGGACGAACCCCCACTTGCGGTTCACGTCGACGGTGGACCACTGGTTCGTGATGAGGCCGGCATCGGTGAACAGGGCTCCCGCGAGGATGCGCCAGATGCGAACCTGGGCGTCCAGGGTGCCCATCGCGCGGATGTTGCCGCCGGCCGGGATGACCCGGATCTGGGACACGTTCCCGAGCGGCGGCAGGCCCACCTGGATGAGCTCGGTGGCCAGCCGTTCGTTGCTGTAGCCGCGTACGGTGCTGTCGCCGCCTGCGAAGAAGCGTTCAACCTCCGGCAGCAGCACGGCGCCGCCGAGCGGTACGCCATGGTCGTAGCGGAGGTCGCCGCGGAGCACGACCGTGTCGCCAATCGGGATGAACTTGGAGCCCGACGCCGAGAACTTGAGGAACGTGTCCTGGCCGAGCAACAACGGCGACGCGTACTGGAACACGAACTGGAAGTGCTGGCCGGCCTCGGGTGCGAGGGGTGCGAGCTGGCCGTTGCGGTCGACGCGCTGCTCGAAGTCGAGGCGAATTCCCACGGCGCCCGTGCGGCTACTCACGGCGACCTGCGATCCGTCCATGTCGGCGCCGATCGAGCGCAACGCGTCGATGTTGCGGCTCGTGAGACGGAACGCGTAGTACGGACCCACGCTGAACACGCTCGCGGCGTGGTCGTCGGTGCGGGGCGTGGAATCGATGTACGAGAACTCCGAGCTGATGCCCTGCGTGGTGAGCTCGCCGAACCGATCGGTGACCTGGTTGCGATGCAGGCCTGTGAGGATCGTCGTGAACTCGGGGACGAGCGGGACCCAGCCGCTGAGCCATTTCGGGATTGTCGCCCGTGCCTCGACCTCCTTCAGACGTTGCCCGTAGGTTCCCGAGAGCACCAGCGCGATGCCGAGCCCCCAGATGTTGCGGTCCGCTACACGCAGCGTGCCGAAGGCCCGGTTCTGGGTCGAGTAGCCGCCCTCGACGACGAGCTCGAACCAGTGGTCGTAGCGCTCTTCGATGCGAACCACGGCGTTGATCACGTCGCTGTTGCACGTGCGCTGGACGTCGTCGCAGTCGAGCTCGGGCATCTCGATGTTGACCGCCTCGAACAGACCCGTGTTGCGCAGCCGTCGCGCACCCTGGGCGAGCCGATCGGTCGTGAGTGGCTGACCCTCGTCGAAATCGAGCACGTCATAGATCACGCTCGAGCGCGTCTTGAAGTTGCCGCGGATCACGACCTTGCCGAGCTTGAGGCGCTCGGTGCGGCTCACCGTGTAGTGCGCCTGCATGCGGTGCGGGCCCATCGGCGTGGCCTCGTAGGTGACGATGGCACGGCCGCGTCCGCTGCGCAGCAGGTAGTCGCGCAGCTGATCGCGCGTGGTCGCGAAGTCGTCGCCGCGATATTTGAGATCGAGGATGCGCGCGGAGCATTCGGTGCCCGGCGCGCGCGCGGCGATGTCGCGGTTGCCGAACCGGGTCGCGAGCTCGCCGAGGAGCTCGGCGCACAGGCTCGCCTCGATCGGTTCGGCGTTCTCGCCCGTCACGACGATGCGCGATAACAGCGTTGGCTGGCCTTCGTCGATCGTGAACCGGACATACAGGTCGCCACCCGTCTCGAGCCCGAGCAGCGCCGAGGTGAGCGCCGCGTTGTCGAGGCCCGCCGAGATCGGGCTCGCGCTCGGCCAGACCTTGACATCGGGGTAGCCGATGCGTGCGTAGGCCTCCTTGATGCGGTCCTGGTCGACGATGAGCTCGGCCGACGTTGCGGCGAGCACGGTGCCGAACAGGCGGCCGCCAATGTTCGATTCCTTGGTCTGCACCAGCTCGCGCAGCTGGGCCTCGGGAATCGCCTTGTTGCCGAGGAACTCGACGCGCACGACGCGACGCCGCACGCCCATCGAGATCTTGAACACGACGCGGTCGAGGTGCAGGCCGGTGTCGTTGGTGTTCGGGCGTGGCTCGGTGTCGATGCGCTCGCGCGTCCACGTGACGTGGGCGTCGAAGAAACCGCGGGTCTGTAGGTACGTGGTGAGCGCGCGCGCCGAGTCGCCAATCTCGACCTCATCGGCACTGCCGGCAAGGTTGAAGGTGAGCTTCTCGCGTAGCTGTTCGTCGCTGATCGTGTCGCGGTCGTAACCCTCGAAGTCGACATCGATGTTGCGGCGCGGATCGATCGTGACGACCACGTCGACCACCTTGGTCTTGCGTTGCACGGTGAGCCGAGGGTCGCTCGCGATCACGCGAACGCCCGGGTAGCCCTGACTCTGGTATCGCTTCTTGAGCTCGTCCTTGTTGCGCTGCCACTGCTCGCGCGTGAACCGAGGCGTGCCGTAGCAGATCGGGCCGATCAGGCAGCGCTCGTCCAGTGCGAAGGCGTCGCGGATCTCGGTCTCGCTCACCACGGCGACGAGTGGCGCGCCGGTGGCGGTGTCGACGCAGCGCCCCTTGCGACGCTCGGTTCCCGACGGGCACACGATGACGACCTTGCCGAGCGTGTAGGGCTTGCCGAGCTGGACCTTCACCCGCAGCATCGCGCTCTCGATGCTCATCGCGGCGACGATCTTCACCTGGGCGTCGTAGTAGCCCTCGTCGTAGAGGAACTCGAGGATGCGGGCCTCCTCGTCGAGTAGCGCGCACTGGCGACGGATCGGCTCCCACGGCAAGTACGAGCCGATCCGGATACTGAGGCGGCGCAGGACCTCGTCCTCGAGGAGCTTGTCAAACCAGCCCTGATCGACCGCGACGTTGACCCGGCGCACGAGCGGCAGCGGTGCGAGGTGCAGCACCAGACGCTGTCCGTTTGGAATGTCGACGGTGCGGTGGCCGACGAGCTGATAGCCAAAGCGCGCGATCGTGATCGCGAGCTCGGGCAGCGTCGCGAGCGACAGCGAGGTCTGGTACTGCTGCAGCGTGGGCTGGAGAAGCGTGTGGACGGTCTGGTTGCTGTCGACGAGCTTGCCCTCGATGCCGAACTCGCTCCACGGGATCGGGGTGGCGAGCGCGAACTCATCGGTCGTCGCCTGTAGCAGTGCGCCCGGCGTGAGGTCGAGCGGCGCGCACGATGCTTTGTCGACGCGCGTGGGTGTGAGCACCTCGCTGTCCGCTTCGGGAGGTGGCGCGGGCTCGATCGGGCCGGGGACCACGTTCTGTGCGCGCACGACCGCGCAGCACAGCAGACAGACGAGAAAGGCGAGCGCGCGGATCACGGGATGAACAGCCGGTAGACGAGCTTGCCCTGGGCGTCGTTGATATCGAGCTCGGCGGGGTCGGTGTATTCCTTCTTGAGGTACACACCCTGGACCTTGATGTCGTCGGTGGTGGTGGACTTCCACGGCGAGGGCAGGTGCTTGGGCACCTTGTATTCGATGCGCGCATTGGTCGTGCTGCCGCGCGTGGTCTGCTCGTACTCGCCGACGCCGCGGATGTTCTCGGCCAGTTTCTTCTCGGCGCGAATGCCGACGGAGCCGAAGCCAATCTCGAATCGCAGCACGTCGAGGCCGCTGAGCTTGGTGAGCGACGAGCCGAACAGGCCGGCGACCCAGTCACCGGCCAGATCCTTCACGAGCTGATCGCCGACACCGCCGGGATTGGTCGACGGATCGACGCGGGTCTGGTCGGAGCCGAAGGACGAGTCACCGAGCGTCTTGCTCAGCTGGTCGGGGCTGCGGCCGAGGAACAGCAGCGCGAGCGTCTGCGACTTGTCGTAGCCGGTCGACGTTCGCAGGTCCCACTGTGGCTGCTCCAGCGTCCCGAAGATCTGCACCGTGATCGTGTGGGCCTGGCCCGACAGGTCGAAGTGGTCCGCGTCGGAGGTGATGTCGAGCGTGGGGTTCGTCGCCTTGTCGTTCTCGGCGAAGTCGATCGTGCCGCTGGTGCGCGTGAACTTCGCGCGCGTCGCGGGCAGCTTGAACTCGCCGCGCTGCACGCGAATCGTGCCGGCGATGCGCGGCTCGCGCGGAGAGCCGCGCAGGTTCAGGCGCGGGCCGGTGAACTCGATGCCCTCGGGCGCGATGTTGTTCTCGACGGCGAACTTGCGCACCTCGATCGCGATGTCGAGGTCTGCGTTGCCGATCGACGGATACTCGGCCCAGAACGGCTTGGCGGGCGCGGCAATCTCGGGCGCGGGCTTGATGGCCTCGGTGAGCACGAAGTTGCGGCGATAGCTGCCGTTGACGATCGCGACGTTGCCGCGTGCCTCCCACACCGCATCGGCGCTCGGCAGATCGAGGCGCACGCCGCGCGCGGAGATGAGCAGCTCGAGCGTGCCGTCGGACGCGCGGTACGGGATGCTGTCTGCATTGAGCGAGACGCTGGCGCGGTCGAGCTTGCCGTCACCGAGCACGACGAGGCCGCTGATCTCGTTGAGCTTGCCCTCGTTGTCGATCGCCGCGGTGATCGGGTTGTCCCGGAAGTCGAGCGTGTACGTGCGGTGCGAGCCGACCTCTTTCGTCGTGATCTCGACGCTGCCGCCGGTGAACGTCAGCGCGCGACGAACGCCGCGGGG
This sequence comes from Haliangiales bacterium, assembly GCA_038322185.1. GTDB lineage: Bacteria > Myxococcota_A > Polyangia > Haliangiales > Haliangiaceae > JABFXX01. Next base: position 8,016 of record JBBQFU010000097.1, read on the forward strand.
CACGATCTCGAGCGGCTGCGCACGCGTGCCCGCGACGTCGGGGAACAGCGCGTCGAAGAACGGCCGCGCCGCCGCCTGCTGGGTCGCGGTCTGCGTCTGTGCGACCTGGCCATCATCATCGGACTCCAGCGCCTCGCGAACGGTCCCGCGCAGACGCTCGAGCACCTCGGGTGTCGGTTCGGGGTCGAAGTTGATCGTCGCGTCGACGCGGGGCAGCAGGCCCGCTCCGCCGAGTGCAGCGTTGATTCGTGCAAGGCCGCTGGCCTGGGAGAGTGCGTTCGGCGCGATGGCCGACAGCATCTTGCCGGCGATCTTGCCCTCGATCACGATACCCCACGCGGCCGGCATCATCCCTTTGAGGCCGATGCTGCCGGTGACGTGAAGCTCGCCGCGCTCGTCCTTGCGCTCGTCCTTGACGTTGACCGTGAAGCTAGCGACACCGACGGTGCCGTTCGCGATCTTCATCTGCGCGCCTGCCAGCTGCTCGCCGTCGACGACGCGCGGCCCGAGGATCTGGAGAACGGCGTCGCCGCCGAGCAGGCGCACGCTCACGCGGTCCTTGACGTCGAGCGATGCCTCGTAGCGCGGCTTGTCGAGTGTTCCGGTGACCTGTGCCTCGAGCGTGAGGATGCCGGCGATATCTTCGAGCTGATTCTCGAGCAGCGGGGCGAGCCGCGACAGATCGAGCTCGCCTTGCGCGTGCAGCTTCATCTGCGTCGCTGTGGCGCCACCGGCGACCGTGATCACGCCGGCCGGCGTGGTGAGCTGGGCAGGGCAGGGCTCGCGACCGCCGGGCGCCGTGTAGTTGCGACACGCGAGATCCAGTGTCGCCTTCGTGAGCCGCGCCGACAGCGCGAACTGGCCGGTCGCCCGCGGGGCCATTGCGAATCGCAGGGGCTGCATGCGGCCGTCGCGCGAGCGGTGGTTGACGATCGCCTCGACCTCGGTGAGCTCGACCCACGCCTCGGGCTCGACGATCTTGCCGGGCGCGGGCGCCAGCTCGGTACGCACGGTGATCGTACCCGACGCCCACGCCTGGACCGTCTCGGTGAAGTTGAGCAGCTTCGTCAGATCGACGAACCCATCGATCTCGACGCGGCGGCCTGACAGTGCGAGGTCGACGGGGAACGGCGCGGCGGTGCCCACAATGCCGTCGATACCGAGCTGCCCAGCCATCACGGTGCCGTAGATGCGAATCGCGTCGACGTTGCCGTATGTCGTCGGGATGATGCCGAGCTGCGCGTCGCCGATGTACGCGCCGCCTGCGAACGCGCGGGTGAGGTTGATCGTGCTCCCGATCTCGACCGAGGGTGCGGTGACCGCGCCGCCGAGGTGCAGCGTGCCCGAGATCAGGCCGCCGACGGTGCCCTTGCCGAGGAACGGATCGAGAAGCGCGAGCGGAACGTCGTCGAGCGCGACCGTGCCGCCGAGCCGGCGGCCGATCACGACGCGGCCCGCCTTGCTGGCTGGCACGTCAGCGACGACCGCGCCGAGCTTGCCGCCGTTGTCACGATCGGCCTGCACGACCGCGCAGAATCCGCCCCGGGCCACGGCGTCGTTGCACTGCTGCGTATCGTCGGGATCGAGGCGGCGCTCGAGCCAGGTCGGGATGTTCTTGAGCTTGTGGTTGAGGGTGATCGAGACCTTCGAGTAGGTCTCGTCCAGGATCACGAGCTTGGGCGCCGTGGCGGTCACAGTAGCCGCGCCGAGCCAGTCGGCGGCGGGGCGGTTCTTGTCGAGCGTCGTGCGCTTGTCGATGGTGATCTTGACGTTCTCGAGCGTGCCTTTGACCATGCCCTTGAGGCCGCACAGCTTGGCGGCCTCGACGCGCGCGCCGGTGAACTCGAGTTTGGTGATCGCGGGCACCGCACCGCTCAGGTCCATGCGGAGGGTCCCTTTGAGGTTGCCGCCCAGCCCGGTGGTCGACAGCTGCGCATTGACGATCTTGTCCTGGATCGTGGCGTGGATGACCTCGAGGTTGTCGATGCACGGGATGCCCTTGAGCTGCGTGCGCACCGTGATCGTCGGGTTCTTCACCGGACCGTTCAGCACGATCTCGCCAGCACCGGCGCTCTGGATGAGCGGGGGCAAGCCGAAGCGCTCGAGCCAGCGCGATAGATCGGGGTAGTCGCCCTTGATGCGCAGGTTCTTGTAGACGAACTCGCCGTCGACGAGCTCGATCGCGCCGTTGATCCACGCATGGCTCTGGCCAGCGCGGAACTCGACGTTCTCGATGCTGACGTACTCGAAGCCGTTCTTCGCGAAGATGCGGCCCGCATAGACGCGGATCTGCGGCGGCTGGTCCTGCTTGACCCCAAGGCCGAGATCGAAGTTCTTGAGCTCGAAGCCCTCGATGGTGTCGCCGCCGACCGTCATCTTGCCGACGAGGAACCGCCCCGCACCGGCCACCACGCGCGCCGGCAGGAAGCGCCCGATGTCGATCGGTTTGATGATGTCGAGGTCGGCGACGGAGTTGAGCGGCTTGAGCCCGAAGCGCGCCGACAGCATCACCTCGCCCGGCTCCTTGCCGCCGCGAATGAGCGCCGTGGTGCGATGGATCGAGCCCTGCTCGTTGACCATGTCGATGTAGCCGTCGACCTCAGCCAACGTCAGCCGGATCGGCTCCTCGGTCTTGGACAGCGGGATGTCGAAGTCAAAGCCGTGCAGGTCGAGCTCGATGCGCGGTGGCGCGATGAACGGACCGCGCAGCCGGATCTGGCCCGTCAGGTTGTCGCCGCCGAACGTCGACTTCACGCACGTGCGTACTGTCGGGCCGGCATTCTTGACGATCAGATCGAGGTTCCACTCGCCGCCGTACGGACGGTCGAACCAGTTCTTGAGCTCGCCGCGGATCTGCACCTCGGCGCCCGACTTCGGATCGGCGGGCACTCCGGGCGTGCGACACGGAATCGTGTGCGCGCTGATGTCGAGCTCGAGCGTGTTCGCGACGTAGTTCTTGTCGCCCCAGTGGTCGGGCATCTGCGCGATGCGGTTGACCGTGATGTCCGACAGCTCGAACTTGTAGAGCGCGCTGCGGCCCGTGCCCCACTCGTCGTTCATCTTCTGCTTGCCGGGAATCACGAAATCCTCGCGCTTGCCCTCGTCGCGGATGCGCAAGTACGTGTGCTTGCCCGCGAGCGCGAGCCGCAGATACATCTTCGCGACCAGCGGGTCGGTCGCGTTCATGTGCATGTACGACGTCGGCTTGTCGCCCGCGGGGACGTCCATGGTGACGTCCTCGATCAGCGCCGCGAACGCGTAGCCGACCAGTCCCTTGCCGGCGTCGTAGGGCTTGAACTGAACCACGACATCCACGTTCTCTAGGTGGATGTCGCGCAGCTCGAACTTCGGTGGTGCGTCCGCCGCGTAGATGCCTGCGCGAAAGCCCGCCTTCATGCGCGGGTAAAACGCGGTCATCACGCTGACGACGCTGCGGTCGTAAGCGTGGAGCGGATACGGCTCGTTCGTCTGCTCCAGTAGTACCTGTCCGCCGTGGACGTGGACATTGCGGAACACGAGGTCGTGATTGCCGAACAGTGCGGCGTGCGCGTCGATCTCTGCGGTGATCCGCTCGGCATCGATCAGGAGCTTGCGTGGCTTGCGCTTGGAATTCGGGTCGGGGTCTGGCCTGTGATCGGGAGTACAGTCCTCGACGGGGGCCCCGATCCGGCGCTCGTCGATCGCTGAGAGGTCGGATGAGAGTGCGCAGTCGTCCCACAGCTTGACGTTGTGGATCGTCACCGCGATCCACCCCCCGGTGACCGTGGTCTTGAGGGCGGTGGGCGCCCATGACACGGACCCGATCGAGATGCGGCCGCGCATCCGCTTGTTGAGGATCGACGCGATGTTGTCCCCGAGATCTGCCCCCTCCCACTTCACTCGCAGGTAGGCGTACCCACCGCCCAGCGCGAGCAAGACGGTGAGTCCGATGATGGCAAACCATCGGCGTTTGCGTCGACGGGACCGACCCAATGCGCTCCGGACGCTAACACGGCCGTTACGGTTCAAAGTTCCCTGGGGAGGATTCTCAGACGCGTCGATGATTCACTTCTCGATGGCAATCTGATCGTCGACGCCTATACTGGGAAGTAACGACAATCAGCGAGGGGATCGAGATGTCTGTCAGTCCGCCTGAGCCGAAGTCCGAAGAGAACCTGCCTGCGCTGCGACGCGAGGCACTGCGCCCGAACGAGAGAAGCCGTGGCCTGGGAACCGTCGCCGTCGTATGTACGATGGCAGGCGTCGCGTCGGGCCTTGCGCTCGCCACGACGTTGATGGCGATGCAGGTCGCTGACTCGATGTCGGTGCGCACGTGTCCGTATCGTGTAGTCGCGGCGGATGTTCAGAGCGTCCCTGTTCCGCAGTCGGAGCATGGCTTTCTGGGTATCCGCTACGTCTTCCGCGACGGCGTGACCACGGTCCAAGACGTTTTGCCGAATACGCCGGCGTCGACCTTGGACCTCCAACCCGGCGATCACGTCATCTCGATGGATGGCGCGCCGCTTCGCAATGACCGTGAGCTGCAGGAGCGAATCTACAATTCGCGTCCGGGCACGACCCCGTCGCTCGTCGTCGAGCGCCAGGGCGATTACCGCACCATTCGGCCGACGCTCTCTGCGTGGCCAAGCCTGAGCTACTAGCTCACGGCCTTCGAGCTTCGGCACCGGCCGCGCGCAACGCGGTCGGGTTTGCCGTTTCGGTTGCCTACTGGCAGACGGAGCTGGGCGTGCCCTCGCGGAGGACCACGCACGTCGACACGGTCTGATCGTCGTTCTCGACAGAGATGACGAGCGAGTTGCCGGCCGCGGCGTCGACCGGCGTCGTCGGGCCGATGCTGCCATCGGCGTTGACGTCCTGGATGATGCCGAGCCCGAGGGTCCGGTTGTAGACGTACGTGATGCCACCCTTGTAGTTCTCGGTGGCGGGATAGGTCAGGGAGGCCGACGTGATCGCGCCGCCAGTGTCGACCGTGACCTCGAACGTCATCGAGGACGGGTCGGGCGGCGGAATCGGGATCGACGGCGTGACGCAGCCCGCAAGTCCGAGGACGGCAAGGGCAAGGCTAGGTGCGAGTCGACGCATGGAGGTACCGGGTGGAGCTAACAGCAAGCCACGATCCACGGTCAGTCTACATGATCACAGCTAGATAGAGAACGGGTCTGCCAACGCGGGTGGCAGGCCGCCAATTCTGATGCGATCGGCGGATCGTGTGTCGCGCTTTCCCATCAGTGCGGCTGCGACCGCGATTCCGTCACCCGAAACGACAAACGGCCCGCCGAGGCGAGCCGTTCGTGTGGCCAGAGCCAGCGCGAGCTCAGGGCGTGCGCTTGACCGTGGTCGGGAACATGATCGACACGCCGGCACCGAAGAACAGGTGGTGCAGGAAGCGGTTGTCGTCATCGCCCGTCATGGCGTTCTTGCCGACGAACAGATCCGCGTTGTAGTCCGCGCCCGACGGATTGTCGGAGAACGCGTAGTCGCGAATCGTGAGGTCGAGCGCGATGAAGTCGCTCAAGAACACGTGGATACCGCCACCGAGGTAAAGGCCAACGCGGCTGCCGCTGTTGAGCGGGTCGTCGTTGTTCGGGTTGTTGTCGGCGGGCAACATCTCGCCCATCGGACCGCCGGGACGCGACTGGCCGGGAGCCGGGTCCTCGCAGAACACGGTCGGCGACGTGACGGCGCAGGCAGGCAGGTCGGTCGGCCACGGGCTCGTGAGCTGCGCGAACGACACACCAGCCTGGAAGTAGAAGTCGAACGCGACGTACGCCTGGCTGAACGCGGCGAGCTTGCCGTACCAGGGCGTGATGCTGACGTACGCGGCGCCGCGCACGGGCATCTTGTTGAGGCGGAGCGTGAACTCGTCCTGGCTCGGCTCGCGCGTCGCGGTATCGGTGCCCGACTCGAGGGTCGGCACGATGCGGTCGGTGAGCTTGGTGTTGAGCTGCGTCGAGCCAACCACCACGCCACCGATCGAGAGCATGTCGGAGAGGTGGTACTCGAGCTTCAGGCCACCACCGAGGATGTGCTGGAACTCGGCGTTGATCGTCGACTCGAACAGCGGCGTGACCTCGAAGCGCCCCTTCACGAGGAGCTTGCGATGGCGGACGGCGACGTCGCCGGGGAGGCTGTTCTTGCGGCGCTCGGCCTCGGCGAGGCCCGTGCTCCCGACGAGGGCAACCAGTCCAGCGAGGAAGGCGTACTTGGTAAGGTTGGTGTTCATCGTCTGCCCCTCAGCGGAAGGTCGTGTACTCGAACGACGTGGGCAGCCAGAAGCTGACGCCGACTTGGAACATGATGTTGTTGATGAACGCGCTGTCCGCATTGTCCTTCGCCTCTGCCGCCGAGTCGTTCATGCCGACCGCACGGTTGGTCGGCTCGAACTTGTCGATGAACAGGTAGTCGCGGATGCCGACGTTGACCGTCAGCCACTTCGCCACGAAGAACCGCATCGATGCGCCGAGGTTTGGCTGGATGAGGAGGGTGGTGAAGCCGGGGAACTTCGTGTCGCGCGGGATGACTTCCGACTGACCGGCGCCGATGCCCGCGGTGAAGTAGACCTCCCAGGCGACGAGCTTCTTGTCGAGCACGGCGAACTTGCCGTACACGGGCACGTAGTGGAAGTTCAGCGCGGCGCTCCAGTTGTACTGGTTCACCGTCGGCAGGCGGCGTGCCTGACGAGCCACGAGGTCGAACGGCTCGTTGAAGTTGTGGAGGTAGTACATACCTTCAACGCCGACCGCGAGGACGTCGGTGAGGTAGTACGCAAACTCGCCACCGATCGTGTAGTGGCGAATCATGTTGTCGTTCATCGACACCGAGGTGAACGGATTCAGCTCGGTGCGCCGCACTTTCAAGAACGGCTTGCGGACGACGACGAGGATGTCCTTCCAGGAGAGCGGGGTCTTTTGGACCGGACCGGTCTTGACCGCGGTCACCTGCTCCGAGGCCTGGAGGTCGGCGGACAGATCGCCCTCGACGGGCTTGTCCTCCGCTTCCATATCGATGGTGCCGTCGTCGGGCTTCGGCTCATCGATCTCGATGCCGTCGTCGCCAGCCGCAGCTGCCTTTGTGTCCTTCTTTGGCTGCGCATAGGCGGTGCTCGCGAGAGCAACCCCTAGAGCGACAACCAGGAACCGATGCCTGATGGTGCGCATTCGTATCGGCTTCATAACACGGGCCTTTTTCTCCACTCAAGGTATCTACCTAGGTTTGGAGCCTAGGAGCGACACTTCGTGGCTGGCCATGTTGCGTACCTGAACAGGCGTCTTCGCGCCGCGGATCGCTCAGATGGCTTCGCCAAAATCGGGCTTCTCGAGCAGCTTGTCGACGAACGCATTCGCGTCAAAAGGCCTTAGATCGCCGATCTTCTCGCCGAGACCGATGAAGCGGACCGGAACTTTCAGCTCGTCACAGATGCCCAGCACGACGCCGCCCTTGGACGATCCGTCGAGCTTGGTGAGCACGATTCCAGAGATCTCCATGTCCGACTTGAAGGTCTTGGCCTGGGAGATCGCGTTCTGTCCGGTGGTCGCGTCCAGGACCATCCAGGTCTCGTGCGGCGCGCCGTTCATCGCCTTGTCCGAGACGCGGCGCAGCTTCTTGAGCTCGTCCATCAGGCCCGAGTTCGAGTGCAGGCGGCCGGCGGTATCGCAGATCACGATGTCGTAGCTGTCCTCGACGCCCTTCTTGATCGCGTCGAAGATCACGCTCGACGGGTCGCCGCCGCTCTTGCCCTTGACGATGTCGACGTCGGCGCGCTTCGCCCATTCCTCGAGCTGCTCGGTTGCAGCCGCGCGGAAGGTATCGCCCGCGGCGAGCAGGACCTTCTTGCCCTCGAGCTTCCACTTCGAGGCGAGCTTGCCGATCGTGGTGGTCTTGCCGACGCCGTTGACGCCCAGCACGAGCAATACGAACGGCTTGTGCGCGTTCATGTCGAACGGCTTGGCGTCGATGGCGAGGATCTCTCGCGACGTCTTGCGCAGCTGGCGCCAGACCTTGTCGGGATCCTCGAGGTCGGCCTTCGACAGGCCGCTCTTCACGGACTGGAACATGCGATCGGCGGCGCGCGGGCCGATGTCGGCAGAGAACAGGACTTCTTCGAGCTCGTCGACGGTGCTCGAGTCGATCTGCTTCTTGCTGAAGATCTTACCGAGCTTGGCGACGAAGCCGCCGCGGGTCTTGGCGAGGCCAGCCTTGTAGGCGGCCGCGGTGTCGGCGTCGGTCTCGGCAGCAGATTTCTCGTCGGCGGCGATGTCGCGCGCCTCGACCGCCTCGGCGGCTTCGCGGGTGATGCGCTGCTCGGGGGTCTCGTCCGCGGCGGGCCTTCGGCGGCGGCGGCGCTGCTGTGGCGCTTCGTCCTCGTAGCCGAGCCGCTCGCGGGCGGTGCCGGCCTTCTGGCTCCTGGCGCTCGCACGCCGGACCGCGAACACGAGCAGGGTGAGCACGACGAGCGCGATCGCCAGCTGGAGCAGCTCTGTCTGCATCGCGGGCTGTATACCCGAAAATTGCGCAGTGCGCCGCGCGCGGAGGGCTACCCGATCAGCGCTGCGGGGTGCGCGCCCGCTCGTTCATCGCGCGTGTGACGCGACCTTCGGCCTGCGCCAGCACGCTCTCCTCGGCGAGGCGGGGCGAGAAGTAGATTTCCTCGATGAAGTCGGTGAGCTCGGCGAGGGCAGGGCTCGGGCGCTTGGCGCGAACGTGATCGACGATCTGGCGCGGCGACCAGATGCCCCACAGGCGTGACTCGGGGAGGATCGGCTCGGCGGCGCGGCGATAGATCTGGAACACGCGTTCGCGGACCGGCACGAGGTCGACGCGGACGCCGCGCAGCTCGCCGCGGTGCGGAATCGTGACGGCGAACTTCTCGCTGATGTGGCCGCTCGCTGCGACGTCCGCTCGCCACTCGCCGGTGTCGAGCTTCTCGATCGCGAAGCTGCCGTCGGCGGCGGTGCGGATCGAGCGCTCGAGGTCGCCGAACGTCACGGTCACGAGCGCGTCACCGACGGGACGGCCGCGAACGGTGTCGCGCACGACGCCGGCAAACCCATCATCATTGGCGCGGCGCAGCGTTGCGACGACGCCGGGCTTCGCGGTGACAAGGCCGCCCCGGGGAACCTCGATCTCGCCTTCCTGGCTCGGCACGTCGGCGGGAGGCTTGGAGCGACGCAGGCGCTGCCACGGCTTGGTGCGCGCCGCGAAGAACCCACCGGCGGCGAGCACGGTCGCGATGAATGCGGCGACGGTCCACGAGACGGGGACGGGTTGTGGCGCCAGTACGCGGATGATCGTCGGGGCGCTGCGGCTGCCGCGAATATAGGAGAAGCCGGGGTCGGCCTGGACCTGGATGCCGAACTGACCCTGGCCGATGATTTCGGCCTCGATCGAAAAGCGGTAGGCGCCGCGATCATTGGTGGTGCCCTGCGCGAGGCGGCGGTCGCCAGACATCAGTGTCACGGCGGCGAGCTTGAGTGGCGTGCCGTCGTCGTCGGTGACGGTGCCGGTGACGCTGAGGTCATCCTCGTATGCGACCTTGGTAGACGAGACATTGATCGTGGTCGTCGAGCCGGACGCCATCTCGATCGTGACGACGGCACCGGCAGCCTGGCGGTGCGCGTCGCCGGCAAACGTTGCGCGAAGGCGGTAGATGCCTGCGCCGCCGACTTCCTGGCGGGTCAGGATGACCTCGTCGTGAGTCTCGACCGTGCGGAGCCGGCGGAACACGTCGTCGCCGATCGCGGCGATGGCGAGCTCGGCCTCGAGGAGGTCGTTGCCCTCGGCTGACTTGGCGATGACGTGGATGCGTGCGCCGGCCGGGTCGTCGCTGATCTTCACGATCGAGAGCTCGATCTCGACCTTCGCAGGATCTGTAGATACGACGAGCGGGTCGGCGCGTTCGAGGCGGCCGCTACCGGGGAAGTCGAGCAGGATATCGATCATGCCGGGGGCGACGTCGAACGCCTCGGTGAAGCCGCCGTCGGGACCGGTGATGGTGGTGAGCGGGACTCCCGCGACCGTGATCGTGACGCGCTGGTGCGGGATGCCATCGCCGGTGAGCTTGTCGCGCAGGCTTCCGATGACCTCGACGGTCGTGTTGTCGACGCGCCGCACGCGGCTCAGCGAGAGCTGCGTACGTGCGCGAATTTCCACCTGCGGACCGGCGTGTGCGACGCCCACGGCGAGCAGAATGAACACGACCCAGCGCACGCCAAGGTGATAGCACGGGCCCGATGTCATAGGGCCCTGGCACCCTGCGCCCGTCCCCGAGGTTCATGCCTCGAGAACACAGGGAGTTTCATGCGCATCAAGCGAGTCGAGATCATCGGCTTCAAGTCGTTCTGCGACCGAGCTGTCGTCAACATCGGCGAGTCGATCACGGGTGTGGTCGGGCCGAACGGTTGCGGCAAATCCAACATTGTCGACGCCATCCGGTGGTGCATGGGCGAGCAGTCCGCCAAGCACCTTCGCGGCAAGGCGATGGAGGACGTGATCTTTGCGGGCAGCGAGTCCCGCGGTCCGGCCGCGATGGCCGAGGTCTCGCTCACGTTCGACGACGTCGGGTTCTCGAACGAGAACCTCGAGCTTGCGCGTACTTCGGACGAGGCAGAGGCCGAGCGGGCCCTCGAAGGCATCGCTACGGAAGACGGCGAACCGGGCGAGCCGGTTGCAGCCGTGGCGCCCGAAGTTGCCGATGCCGATGCCGCGATCGAAGCGGCGATGGCGGCAGCCGACGCGGCTCATGTCGATACCGAGGCTGTGAAGCTTGCCACCGGCGCGGTCAAGACGTCCGCCGATGGCGTGGCGACCAGTGCGCAGGGTGCGGTCGATCAGGAGCTGCCGGTCTCGATCGTTCACGAGCAGGCCGTGTGGACCGATGCCGAAGGCAACCCGATTCCCACGCCGCAGCAGGAGGTCGCTCAGCTGCTGGCCGACCACAAGCCGGCGTTCGATTTCGCGCGCTACACCGAGGTAACGATCACGCGCCGCCTGTATCGCGACGGTACGAGCAACTACTTCATCAACAAGACGCCGTGCCGTCTGCGTGACATCACCGACTTCTTCCTCGGTACCGGCGTGGGCACCAAGGCCTACGCGATCATCGAGCAGGGGCGCATCGGTCAGATCGTGAGCTCGCGTCCCCAGGATCGCCGCGCGATCATCGAGGAGGCCGCAGGCATCACGAAGTTCAAGGCCAAGAAGAAGGCGGCCGAGAAGAAGCTCGATCAGACGCGGCAAAATCTCATGCGCGTCTCGGACATCGTGACCGAGCTCGACAAGCGCATGGGCACGCTGCGCCGCCAGGCCCAGAAGGCCGAGCGCTATCGCAAGTACAAGGCCGAGCAGAAAGACCTCGAGCTGTGGAAGGCCACGCACAAGTGGCTCGAGCTCAACGCCGAGGACAAGCTCGTCGCCGGTCGGCTCGAGGACACGCGTACGTCGCTCGAGACTGCGCGCACGTCGTGGACGATCAAGGACGCGCACGTCGTGACCGAGCGTGCCGAAATGTCCGTCGAGGAGCGGCGCTTGGTTGGCGTGCAGGAGCACGTCTACGAGCTCGATAACCGCATCCGCCTCGGTGACAGCAAGATCGGGTTCGAGCGCCGCGAGGCCGACGAGCTCGATGGTCGCATCGCGACCGCGACGGCCGAGATCGAGGAGATCGCCGGTCAGCGCGAGCGCGCCGAGGCCGAGCTGCTCGCCCGCCAGGAGGAGCTGCAAGCGCTCGCGTCCGAGGTCGAGCGCGAGACCGCCGAGGTCGCCGAGCGTGAAGGAGCCGCCACGGGCGCACGCCAGCGCGTCGGTGATCTGCAGCGTGATCTTGATGGTGCGCGTGCGGGTCTCGCTGCGCGACAGACCGAGATTGCGACTGCCGATGCGCAGATGGACGCGCTCGTGCGTCGCAAGGAAGAGGCGACCCGTCGCTTCGAGCGCGTGATGCAGGAGACCGAGCAGCTCAGTGATCGCGTCAAGGAGCTCGAGCGCGAGGGCCGCAAGGTCGACAGCGCGCTCGTCGAGCTGCGCCAGACGCGCCTGGATCTCGGTAATCAGACCGAAGGCTTCACCGAGCGACGCGAGCTGCTGTCCGAGGAAGTCAACCGTGGGGAGTCCGAGGTCGAGGCGCTGCGCAACGAGGCGCACCGTCGTCGGTCGCGTCTGCAGTCGCTGATCGAGATCCAGGATCGCTACGAAGGCTTCCAGCGCGGTACCCGCGCGGTCATGCAGGGCGCGAGTGATATCGCGCCGTCCGATGGCGCGTGGTCCGCTACTGCGATTCGCGGCGTGGTCGCCGATATCGTCCGTGCGCCCGAGCTGCTCGAGGTCGCCGTCGAAGCGGCGCTCGGCGATCGCCTCGGTGGCGTGCTCGTGACCGAGCCCGAGGTCGGTGTCGCGGCGATTGGTTACTTGAAGTCCGGTGGTGGCGGTCGCTCGGCGTTCGTGCCGGTCAAGACGCACCACAGTGCCGCGATGGCCGCTGCGAGCGCGCCGGCGCGGACCGAGGGCCAGGCGGGAACGCCGACCTACGGTGTCGACCCGTCGACGTTCGGGGTCGGCTCCGGCATGTCGGACTCGGCGCCCGGTGGTGTCGAAGGCGAGTGGGGCGGCAGCGATTCGGGCACAGTGGGCGCCGAGCTCGCGGGCACTGGCTCGGGCCGGTTCGAGGGTGAGGGTGGCGGGTCGTCGTGGATGTCTCCCGCGTGGAACGACGGCAAGGGCCCCAAGGGGACGATCGAGGTCGAAGACCGGACCGCCCTGGTGTCGGCCACGATCGCGATCGCCGGCGAGAACCATGCGGCGGCGGGCGAGGGTGTGCTCGGTCGGATGTCGGACCTCGTCACGTTCAGCGATGGTTACGAGGGTGTCGGCCGGCGTCTGCTCGGGCGCACCGTCGTCGTCGATGATCTCGATCGCGCGCTCAAGCTCCACGAGCAGGGTGTGACCGATCGTCTCGTCACCCTCGATGGTGATGTTGTCGACGAAGACGGTGTCGTTGCTGGTGGCTCGCGCGATGCGCAGGGCGCCGGTGTCCTCGCGCAGAAGCGTGAGATCCGCGACCTCGAAGAGATCGTGGGCAAGCTCGAGCATGACCTGTCCGAGTCGATGGCTCGGCTGGTCACCGCCAAGACCGAGCTCAAGATGGTCGGCAAGGCGCTCGATGGTCTGCGCACGCAGGTCCACGAGGGCGAGGTCGCTATCATGGGTCACGAGAAGGACGAGACGCGCGTTCGTACCGAGCTCGAGCGTCTGCGTGATCGGCTCGGCCAGCTCGGCAACGAGCAGCTCGAGCTCGAGCACCGCATCCGTGCGATCGAGATCGATGACGCCGCGGCTCGCGAGCGCAAGCAGCAGGCGGTCGATCGGATCGCCGAGCTCGAGCGTGCGCAGCTCGACCTCATCGCCGAGGTCACCACGCACCGTGACTCCCTCGATCAGCTGACCACGCTCCTCACCGAGGCCCGCGTCCGCGCGGCCCAGCTCGGTGAGAAGCGTGCGGCGGCCGAGTCCTCGGCGCTGCGCCTCCAGAAATCCAATCTCGAGCTCGCACAGCGCTCGGAGCGCCTGACCCAGGAGATCGACGAAGCGGTTCGCCGCACGACCGACCTCCGTGCGGGCTGCGACTCCCTCTCTGCCGAGCTCGCCGAGGTTCGCACCCAGCGCGAAGACCAGGTCGCCGAGCTCGATCGTGGCAGGGTCGCCTACGACCAGCGTCTCCAGGCGCTGACTGAGGTCGAGCTCCAGGCTCGCGAGCTGCGCTCCACGGCCGACCGTCTCGCGTCCGAGCTGGGTCAGCTCGAGCTGCGCAGTGGCCAGATCAAGATGCTCAAGGGCAACGTGGTCGACGGCATCGAGGAGCGGTACCAGATCGATGTCACCGAGGTCCTCTACGACTTCCACCAGCGCGCCTCGATCTCCGAGGTCGAAGATTCCCGCATCACCGAGCTCAAGGACCTTATCGAGCGCATGGGCAGCGACATCAACCTGACGGCGATCGAGGAGTTCGCCGAGGTCAACACGCGGTTCGAGTTCCTCTCGGCCCAGCAGACCGACCTCGAGCGTGCCGTCGATCAGCTCCAGCGTGCGATCGACAAGATCAACAAGACCAGCCGCAAGCTGTTCAAGGACACCTTCACCGCGGTCAATAACACCTTCAAGGAAGTCTTCCCGCGCCTGTTCCGTGGTGGCCAGGCATTCCTGTCCCTCGCGGGTGGCGAGGGTGTCGACCTGCTCGAGGCCGGTGTCGAGATCATGGCGCAACCGCCGGGCAAGAAGAACTCGACCGTCGAGCAGCTCTCCGGTGGCGAGAAAGCACTGACCGCCGTCGCTCTCGTGTTCTCGATCTTCCTCATCAAGCCGTCGCCGTTCTGCATCCTCGACGAGGTCGATGCACCGCTCGATGAAGCGAACGTCGATCGCTACAACGAGATCGTGCGCGAGATGACTGATCGTTCGCAGTTCATTGTCATCACGCACAACAAGCGGACGATGGAAGCCGCGGACACGCTGTACGGCGTGACGATGCAGGAGCCGGGTGTGTCAAAGCTCGTCTCGGTGAACTTGTCGAAGCTGGGCAGCAAGGCGAAGACCTCGGCCGGATCCTCGGGCGGCCAGCCGTCCGCGGTCGCGTAGCGCGCAGGCGCAGCGAGAGTCGGATGCCGCGGGCGCTCAGGCGCCCGCGCCGCGTTTCGGGGCATGCTTGGACGCCTTCAGCTTGGCGACGCGCGGCATCGCGGAGTCGGACTCGGACACGGAGACGGACACGGACCCGGACTCGGACTCGGACTCGGAGACGGACCCGGACCCGGACACGGAGACGGACCCGGACCCGGACCCGGACCCGGACACGGACACGGATCCGGACCCGGATCCGGACCCGGACTCGGACTCGGAGACCGACGAGGGCGAAAACCTGGGGCGCGAGGCCCGAGGCCGGCCCCGGCCCGCTACTGCTGGGCCAGCCTGTAGGTTATTGCGCGGACGCGATCGGCAAGCTCGAGCGCCGCCGCGACTTGCGCGTGCTCGACGTAGCCGAATGCGAGCGCGACCTCGAGACAGGCGCTGACCTCGGCGGCGCTGCCGAGCGCGATGCGGAACCGGTTGCGCCGGTCACGCAGCGTGCGGCGCGCAGCCTCCGCGATGTTGAGGAGTGTGCTCGCCGCGGCACGGCGGAGCTGGTCAGCGAGCGAGGCATCCGTTGCGGTGAGTGAAGGGAGCAGAGGAGAGAGCGTGCGAAGCAGGTCGAGAGCGCGGTCATGTGCATCGAAGGGCATGAGATGGTTTCCTTTCGCGAACAGGCACGGCCCACGCGCGAGGACCGTGACGCGCGCTGCGCCGCAGACGTTGGCGTTCTCGGTGACTGACCGCGCGCGCGGCGCGGTCCTCTGCGCGAGGACGTGCCCGCGGAAGGAAACCAGCTCGTGCCCGAGATGCCATGGCCGCGCCTCGACCTGCGAGCACGCGAGCCGCGCGGCCTTCGCTCACCGCTCCGGGGCCTCGCGAGCCAGCGGAGCGCCGTGGCGACCATGCGCTTCGCATAGCGGAGCTCGGCCCCCTCGTGACGGCACCGAGGCCGCCTCGCGCCGGCCGGGGCTCGTCGAGGCCGCACGCTAGCGTCGGCGCGCCTCGCTTGCCGCGTTGCGCGGATCGCTCGCGGTGCCGGAGGCGGCGATGAGGTCGAGGCAGAGGTCCGGCTTCGCCGCGCACGGGTTCGATTCGTTGCCGTGGTGGGATTCAAACCCCAAACGCGTAAAGGACACGTGCCGCGCGCGCGGGCGGCCGGGGAGAACGCGATCGGCCGTGGCGCAGCGCGCGTCACGGTCCTTTCCGCGAAAGGGGCATGAACCCCACCACTCGCAACGAAACGAACACCATACGCTTTGAAGCCTATGACCTCTGCCTCGACATCATCTGCGGCCTCCAGGCACCGCTCGCTGTGATCCGAAGGCACAACGCGGCGCTCGCCAAGCAAGGCACCAACGCCATCGATAGCGTGCTGCTCAACCTCGCCGAGGGCAACGGCCGCGAAGGCGGCGACCGGCTGCATCACTTTCGCATCGCGCTCGGTAGCCTCCGCGAGGCGGGCGCCGTGCTCGATATCGCAGGCGCGCACGGCTGGCTGTCGAAGCCGCCGCCGCTGGATCGCGAGCGCGATCGGCTCTGCGGCATGATCTATGGGCTCCAGCGGAGCCGCCGCCGCTGAGCCCGCGGCCCCTTCGGGGCCTTCGGGGCCTCCGCTCGTCTGCGCGTCCGCACGTCCGAATTGATTCTCCTTGTCCGGCGGCCGGACATGCATTCGGATTACCTAGTTGGTCCTCTCGGATCCCGGACACGGACTCGGAACCGGACACGGACACGGAAACGGACACGGACACGGACACGGACACGGACACGGACACGGACACGGACACGGACACGGACCCGGACACGGACACGGACACGGACACGGACACGGACCCTCGGGCACGGACTCGGAGTGCCGGATCCCGAGTCTTTAGCCGCCGGCCCGTTCAACCCGAAGTCTCGTCGGTGCCTCGGTGCGTGCGATACTGGCTCGATGTCGGAGACGCCCGTGAACGACGACGACGACGAAGCCAAGGCGAGACCGCCGCGCATCGACAAGGGCGGACCGCAGTCACGCGAGCGCGCACTCGCGATCCTGGTCGAGCTGATCGCGCGCGGCGGGGCGGCCGCGTTTCTGCGCGCGCCCGTGATCCCAGGCGAGGTCGCGTTCCCCGAGCCGTGGGCACCGTCGAAGGTCGGCGTGCAGCTGCTGCTACGCCGCCTGGTCTGGTACGCGGACATCGACGTCGCGATCACGATCGACGACAGGCGGGCAGGGGCACCACCGACCGAGCGCAAGCCGGCGACACGCGCCGAGCTGTTCGAGGTTCGCGGCAAGCAGGCGCACTTCGCGCTCGGGTTTGTCGGGACCGATGACGTGGTTGGGACATTGGCGCATGAGGTCGGCACGCTGTACGCGCTCCTTCATCGACCCGACGAGCCGGATCCGTATCGCTCGGCGGAGCCACCGGTGCTCACGGTCGAGGCGGACAGAGACCACAAGCGTGGCGCGGTCGCAGCGGTGTATCGCGGGCTCGGCGTGCTCGCGGCGAACGCGGCGTATCAGCAGTACACGTCACCGGGCAGGTTCAATGGCATCTACGTGCCGCACGAGTACGACGTGATCACGGCGGGCGCGCTGCCGATGTCGACGCTCAATTATCTGGTCGCGGTGCAGGCGGTCGTGCGCAACGAGAGCGAGGCCCCACAGGGCCTGAGCCAGTCGCAGCGGGATGAAGTGATCGGGTTCATGAAGACGCTCGCCGCCGATCGCAGCTCGCTGTGCGAACGGTTGGGCATCGATGCGGCCGCAGGTGCGGCAGCGGAGCGGACACGCGAAGCACCGGTGCCGTTCACCGATCACGAGAGCGTGGTCGAAGCAGCACCGCGCAAGAATGCATGGCGCTGGCAGACGAATCGCGGTGGCATTGGATTCATCGCGGGCACGGTGCTCGGCATCGTCGTCGCGTTCGTGCTGTCGCACGGGATGATGCCGGTCACCGCGTTCGGCGGCGCGACGGTCGGGCATCTGCTCGGTCGCCGCGTGCGGACGCCGCGGTGTTCGGCGTGCGCATCGGTGGTCGGTGTTGGCGCTGCGACGTGTTCGCAGTGCGGCGCGGTACTGCGCGGCGACATCGCACATCTCGGAGATCGGCTCGAGGCGGAGGAAGCGCTCGAGGCCGAACAGCGGGCCGATCGCAACGATTCGACAGTCCCGCTGTAAACCGCCCGCGGGAGCTGCGCGTCTTGCGTTTGAAGCGCGGTGAAGTGATGCCGCGACGCGTGAACTGACGTGTGTGACACAGTGTGCGCCCGCGGCACCTTTCATGATTCACCGACGAGGAATTCGGTTTTTCTCGCCGGAAATGCGGTCGTTTTGGTGGAGTCCCCAGATCGGTTTTGCTATTTTTATGGTGGGACTTCCTTCGACTTACAGGAGGCATAGAGAGATGGGAAATTTGAACGAAATCGCGCATCGTCATGGTCGGGACCGCTGGAAGGACGCGGTTTTCATTGTCGCCGCCGTTCTGCTGACGGCACTTTCGATTGGCTCCGTCACGTCACAGGCCGCCGGTAAACCCGTCGACCGCCAGTTCAATGGCAAGGTGACGGTCGTCGAGAGCGGCCTCGAGATCGGTCGCTAGCACACCCGAAGCTCGCCCATCGGGGCTCGAGCTTCTACATTGTTCCGCTGACTACGCCGCAGCTTTGCGGCCGTGCAGCAGCTGATCGAGCGACGAGATGGGCGAACCCTCGAGCACGGTCACGCCGTGGCGCAGCAGCATCCGGCGCCCGGGCTCGAGCGCGGCACGCTGGTCGCGCACCATGAGCTCGCGCACGAGCCGACCGTGCGGCGTGGTGGCCTGCGGCAGGAACGCGTTCGGCGACGGAACGATTGCGATCACGCTGCCCGCTGCTTTGCGCAGACGCGCGATGCCACGCTTGAGACGGGTCTCGTCCTCGGCGAAACCCGAGAGGTCACTGATGAGCACCACGACATCGGGACGACCGTGGACCACTGCGCGCTCGACCGCTGTCGTGAAGCCCGCAGCGCGCCGGCCGTGCTCCCAGCTCGACCGGTAGGGGAGCTCGATGCCACGCAGGCGCGCGAGCTGGCGAAGCGGGCGAAGGGCCGCATCGTCATCGACGACGATCGGCGGCTTCGCCTTCTTCTTCTTGTCGTCGCGATTGATCATCACGTCGATGAGGCGCTTGCACAGGCGACCGGTCGCGGCGACGTCGTAGAGCTGGCCGTCCGGGCCGGCCTGGATCTGCTGCCAGCGCGGGTCGTCGAGCGGCGGCGCGATCTTGATGCGGACATCGATCGCTTCCTGGTGCGCGAGGTAGCGCGCCACCAGCGCGACGAGCTCGCCTGCGGTGACATCGGTCAGGTCGGCATCGACGACGCTGCGCACGTCGAGCATGCGATCGATGAGCTGGAGATAGTGATAGTGACCGGTGTCGGGGGCGAGCTCGACGAGCGGACGCGTGTCGAACGCCACCAGACCGATGCGATCGCTGTTGCCGATGGCGGCTTTCGCGAGCGCGGCCGCGGAGTCACATGCCCAGTCGAGCGGCGCGCGACCGAGCGGGCCCATGCGCATGCCATAGCCGACATCGACCATGACCATGTGGGTGGTCACGATCTCGTTCTCGAGGTCGCGCACCATGAGCTGACCGCGTTTGGCCGTCGCCTTCCACGCGATGAACTTGAACGGATCGCCGTGCGAATGCTCGCGGATCTCGCGCAGCTCCCCGGACAGGCCCCGCCGCCGCACGTGGTGGAGGCCGACCTGCTCGTGGAGCGCGCCACCGACGGCACGCACGGGCTGGCCGCGGAGCGCGAGGGTGCGCGGGAAGACCTTGATCGCGATCGGGTTCGGGAAGAACGCCTCGATGTCGAACAGACCGAGCGCGTCGCCGAAGGTGAGCGCGGCACCGTGCAGGACCTGGTAGCCGGCGGTGAGCGGCTTCACCGTGGTGGTGACCTCGACCTGCTGACCGCGATCGACGGTAGCACTCGGTCGCTCCTCGAGGCTGAGGCCCGAAGCGGCGAGCACGTTGGTCGACAGAACGCGAAGACGGCGGCTGCCGTGGTTGCGGAATGCGAGGTGGAGCTGGAACAGACGATCGACGGCGAGTGCACCACCGGGCTGATCGCCCGGCGGCACCCACCACGACAGCTCGATCTTCTTGCGGCGCAGGAGGATCGCCGTCGGATAGAACATCAGGTACAGCGCGAGCAGCACCGTGAGGATGCCGCCCGCGAGGCCGACCAGCGGTGGCGCGCCGTGGATCGCTCCGATGAGGAGGAACAGCAGCGCCGTGCCGAGCACGAGCTTGCCGCGGGTGGCCAGGCGCGGAATCACGCGGAGAAGACCCCGCGGTCACAGGCCAGGTTGCGAGTCATCCGCCTACGGCCTCTTGGGCATCTTGAAGCCGACCTTGTCGAGGGCTTCGGCGATGACGCTCGAGCCTTGCGCTCCTTCGAGCTCGGCGTCGGGCGTCATCATGATGCGGTGACCAAGGACGAGCGGCGCGAGATGGCGGATGTCATCGGGCAGCACGTAGTCGCGGCCACGCAGCAGCGCGAGACCCTTGGCGGCGTGGCTGAGCGCGAGGCCCGCGCGCGGCGACGCACCGAGATAGACGCGGGCGTGGCTCCGCGTGAACGTGACGAGCGCGAGCACGTAATCGATCAGCTCCTCGGCGACGAACACCTCGGCCGCGAGCGCCTGCATCTCGAGTACTTCCTTGGGGCCGATCACCGGGCGCACGTCGGGCGGCTTGCGATCGTAGGCGCTGAGCATGCGCTTCTCGTCGGCGGGTGCCGGGTAGCCCATGCGGAGCTTGATGAGGAAGCGATCGACCTGCGCCTCGGGCAGCGGGTAGGTGCCCTCCTGCTCGATCGGGTTCTGCGTCGCGAGCACGATGAACGGCTCGGAGAGCGGGCGCGTCTCGCCCTCGATCGTGACCTGCTGCTCCTGCATCGCCTCGAGCAGCGCGGACTGCGTCTTGGCCGGCGCACGATTGATCTCGTCGCCGAGCAGCACGTTCGTGAACACCGGCCCCTCGCGCAGCACGAACTGCTGCGTGCGCATGTCGAGGATGTACGTGCCCGTGATGTCCGACGGCAGGAGGTCCGGCGTGAACTGGATGCGCCGGAAGTTGCAGCCGAGCGTGGCGGAGAACGCCTTCACCAGCGTGGTCTTGGCGACGCCAGGATAGCCCTCGATGAGGACGTGGCCGCGCGCGAGCAGCGCGGTCAGCAGCGCTTCGGTGATCGCGGGTGCTCCGATGAATGCACGCCCGACCTCCTCGGTGATGGCGCGCGAGAGCTGATTGACCCGGCTGAGCTTGTCGTGAGTGAGGGCGGCTTGCATCGTGCTTCTGTTCGTCAGGCTTCCTGGGCAGCGGCGTTTGCGAACGCGGATGCTTCGGTCAGGGGTGACCCGAGAGTACGACACAGCTCGGCAGCGTCCCGATACAGCGCGTCGAATTCGCGGCGGGCGAGGTGCCCGGTACTCCACGGGGCCGCCGCCTGACCACGGCTTGGCAGCGCGCGCAGCCGCTTGTAGACGCGGGTGAGCGCGGCACCGGGCGCTTCGTGGTCGTGAGTGATCCGAGCATCTTCATCAACCGCATGCAGCAGTTCCCCGGGAACGTGCAGCTCGCCACGAACATCCTGCGCTGGCTCAACCGCAACGGGCGCGCGCGCAA
>JBBQFU010000098.1:0-29169 GCA_038322185.1 Haliangiales bacterium
GCGCAACGCGACCGGTGACGAAGAAGATCGCGTTCGCATGATGCGCGAGGGCCAAGCGATGGCCCGCGTCACGCATCCCAACGTGATCACGGTCTACGAGGTCGGCACCGAGGGCGGCACCGTGTTCCTCGCGCAGGAGCTGCTCGACGGTGGCACGCTACGCCAGTGGCTCGAGAAGCCACGCCCGCAGCACGCAATCGTCGAGAAGTTCGTCGCCGCCGGCCGCGGGCTCGCCGCTGCCCACGCGGTCGGTCTCGTGCACCGCGACTTCAAGCCCGACAATGTGCTGCTCGGCAAGGATGGCCGCATCCGCGTCGCTGACTTCGGGCTCGCGAAGGCGGAAGCGGCACTCGGCATGGCGCTCGAGGCCACCCACAAGGGCGGCGGACCGCCGCGCGATACCGGCTCTATCCACGCGAACCCGATGAACCAGCTCACACGCACCGGTGCGGTGATGGGGACGCCAATGTTCATGGCTCCCGAGCAGCATCGCGGTGAGCGTGCGGATGCGCGGTCGGATCAGTTCGCGTTCTGCGTGTCGCTCTATCACGCGCTGTACGAGGCCTGGCCGTACGAGGGAAAGACCGCGCCCGCGCTCGCCGATGCCGTGATCGACGGACGCCTCGCACCGATTCCCAAGGGCGCCAGCGTCCCTGCACGGCTGCGCAAGATCATGCTGCGCGGGCTGTCGACGGATCCGGCGCAGCGCTATCCGACGATGGAGGCGCTCCTCGGGGACCTCGAGCACGACGCAAAGCCCCGCGCGAAGAGCCGGGCCCCACTGTTCGTCGCCGCCGGTCTCGTCGTCATCGTGGCGGGCGGCGCCGGAGCTTATGCGGTGCTCCAGTCGCGCGGTGACAATGCGAGGACGGAGCTCGTCGAGCCCGCGCCGTCTCTCGCTGGATCGGCAATCACGAGCGAGACGGGCATCGCATGGCTGAGCACCGCAGTCGACAAGGGGCGGCTCGACGACGCGATCGAGAAGTACGAGCTCGCCGCCAAGCTCAAGGCGAGCGAGCCGGTACAGGCGGCGATCGCGAAGGCCGCGGGCGCCTACGTGCGCGTGTTGCGCGGCGATCTGAAGGCGGCCGACGCGCAGCTGCGGGAAGCAGTCCCGCTCGCGGGCGCGGACCTCGATGCGAGGGCGTACGTCGATCTCGCCGATGCCGCACTCGCGCTCGCACGCAGCCAGCTGCAGGACGCGTATGAACGGAGCGGCCGCTGTGCGAAGCAGTTCGAGGCGACGGCCCCTACCCTCGCTGCGATCTGCTACCAGCTCCTCGGCGAGGCGCAGGGCTCGCTCGGCGATGGCGCGGCCGCGCGCAAGGCATACGAGGCTGGTCTTGCCGCCGCGAAGGGCCTCCCGGAGCGCACGAGCACACTGCGGCTCGCGATTGCGCTCCTCGACCTCGACGAGCTGAAGACGGGACCGGCCAGGCAGACCGCGACGGCCGTCCAGTCCGAGTGCGAGCAACGCGACGCCATCGGCTGCGAAGTCCAGGCGCGCATCGTGCTCGCGCGCATCAAGCTCGGCGAGAGCGAGGCACAGCGGGGCGTGGAGCTCCTCGCCGGCATGAAGCCGTCCACCATCGAGACGTTCAGCGTGCGCATCTCTTACGCGATCGCGCTTGGCGAGATCAACGGTACGATGAACGAGGTCGGCGAAGACGAGCTCACCGGGCTCGATCGCATCGAGAAGGCGCGCTCGGAGGCAGAGGTCAAAGGCTTTGTCGGCCTCATGCTCGAGGCCAAGCTCGCCCGCATTCGCGTACTCCTGATCAGGGACGCTCCAGAAGCGAACGAGGCGTATACCGACCTCGTCAAGCAAGCGCGCGCCGCGAAGATCGAGCGGATCGCACGGCTCGCCGAGGAGGCTTTCAAGGAGCTTGCTGGTCCGGCTCGCGATATGCTGCCCGCCGATGGCGGATTGCCAGATGTGCGGTCGGGATCATCCGGACCCTGACGCGTGCCCACAGAGCCGCACCGGGCAGAGTCTGGGTGGCAAGTACGTGCTCG
This sequence comes from Haliangiales bacterium, assembly GCA_038322185.1. Lineage (GTDB taxonomy): Bacteria > Myxococcota_A > Polyangia > Haliangiales > Haliangiaceae > JABFXX01. The sequence goes on from JBBQFU010000098.1 coordinate 2,017, forward strand.
GCCCGTTGCTCGGTGTCGGCGGGATCGCCGCGGTCTATTCCGCCGAGCATCCGCTGCTCCGCCGCGAGATCGCGGTGAAGATCCTGCACCACCGGTTCATCCAGGACGCCGAGCTCTCCGGCCGGTTCATTCGGGAGGCGCGCGAGACCGCCGGTATGGGGCACCCCGCGTTCGTGCGCGTCTACGACGCAGGCACCACCGAGGACGGCTGTCCGTTCATCGAGATGGATCGTCTCGAGGGCAAGGAGCTCTACGCGTTGCGCAAGGCGCACGGTGCGTTCGAGCCCGAGCGTGTCGTGCACATCGCGATCGGCGTGCTCGACGCACTCGACGCACTGCACGGCCGCGGCATCATTCACCGCGACCTCAAGTCGCAGAACATCTACGTCGTGCCGTCGGACACCGGCGACCACATCAAGCTCCTCGATCTCGGCTTCGCCAAGGTCGCGGACAGCCTGCAGCTGACCTCGAAGGAGCAGATGCTTGGCACGCCGATGTACATCAGCCCCGAGCAGTATCTCGACCCGACCGCGGTCGACGCGAGCGCCGACATCTTCTCGCTTGGCATCGTGATGTTCGAGCTGCTGACGGCCGAGTGGCCGTACGAGTGGGAGACCAAGCGCGACCTCTTATCGAAGGTGATGAAGGGCCAGCTCGAGCGACACCCGGCGACTCGCAACGCCGCGGTCCCCGCATGGCTCGACGCGATCGTGGCAAAAGCGCTCGCCCACCAGCGCGCTGAGCGGTACGAGTCCGCGGCCGCGATGAAGGCCGCGCTCGCGCAAGGTGCGCCTTCCGGTAAGCCGGGACTGCTCAGCCGGTTGTTCGGCGGCTGAAGCGCAATCTGTTACGTTGCAAGCGTGAAGGAACGATCCGCTCCGCTCTTCTTCCTCGCGTTGCTGGTCGGCGCGGCGCTGCTCGTCGCGCGAGTGATCTGGCCGATGTTCTCGGCGCTGCTCCTCGCGGTGGTGGTGGCGAGCGTGTTGCGCCCGGTCCATACGTGGCTCACCAAGAAGCTCGGCGGCCGCAGCGTGATCGCCGCCGGTATCGTCACGTTCGGCGTCATCCTCACCATCCTCGGCCCACTCGCGATGCTGATCACGGTGATCATTCGCGACGGCGCTGACGGCCTCAGGTTCCTGCTCGACACCATTCATGGCGATCAGATCAAGAACATGCTCGGCTGGCTGCCGGAGGGTCCCCGCACCACCGTGCTCGAGGCCCTCGACTCGTTGCCGCGGACGGTCGACGAGGTTGCCGGCCAGCTCGGCGCACAGAGCGATTCAGCCGGTGAAGCCGTGACGCGGGGTCTCACCGCAACGGGCCGGTTCTTCTATCACGGCACACTCATGGTGATCGCGCTGTTCTTCGTGCTCGTGCAAGGCGATGAGATCGTGACCTGGCTCGACGAGATGTCGCCGCTGGGCCACGGTCAGACGCGCGAGCTGCTGAACACCTCGAAGAAGGTGTCGTACTCGATCGTGGTCGCCGCGATCGCCACCTCCGCAGTGCAGGCCGTGGCCGCACTCATCGGGTTCTACATCGCGCAGGTGCCGAGTCCGATCTTCTTTGCATCGGCCACGTTCATCGCCGCGTTCATTCCCGCGATCGGCGCCGCGGCCATCTGCCTGGTCGCCGCGCTGCTGCTCTACGCGACCGGACACCCGTACATGGCGATCTTCATGGTCGCGTGGGGTGTGATCATCGTCGGCCTCGTCGACAACATCATCAAGCCGCTGCTGATCAAGCGCGGTATGGAGATCCACGGCGCCGTGGTGTTCTTCGCGCTGCTCGGCGGCCTCGCGGCGTTCGGCTCGATCGGACTCATCATCGGCCCGCTCGTGGTGGCGATGTTTCTGTCGCTGCTGCAGATGTATCACCGCGACTACTCACCGCATAAGAAGACCATTGCGAATGTCCCCGGCAACGACGACATGCCCACGACGCCCCAAGATCCCGCGTCCGACGCCGAGGCGGCCGCGGAACCCGCGAAGGGGTAACGATCCGCGCTACGCTCGGTCCGATGCCCAACGCCGGTGACCTCGCCCCGCTGTTCGAGCTCGACGCGCACGACGGCTCTCGCGTCTCGCTCGCCGACCTCGCGGGCAAGAACGTGCTGCTGTGGTTCTATCCCGAGGCCGACACCCCTGGTTGAACGCTCGAGGGCAATGGATTCCGTGATCGAATCCAAGATCTCGATGCCGCCAACGTCGTCGTGCTGGGCGCCAGCTACGACACGGTCCCCGCGAACCGCGCGTTCGCCGAGAAGTACGGTTTTCCGTACTAGCTGCTGTGCGACCCCGAGCACTCGCTCGGACCCGCGTACCACGTCGACGATCCGAGCGACCCGGGCTACCCGAAACGGATCTCGTACTTGATCGGCCCTGACGGCCGCATCATCAAGCGCTACGACGACGTCAACCCCGCGACCCACGCGGCCGACGTGCTCGCCGATCTACGGTAGCAGCACGTCGCGCGCGTCGACGGCGAGTGCATCGCGCGGCTTGCCGTCGAGGATCTTCACGCCGTTCGTCGCATCCCACACGAGCACCGGTACGCGCGCGCCCGTGATCCAGTACGGCTCCTCCGCGGTGGTGAGGTAGACAAAGCCCATGTCCCAGTCGACGCGATCGATCGTGCCGACGTGCCAGTCGTCCCATGGCTCCTCTGGAACGGGCTTGCCGGGCTGCACGAAGATGCGCGCGCCCGCGACGAGCGCCTTGCGCGTCGCCGGCACCGTTCGAAAGGCGACGAACGCCTCGGCCGGCAACTGCATCAGGTTGTTTGGTCGTCTCGCGCCCTCCTGCGTGAAGACGATCGGCTTGGCGCTGACGCCCTGCATGTTGAGCTTCGCCTCGGGGAACCACATCCAGCTCACCGCGGGCAGGCAGTGATCGCGCGCCGCCGTGCACGCGAAGCTCTCGCGCCGCGAGCTCCACCAGAATGTATCCATCTCGATCGAGACGGGTTTGCTACCGGCAACGCCGGCCCACGGATCGGTTGGCCGGTCAGGTGCCGGCAGATAGAAGTGGCGACGGTCCTGCGCGTAGCCGGTCTCGCGGATCGCGCCGGCGGGAATCGGCTCATCACCGGCGATCTCGGGCGCCTGGGTCGCGGTTGCTGGGCCGCGCGTCGAGGACGAATCCGCCGCCGACGATACCACGCGCGGCCGCGTCGACGACGTGGACGCAGCGAAGTTGCAGCCGGCGATCACCGCGAGCGCCAAGGTGCGACCGATCACTTGACCCTCACGCCGGTGACGATGGCCGGCACTGCGCTGCCCTTGGCAAACGCCGCGACGAGCACGTCGTCAGTCACGAGCACGCTCATGCCAGCCTTCACACCATCGGCGTAGCGCGCGAGAACCTTGAGCGGCGGCGACGGCGGGACCATGATCGTCTCGGTGATCTCGACGTCGCACACGTACTGATAGATGAACTGGCCGTCGCTGGTGATGCGCTGGATCTTCGACGTCGAGTGTCCCTTCGTGCAGCGCTTCTGGGTGACCTTCTGCTTCGCGAACGTCACGGTGACCTTGTCGCCCTCGGCCTTGAGCGACGCCACGGCACCCGGCCCGAACGTTGCGCTGTTGTTGTCGCCGACGATCCAGTCGCGCTTCAGCTCCGGGTACTCGATGGTCGCATCACGCTGGTCGAGCGTGAGGCCGGCGGTGAGGATCGCCGTCTGCGTGCCGGTGCGCGGGCCACGAAACCCAGGCCACCGCGCGAGCGACGCGCCGATCGAGCGAGCGATCGCGTCGGCCTTGTCCTCGAGCGTCGCGCACTCGGTGAGTGCCAGCGCGGCGAGGTAGCCCGACGGCTCCGTGATCACGAGCTGTACGAGCTGCTCCGCGAAGCCGTTGCCGGGCTGCGAGTGGATCTGCGCGAGGCGCTTCGCACCAATGGCCTCGACCGCCGTCTTCCATCCCTCTTGCGCGCGCGGCATGCAGCCCTGGCTCGCGCGGCGCGAACCGGTGACGCGTGCGGCATCGAGGTCGTCGGCGAGCTGTACGAGCTTCGGCGCGACGCTGCCCCACGCCTTGTGTGCGGCCTCACCGAGCTGGAACATCTTGTCGTACGCGGGCTCCTTCTTGCGCATCGCCGCGATCTTCGGCTCGAGCTGCTTACGCATCTCCAGCGTCTCGTACGCGATGATGCGAGCGGTCATGCGATCGCCCTTGCCATGCGACTTGTCGGCGGAGATCTCGGCGGCGAGCTTCGCGGGATCCAGCGCCGCGACATCGGTCGCGCACATCGCGAGCGACACCGGCGCATCGTCCTGGTTCATGCGACTGAAGCAGCGCTGCACGTAGCCAAGGCGGCCGAGCTGCGTGAGCTTGCTGCCGAGCGCGTCGGCGAGATACGCACCATCCACCGGGCCGATCTCCGTCCGGAACAGTGCCGCGTACTGATCGAGTGGCGTGTACGCCGACCACGCCGCCTTGCGGTCGGTCTCGTCGAACGTGTTCTGGCCACGGATCTCGCGCGGCAGGTGGACCCACTCGTTGACCTCGACCCACTCCGCTTCGCTCAGCCCCAGCTTCTTGGACCACGCCGCGCGGGCCGCCGGGATCTGCTTGGCGTACGGCGCAAGGTCCTCCTCTGCGTAGCAGCTCGCGGCCACCAGATTGATGAGCGCGGCGTTGGCGTCGGTCTCGGTGAACAGGGTCTTGACGCTGTAGCTGGGCTTCTCGCGTGCATCGCCTCCCTTGCACCAGGTGGGTGGTGCGGCAGCAGAAGTCGCGGTCTGGAGGAGGAGCGCGCCGAGCGCGCCGAGGACGTGGTGGAGCTGCATCCCGCCGACACTTCGCAAGGGCCGTACCGCTCCAGGATTGCCAGCTTCCGCGAGCTTGCGTGGGCCTGCCGCCGGTTGCGTACGCAGGTTGCGTAACCAATGCCGAGGACACACGCCCGCCCGGCGGACTGGTACGTTTGGGTCGCGTGGGTGACACCGTTCCGGATCGGAATGCAGCGCGAGCGGCGAGTAGCCGAGATTTCCTGCTCGTGGCGGGCAAGGGCTACTTCGTGACGCATCCGCTGACCGGGCCGGAGATCCGGATCGGCCGCGACCGCTCGTGTGACCTCGTGATCGACGACGCGATCCTGTCGCGCCAGCACGCGATCGTCCGGATCGGCCCGCCCCTCACCGTGCAGGACCTCGGCTCGACGAACGGCATCACCGTGAACGGCAAGAAGCTCGCTGCCTCCGATGGGCCCGCCGAGCTCGCGGTCGGCGACGGCTTTCACATCGGACCGTACGCGTTCCTCGTGGCAGCCGGCGACGGCGAGGTCTCGAACTCGTCGCGACGTTCGGGTGCGGAGCGGCTGCGCGTCGACGATCCAACACTCGATGGGGTTCCCGGCTTCGTCCGCGAGGTCGCGCGCTCGACGACCAGCGTACTCATCCTGGGCGAGACCGGCGTCGGCAAGGACGTGCTCGCCGAGACGCTGCATGCGCTGTCGGGACGCACCGGTGAGATCGCACGCGTCAACTGCGCCGCGCTCGCAGAGCCACTGATCGAGAGCGAGCTGTTCGGTCACGAGAAGGGCGCGTTCACCGGCGCGACCTCGGCCAAGGTCGGCCTGCTCGAGTCTGCCCAGGGCGGGACCGTGTTCCTCGATGAGATCGGCGAGCTACCACCCGCGACGCAGGCCAAGCTGCTGCGCGCGATCGAGGCGCGTGAGGTGCTGCGACTCGGCTCCATCCGGCCGATCGCGATCGATGTGCGCTTCATCGCGGCGACCAATCGCGATCTGCCGGCGGAAGTCGCGGCGAAGCGATTCCGTCACGACCTCTACTTCCGGCTCGACGGCATCACGCTCACGATCCCGCCGCTGCGCGAGCGCCAGCATCGGATCGCCGGGCTCGCGGGACGCTTCATCGAGCAGGCGTGCGCGCGGGCCGGTCGCCCGGCGCGCCCGATCGCGATCGAGGCGGTCCGCGTGCTCGAAGGCCACGACTGGCCAGGCAACGTGCGCGAGCTCAAGGCGGTGCTCGATCGCGCGCTGCTGCTGTCGCGCGATGGTGCGATCGGCGCACGCCACCTCGCGTTCTCGCCGCGCGTCGCCGAGGAGTCCGAGAGTCCCGACGACGACGTGCGCACCGACGCCAGTCCCGACGAGGCGTTCCTCGCGACCCTCACCGCCGCGCAGCGCACCGAGCGTGCGCAGTACGTGGACGCGCTCGACCGCAGCGGTGGCAACCAGACACGCGCCGCGAAGCTGCTCGGCGTGTCGCGCAGCACGCTCACCAATCGCCTTCGCCTCTACCGCATCACCCGGCCCCGCTCATGAGCATCGACGATCGCGCCACACCCGCAGACTCCACGCCGACGCGTCCACTCACGGAGGCCGAGTCCACGGCGGGCCGCGCCACGATCGGGCGCTATCAGATCCAGCGTGTCCTTGGCCGCGGCGGCATGGGTGTGGTGGTCGCTGCTCACGACCCCGAGCTCGATCGCACCGTCGCCGTCAAGATCCTCGTCGAGCACGGCGGGCGCGCCGACTTGCTGGGCACCGCGCTGCGCCGGGAAGCCCAGGCACTCGCCCGCGTCACGCATCCCAACGTGCTCGCCGTCTACGACGCGGGCGTCGACGGATCGCCGTATCTCGTGATGCAGCTCGTCGACGGCGAGACGCTCGGCGCGCATCTCGAACGCGTGCGGCCCGCGACCGATGCGGTGCTCGGTCTGTTCCTGCAGGCAGCGCGTGGGTTGTCTGCCGTTCACGCGGCGGGCCTCATCCATCGCGACGTCAAGCCGAGCAACATCCTCGTCGACAAGCGAGGAGTGGTGCACGTCGCCGACCTCGGTCTCGCACGGATCAGCGAGCTCGCGCTCGGCAGTGATCCCAAAGCGTCGCCGTCGGCGCACACGAGCACGATCGCCGGCACGCCCGCGTACATGGCTCCCGAGCAGCTCGCAGGCCGAGAGCTCACACCCGCGTGCGATCAGTTCAGCTTCTGCGTCGCGCTGTGGGAGGCGTGGTTCGGGCAGCGACCGGCAACCTCGCCTGCCGAGGTGCGTGCGCCCGGTGTATCGCGCGAGCAGATCCAGACGTTGCGTCGTGGCCTATCGCCCGATCCCGCGGCGCGCTTTCCGTCGATGGACGCACTCGCAGCGGCGCTCGCTCGGCGATCGCGCGCGCCGTGGCTGATCGTCGGTGGGCTCGCTGCGACGGGCGCGGTGGCGATTGCGGGTGCATTCGCGATCGCCGCCTGGGCGGGCTCGTCCTCCTCGTCGGTGTCATCGCGCGCGGTCGGAGCTCCCCCGGCCGCTGGCACGGGAAAGCCCGCACCGTTCGAGCTCACCGATGTGCGCCGCCTGACACTGACCGATGCGTGCGACGAGTATCCATCTGTGGCTGCCGACGGCACGATCTACTACGACGCCGTGGTCGGCGCCGATCAGCATCTCTACGCGATCGATCCCAAGACGCGACAGTCGCGCGAGCTCACGCAGACCAAGGGCTGGGACCTCGCGCCGCAGCCGTCGCCCGATGGCAAGCGGCTGGTGTGGCTGCGCAAGACCGCCGACACGATGGCAGCGCATGTCGCCCCGATCGACAACCTCGCGAGCGCGCGCCAGATCATCCCCGGTGGGTTCCGACCGACCTGGTCGCCCGACGGGCGCTTCGTGTGGGCCGGTGGCCGCAAGGGCATCTCGCGTTACGATGTCGAGACACTCGCGGTCGACCGCAGCCTGACGCTTCCCGAGGGTGCGTTCCCGATGCACGCGATCGAGCTCGCCGACGGTCGCGTGGTCGTGCTGACGAAGACCGGCAGCGCCACCGCGGACGGCCTCGTGATCTACGAGGGCACGACCCAGGCGCCGCGCGTATTGATCCCGACGAATGACAACAACCCGATGGAGGAAGTGCTGTCGCTGTCGCCGCGTGGCGAAGGTGTACTCGTCGCCAAGCTCGAGGTCACCAACAACACAGAGATCTGGCACATCCCGCTCGACGGTTCGCCTGGGACCGCAGTCGCGGGCGCGACGGTCCAGGCGCACAAGCGCCTCAACGTCCACGGCAAGAGCCTCGTGTGGTCCGACTGCACCGAGTTCCTGTCGATTGCTGCCGTCACGAAGACCGCGACGGGCGCGACGAAGTTCATCGACCTCGCGCGCAACAAGTGGGTAGACTTCTCGCCCGCGGCCGTCCCTGGCACCGAGGACATCGTGTTCCTGTCCTATCGCAGCACGACCGACGAGGTCTGGCGCATGGCGAAGACCGGTGAGAACCCACGCGTGATCCCGTTCGGCAAGCAAGAGCTCGATCGCATCACGGTGTCGCATGACGGCAAGTGGCTCACCGGCAGCAATGACAACGGCCTGTTCGTCGGTCCGATCGACGGCTCGGCAGAACCGATCAAGCTGATCGACAAGGACGAGCAGGAGCAGAACGCGGTGTTCTCGCGCGATGGCATGACCGTGTTCGCCGAGCTCCGCGACGGTAAGCTCGACCGCATCGCATCGTTCCCGCGCACCGGCGGCAAACCCACGTGGGTGCTACCCGCACCGAGCCTCGCGCCCGCGACCTCCCCGACCGAGGACATCCTCGCCTACCTCGCCGAGGTTCCCGGCAAGGCGCTGCAGCGCGCGATCATGCTGCATGACCTCGGCACCAAGAAGACGCGTCGCCTCGCCGTCCCGCCGTACCCCTACCGCGACCTGCGCTGGTCGCCCGACGGCAAGCGGCTGCTCGCGATCCGTCGCGACGGCCAGCTATCCGAGGTCGAGGTCGCGACCAGCAAGATCCTGCGCACATTCGACACGGGTGCCGATCAGCTGTATGGCGCGACCTACTCGGGCGACGACATCTTCGTCGGTCACTCCACGAGCGCCGGCGACATCTGGTCCGCCGAGCTGCGCTGACCGTCGGGCCTGCTACGCTGCACGCGTGCCGACCGATCCAGACCCCACCGAGTTCGACGCCGTCGCTGCCGCCAAGGAGCTGGACGACCTCGGTGACCTGTCCTCGCCCGGCACCGAGCGGGGCGATGGCGGTTACGAGAGCATCCTCGAGAACGAGATCGAACAGCTCACCGCGTTGATCGCGAAGAAGGACGTCGAGCTCACCAAGGCGAACGAGCGCGCCGACCAGGCGCATGCCGAGATCGAAGCCGTGCAGCGCCGCGTGGCTGCCTCGTCCGTGAAGGAGCTCGCACAGCGCACGCGCAAGCTGCTCGAGAGCTTCCTGCCTGTCGTCGACAACATGGATCGCGCGATCGCCGCCGCGAAGACGCAGGCCCAGGCCGAGGATCTGCTCGCCGGCATCGAGCTGGTCCGCCGCGAGATCCTGACGCGGCTCGCGGAATTCGGCGTCGTGCACGCACCCGCGCTCGGTGAACGGTTCGATCCAAACCGTCACGAGGCGATCGCCGCCGTGCCGGTCACCGATCCGGCGCAGGTCGGGCGCGTGATCGACGTGATGCGCGAGGGCTATCTGATCGGTGACGAGACGCTACGCCCCGCCGGCGTCGCCGTTGGCAAGGCGCCATGAGGTCGCTGTCGGTAGCGCTCGTGCTGACCGCCTGTGGCAGCAGCGGCGGCGGTGACGAGACCGGGTCTCCCGATGCGGCAATCAATCCCACCGTCGATGCTGCGGAAGCTGGCGGCTCGCGCTGCGCGATGACCGGCTCGACCCTGACGTGCACCAGCCTGGCGATGCAGCTCGGTGGCCGCACCGTCACCTACCAGCTGCCGCTCGGCACCGCGCCCGCTGCCGGCTGGCCAACGGTGATCTTCTACCAGGGCTCGTTCATCGCGGGCTCGCGCGCATTCTCTGCCTCGATGGGCGATTCGTTCGGCCAGTTCGAGCTGACCTCGACGGTGAAGGCGCTGCTCGACCGCGGCTATGCGGTGCTCGCGCCGAACGCGCAGAACAACGGCAATCTGTACTGGCAGTCCAACGTGCCGCCGTACTCCTCCAACTGGAGCGGCTGCGCTGACGACGTCTTCATCACCGCGCTGCTCGCTGCCACCGATGACGGAACATTCGGTCCGCTCGATACGTCGCACCGCTACGCGATGGGCATCTCGAGCGGCGGCTTCATGACGAGCCGGATGGCGGTGAGCTACGCCGGCAAGTTTCGAGCACTCGTGATCGAGGCGGGCTCCTACGCGACCTGCGGCCAGACCTGCAACGTGCCTGGGCTGCCCGCCGATCATCCGCCGACGCTGTTCATGCACGGCGACGCGGACACGACCGTCCCGGTCTCGGCGATGACGCCATATCGCGACAAGCTGATCGCGGACGGCCGCGAGGTCAGCACGATCATCCGCCCGGGCGCCGCTCACGAGTGGTTGCCCGAGGGCAAGACGGCGGTCCCCGACTGGTTCGACGCGCACTGATCGGGATACGATCGGGTGAGTGCTCCTCCACCGTCCCCCCAGACACGCCGCCCTGCTCGCATGCGCCGCGGTCGCGTGTGGTCGAGTCGGGTTCGAACCCGGCGGCACGAGTGGTGACGGCGGCGGGTCTGGCACCAGCGACGCACGCGGCAATGGCATCGACGGTGCGAACGATCGGCCCAACGTCGCGTTCGTGACGAGCGCGACGACCACCGGCGCATTCGGTGGCATCGCCGGTGGAGACGCCATGTGTGCGAGCGCCGCGACGAAGGTAGGTCTACCGGGCGAGTTTGTGGCGTTGCTCTCGACCACGGGCGCGCTCGCGTGGGATCGCCTCGGCACCTCGCGCGGCTGGATCCGCACCGATGGCGTGCCCGTGGCCGACACCATCGACGACCTGATCGCAGGCGTCATGTTCAATCCACTCGACCGCGATGAAGCCGGCGCGCGAGTCACGACCACGACGAGCGCGTGGACAGGCACCACGTCGACCGGGGCAGTGGCCCAGGAGAAGTGCGCCGACTGGACCACGACCTCGGGCTTTGGAAACAGCGGATACATCGGCGGTGCCATGCCCGAGCTCGTCGTGCCATTGAACGTCTACATCACCACCTGCGCGGATCTGTACGCGCTGTTGTGCTTCGAGATCGGCCACGACGTCACGGTCGGCCCGAACCCGACGAGCGGCAACCGCCTCGCATTCCTGGCGACGTCCGCCATGCACGGTGGTGGCGTCGGCGCGCTCGACAGCCAGTGTCAGTCCGAGGCGACCGCCGCCGGTCTCCCGGGCACGTATCTGGCCGCCGTCGCCTCGCAGGGCGTCACGATCGCCTCGCGGTTTGGTGCCGGCGCACCGTGGGCCCGGCCCGATGGAACGGTGATCGCGCCGACCACGACCGCGCTGTTCGACGGCTCCGATCCGGACTCGTTCGTCAATCAGCTTGCCGACGGCACCTACGCCGGAGGCAGCACCGTCGTCCGTACGGGCGGGTCCCCGCTCGTCACTGGTGCAAGCAACTCGACGTGCAACAGCTGGACGTCGATCGGAAACGCCAACAGTCTCTCCGGCCGACGGATCGCGCGGTCGTCGAGCATGTGGGCCCTCTACAGCAGCCCATGCGGCGCGTCGCAATCCACGCTGTGCTTGCAGGAGTGAGCGGGCGCGGTCCTTGCAACTCTGCAAGGCATGAGCGCACGCGAAAGCATCGGTCAGGCGATCGGCAAGGTGTGGGCGCCCGCGGTGGCGGCGATCAGCCGTGCGCGGCACGCACGCATGTTCCACCCACGCGGTCATACTTTTGCTGGTTACAGCACCTTCGTCGAAGGTCCGTACGCCGAGCTAGGTCGCGAGCTGAGCGGCCGCGTGCTCGCGCGCTGCAGCGCCGCGCTGTGGAAAGGCGGCTGGGAACACTTCGACGTGCTCGGCATGGCGTTGCGGTTCCGCTCGGGTCCCGGCGACGACCTCGACGAGAATCCGCGCGTCGGCGACCAGGATCTGCTCACCGCGACGATCCGCAGCCCGCTGACGATGCTCGCCTCGCCGTTTCTCACCGATGCGAGCGACTTCGCCGGCAACAAGTACTGGGCGGTGTCGCCGTTCGAGCACCACTCGACGAACCAGCGCTTCGAGCTGCGCCTCGTGCCCGATGGACCGCGCGATCGCGTGAGCGGCACGCGCGTCGAGAAGCTCGCTGCCGCGGTGTACGCTGGCCAGGCGTCGTGGTGGCTGCAGGCGCGCAAGACGCTCACGCTGCGCTGGCACACGTTCCTCCAGGTGGAGCTCGACCACGAGGTGAACATCGACCAGGAGGCGCTCGCGTTCGATCCGTTCCACGGCGCCCTCGAACCCGTCGGCGTCGTGCACTCGATCCGACGCGCGGTGTACGCGTCGAGCCAGCATGCGCGGCCGCGCCTGTCGTGACCTACCAGCGGTGATAGGCCGGATGGTCCGGCTTGACCGCGACGAACAGGCCGGTCCCGACCGCGCAGACCTTTCCGCCGGCGGTCATCACCGCTTCGATCGTCGCGCGGTCATCTTCCGACGACACCACATGCGCATCGACGTGCACCGGCCCCATCGGCGTCGGCCGCTTGAGCGCGACGTTGAAGTTGGCGGTCACGCAGCACGGCGCATGGTCGAGGCCCTGCTTCCGCATGAGGTGATGGATCGTGGTCCAGTTCATGTGGCAATCGAGCAGCGTGCCGATGATGCCGCCGTTGAGCACGTTCTCGAACGCCTCGTGATGCTTCGCCGGCGTGAAGTCGCAGATCACGTGCGCGTCCGGCGTCTCGTCGACGGCGAAGCTGCGGATCCGCAGGCCCTGATCGTTGGTGGGGCCGCAGCCAAAGCAGCGCCCGTGCGGTGCGTAGGTCTCCTGGAGCGACTGGGTCACGCACTCACTGTACTTGGCGCAGCCTCGGCGCGCTGCGTACCGCGCATCGCGATGAGCGCCTTGGCCCACTCGTCGATATCGATGCGCGGGTCGTAGGTCTTCGCAGTCGAGACCTGCTTCCACCACATCGGGTTCTTCACCGGCGCGGGCTTGCCGTCCTCGTAGTGCTCGCAGTCGCAGTGATGCATCTCGCGCGAGCAGAACGTGCACGGCGCGACGACACCCTTGAAGTACCAGTCCCAGAACGCACGCAGATCGACACCGAGGAGATACTCGTTCTCGCGCAGGAAGTAGTCGAACTCCCACTTGCGGAAGTAGAACGCGCCCATCGCGAGGTGATCGAGAACGTTCGCAGCGCCGCCAGAGATCTGGTTGTACGGCGACGTGGCCTTGAGAAAGACCTTGAGCACGACCGGCCGGAACGCGGGGTTCTCCTGCAGGTGACGCGCGACGACGTCCTGGTAGTAGCGAAAGTGCCGGCACTCGTCCTTGGCGAACTGCGCGAGCATCCGGCTGAGGAACGGATCCTTCACCTGCTTGGACAGCGAGCGGTAGATCAGGAAGCCGAGCAGCTCCTGGTACATGTTGCAGGCCGCGACCTCCATCGCATTGTCGGCGTACGGCAGCACCTCGGTCTCGGCGACCGCGAGCCCCCGCGCCGCCGGCCACGCCTCGCCCATCTGGCGCAGGTACATGTGATAGCCGACGAAGTGATTGAGCTCCTCGGTGAACCACGTGCCGAAGAACGCGGCGAGCTCGGGGTTGGTGCGGAACGCCTTGAGAAAGCCGTCGGACACGGCGGACCCACTGGTCTCGCCGAGCGCGATGGTGTGCATCATCTGGCGCTGGCGCGGCGTGAGCAGATCCGGACGCGCCTCGCTCCAGTCCCAGTCCTCGATGAAGTACTGGAGCTTTCGCGACTGCGCGCGATACGGAAAGAACAAGTTCGACGGGAACTTCTCGGCGCGGAGCTTCTCGCTCGGCCCATCGCTGCCACGCAGCAGGAGCTTGGCGACCGCGAGGTAGATCGGATCCATCACGATCTTCGCGCGCGATTGGTTGAGCGCGTAGGCCCACATCGCAGAGCGGCGGAAGACCTTCTCGAGCAGCGAACGTGCGTCTTCGAACATCGACGCTTTCATACGCGCGAGCAGCCGCGCCTGCAACGAGCGAGTGCGCTGGCAGCTGCCCACAACCGTTCGCAGGTGTGGCGACCGCCCTACAGCGGCGCGCTGTCGCCAGCCGCGATGAAGCTCGCCCAGTAAAACGGGTGCGCGTATTTTGGCTTGGCGTGCAGCTCGCGCTGGATCGAGCGGAGCGCCTCGCTGCGGCCCTGCCCGCCCTCGAGCTTCTTGTAGTAGCCCGACATCAGATCCTTGGTCGCAGTGTCATCGACCTCCCACATCGACATCACGAGACTCTCGGCACCCGCGATCACGAGCGCGCGACGCAGACCGTACACGCCGTCACCGTTCGTGACCTTGCCGACGCCGGTCTCGCACGCCGACAGCACGACGAGTCGGGTGCCGCGCAGATCGAGGCCTGAGGCTTCGAGCGCGGTGACCACGCCGTCGTCGGTGCCGGAGCTGAGACCGTTCGCGCCGGCGAAGACGAGGCCCGAGCGAAGTAGCGGATTCTCGACGCTTGCATCGGCATCGGCGAGGAAGAAGCCATGGGTGGCGAGGTGGAGGATCGCGGGTGCCTTGAGGCTCTTGAGCGTCGCCTCGGTCGCCTGCTTGCCTCGATACACGATCGGCTTGGTCAGCGTCTTCTCGAGCGCGTCGGCCTCGGCGGCCGTACCCGGCAGGCGTGGCCAGGTGAGGTTCTGCATCGCGCGCGAGCGTCTCGTCGCTGCGGGTTGTGCGGCGGCGGGTGCGCCATCGAAATCGGGGTCGGCGAAGATCACCGCGCGCGCCTTCTGCTTCGCCTTTGCATGAACCCCGATGCGCAGCAGGTCGCGGCCCGAGCTCAGGTACGTGAACGTGTAGTTCTCGACGAGGAACTGCTTGCCGTCGTGTAGTGCGGCGAACGGAAGCACGTTGAGCGCACCGTCGGGTGCGAGCAGGATCTGCTTGGTCTTGCCGAGCGCGGGCGCGAGCTTGCCGAACGTGAGCGTGTGCAGCGACTTCGCGAGGTCGGTGACGCCATCGTTGTCCGGATCGGCGAGCGCGGTACGCAGCTTCACGATCTCGTCGTCGATGGGCTTGGCCTCGCCGAGATCGACGAGGATCGGATCGCCGCGATCACCGAGCACGTACGCGATGTAGCGACGCGGCGCTTTGACCGGGTTGGCCGTGTACTTCGCGGTGATGTCACCGGGCTGGTAGTTCACGATCTCGACGAGCTTCGCGGCCTTCGGGATCCGCTTCTGCACATCGGCTAGCTGCACAGGCTGCAGCACGATCTTCAGCTCTGCGTTCTTCTTCGCGAGCGTGACCTCGAGGCGCTGGATCTGCTCCTCGAGCGCGGCGACCTGCTTCGCGAAGCTCGGGTTTGTCGCCGAGCCTTGGACCGCGACCTTGGCGAGCTCGGCACGCGCCAGCTCGAGCTCGGCGAGCAGCTTGCGGTCCTCGGCCGGAAGCCGTGTGCGCAGCTTGCCGAGCGTGGCGGCCGCAGCGTCGAGGATGCGGCCCTTGCGGCGCAGGAGCGTGGTCATCGCCAGGCGTGCCGCCGAGGCGCGCTTCGGCGCGAACCGGGCGTGAAACTCGATCGCGGTGTCGAGCAGGCTCGCCTCGCGCACGAAGTAGGACAGGTGATCGGTCTCGGTGCCCGCTGCGAGCACGAAGGCGAGCTCGCGCTCCGCCAGGGCGAGGTGCTCGGCGAGCACGCGCTCGGCCTTGTCGAGCTGCTTGCCAGCGACGTGGATCGCGAACAGCCCGAGGTGCAGACGCAGCACGAGGATCGGCCGCTTGCCGAACAGCTTGTCGAGATCCGCCTGCGCCTGGCCGTAGAGCTTCTCGGCCTTCTTGAGGTCGCCGAGCTCGCGGTAGATGTCACCCATCATCGGGTACAGGCCGGTGCCGCCGGGCAGCTTGGCCTGCGCCTTCTCGTACAGCGCGACCGCGTCCCTCGGGCGGCCCTGCTTGCGGCGCAGGGTCGCGAGCTGCGCGTAGGGCGGAAAGCCGCCGAGCTTCTCCTGCAGCGCCACGGCGCGCACGAGCATCGGGTCGGCGGCCGCGAGATCGCCGATCTCCATGAGCATGGTGCCGAGCGAGAACAGCGGTGCCGTGAGCTCCTTGGCAACCTTGCCGTTCTCCTTCTCGATGCGCGCGATCTCGGCGCGCGACAGGTCGAGCGCCCGCTTCTCGAGCGGCGCTGCAAAGTCGAGGCGCCCGGCCCGCCGGTAGAAGCCCGAGACCCACCACAACGTGTGGATCTGCTGCTGGGTGCTCTGTAGAGCGATGTAGCGATCGAAGATCTTCTTCGCGCGCGGGATGTCGGTCTGCATGTAGAGCATGCCGAGCGTGCTCAGCGTGGCGATGACGTTCTCCTTGTTGGCGTCCTGGATCGCGAGCACCTGCTCGTGCACCCGCTGCGCGGCAACGAACTCGGAGCGAGACGACAGGTAGCTGCCGTAGCGCGAGAGGTCGTACGAGTACATCTGGCTCTTCTCGCCGTTGAGCTTCTTGCTCAGCACGAGCAAGCGCTGGAACAGCGGGCCGACCTGATCGCTGAAGTCGCGCGCGAGCGTGTACGACGCGATCATGTGTCCGAGCACATCGCGGACCTCGGGGGACTCCTTGCCGTGCAGGCGCTCCGCCTTCGCGAGCATCGTCGCGAGGAGCGCCAGCGCAGCGGTCTGATCGTGCGCGCGCTGCTGCAGCAGGCCCAGCAGCGATTGCTCGCGGCGCCAGGTGTAGATCGAGTCAACGCCCGAGACCTTGGTCTGCTCGACGATCAGCTTGCGGATCGTCTTCTCCTGCGCAACCGAGTCCTTGGCGGCCTCCTGCGTGCGCAGCGTCGCCTCGAGCTTCTCGATCGCGGGACTGGTGTACGGCAGCGGCTGCGCGCTCACCATCGTCGCCAACCCGACCACGATCACGACGATGTTCCAGACCCGCATGCAGCTTCGTACCGCGACTTGATGCCCCCGCGCAGCTGGTCTTTACGCCGGAAGGCACTAGGGTTTGCGGCATGTCGCTAGCCCTGTCCGTGCTCGACCTGTCGCCGGTCGGTGCCGAGGTCACTCCGAGCCAGGCCGTTCGCGATTCGTCGACGACCCGGACGCGGCTGGCCGCGCCCGTGCGCGTGGCGATCGCGAACACGCGAACCGGCAAGTCGCTCCCCATCCCGACGGTCGAGCAGGCGCTCACACATGAGTTCACGCCGCAGGAGCAGGCGATCGTCGACGATTTCATGCTCGGCGCGGTGATCGGCGGCCCCGAGACTGTGAAGGCGAAGGCCGAGGCGGTCGCGGCCGACATCGGCGCCTACGAGATCATGCTCAGCTCGCTCGTACCCGGACACGAGACGCGCAAGCAAGCGCTCGCCCGGATCGCGGACGTGTTCGGTCAGCCACGCAGCTGAGTCACTGTGGGTCGATCACGAAGTCATCGTGCGCAACTGCTTGGGCCGGCGGCGACGCCCCGAGCTGCGTAAGTGCCGCGTCGAGCTCGGTGACGTGAGACGCAGCTAGTTGCAGCACGTGCTCGGCAGGCTGGTACGTCGTGCCGTACGGATAGACCTGCTTGGCTGTCGAGGTCATCTCGACGTGCGCACCGAGGACGTGCGTGATCGAATGTGCCTGCACGAATTGAGCGAGGCGCCCCACGCTCGTGCGATAGGTCGCCCAGTCGTTGATGAACAGCAGGCCCGGGTAGAGCGTGTCGCCGGTGAACAAGAGGCCGGTCTTGCGGTCGTAGACCGCGATGTGCGTGGTCTCGTGACCGGGAATCCCGAGGACATCGAGCACGCGATCACCGAGATCGATCGTGCCCGGAGAGGTCGGCCAGGTCGCGATCGAGAACTGCGCCTGGACCGCGCCGAGCGTCGTCGCGACGACCGTCGTATTCGGCTGGCCACTGAACCGCGCGTCCGATGCGGTGTGATCGCCGTGCGCGTGCGAGTGCGCGACGATCAGCTGCTTGGTGCCGATCAGCCCGCGCACGGCGTCGCGCAGCGTGGTGGTCGTGGTCCCGCCGGTGTCGATCACGAGCGCCTTCGTGGTGCCCTGGATGAGGTAGATGAACGGCGCCTCGAACGTGTCGCACTTGTTCTGGCGAAAGATGTGTACGGTCGCGTTGTACGCGTGGGTCTGCAGCTCGAGGTCGGCGTTCGACCCGCAGTTGGCCGAGCCGTGCATCCAGCTCACCGTCAGCGAGCCCGCTTCGAGACCCCCAGCAGCTCCGTCACCATTCGCGCGACCGTCGCCGAGGGTGACGGCGGCATCGCGGTTGCCGCCGCCGTTCGGCGTCGAGCCGACACAAGCAGACGCGAGCACGACGACACCGAGGTAGCGCACCTCGTTACGATCCCATATCCGACGTCACTGTCGTGGCAGAAGTGTCGGAAAGGTCTCGCCGGTTCGAGGGTCGGTGAGTGTGACGTTGTCCTGATACACGCGCCCCGTGCGGTACAGCGCACCGAGTGCCGAGGTCAGCGGCATCGACTGGTAGTGCGCCGGAAACTGGGTGCGCAGCGCAGCGCGGACGAGCCGGCCATGCCGCGTGCTCATCGCGGGAAACAGGTGGTGCTCGACGTGGTAGCCGAAGTCGAGGCTGAGCCACTCGAGCGGTCGCGGCAGTGTGACCGACAGCGAGTTCACGAGCGGATCGTTCACCGTTGGCGTGAGCGGATTGAGATTGTGGTTCGTCATGATGAAGCCCATCACGATCGCGTTCGCGATCACGAGCGGGATCACGTAAACGAACACGAACGGCACGAGGCCGATCACGAGACCGACCGCGGTCCAGACCGCCGCGCCGAGGACAAACTCGACGATCGCGCGGCGATGCTGGGCCGGCGTCAGGATGTCGTAGAAGCGTGCCATCCACAGCATCTGCTGGCTCTGCCCGGTGAACCCGATCAGCAGGCTGAGCGTGCTGACCAGGCGCCCGCCACCGAGCCCGAAGTAGTCCGCCATGATCCGCGCGGCCGGCTGTGCCTTGTACTCGTCGAGCGTCGGGTACATGTCCGGATCGCGACCCGGCACCGCGCAGTGATTGTGATGGACACGGTTGTGCCAGTTGGTCCACAGCGTCGGCGACACGGTGAACGGCAGCAAGCATGTCCAGCCGAGGAGGCGAATCGCGAACCCGCCGCGCACGACCGCGCCGTGCAGCGCTTCGTGACCGAGGAACGCGACGCTCGCCATGCATACGCCGATCACGATCGAGGCCACCGGCCACAGCACTGCCGGAACGTGACCGGCCGCGAGCGCCCACGCGATTGTCGCGATCACACCGGCGTGAAACGGTAGCCACAGCACGCGCGAGCGCGCAGGTTCGAACGCAGCATCGGGTAGCACAGGCCGTACCGCCCGTGCGTAATGCGCGATCGGCCGCAGCTCCACGACGCTTAGAACGCGCCGCGCGCTTGTGCGAGCAGTTGCTCGAGCTCGGCGACCTTGCGCGAGAGCTCCACCACCCGCTCCTCGGCTTTCGAGGTATCAGCGCGCGCGATGTTGAGCTCGTCGACACGCATCGCGAGCTCGGCGCTGCCGCGCTGCTCGGACGCCGCCATCTCGGACATGATGCGCTCCTCGCTCTTCAGCAAGTCGGCGCGTGCGACGGCTAGCTCTTCCTCGGTGGAGCGAAGCCGGCTCTCGGCCGCATTGACGCGATCGTCGGCGTCGGAGAGGCGGTCGCGATACGACTGCAGCTCGGCCTCGACAGTGGCGAGCCGCGCTTCGGCACCACCAGCCGCGGCGATGCCCTGCAGCTGCGCTTGCTGCTTCGCGATCGTGTCCTTCGCGGTGCCGAGCTCGGTGAGGGCCTTCGTGCGCTCCGCGAGCAGCTCGCCGAGCCGCTGATCGAGCTCGGGATTTGGCGCCGCAGCGGCCTGCGGCTGAGCCTGCAGCTGCTCGCGCAACGAGCGCAGCTCGCCGTGCAGCTCGGCCATGCGCGCGCCATATGCATCACGCTCTTCCTCGGCGGCGACGCGCGCCTTGCGCTCGGTCTCGAGCAAGTGCGCGACGGCGAGGTCCGCTCCACCGACGATGTGCTGCTGCGCGGCTGGCGGCGGCATCTCGGGCGCGGCCATCGGCGGCGGCATCTCCGGCGGCGGCGACATCTCGGGCGCGGCCATCGGCGGCGGCATCTCGGGCGGTGCCATCCCGGGCGGCGGGCCCATCGGTGGCGGCGCGATGACCGGCGGCGGCGTGCCGGCGGCGGGCGGTGCGTAACCGTTCGGGGGCGGCTGGCCGTATGCGTTGCTCGCGGGCTGCGTCGAGATATCTCCCGGCTGCGGCGCGAATGCATTCGCCGGCGGCGGTGCATAGGGCGGCTGGCCGTACGCGGGCGGCGCATACGGATCGGCCGGCGGCTGGCCATACGGATCGCTCGGCGGTTGACCGTAGGCATTGCCCGGCGGCTGCCCGTACGCGTCGGGCATCTGGCGAAACGTCAGGCTGCCGACGACGACGATCTCACCGACCGGGACTGCACTGTGCGAGACCCGCTGCTGACCGACATAGACGCCGTTCGCGCTGCCGAGGTCCTCGATGTAGAGCGTCCCCGCCTGATCGACGTAGAACCGCGCGTGGTTTCGCGACACCAGGGGGTGGTTGCTACGAATCGCGCACTCGGGCGCGCGTCCCACGAGGACGGGCTCTGCCCCGACCGTGAACGAGTACTCGACCGTGTCCCCATCGGTATAGACCAGGCTGGCCATTCCGCAGGGCGAACGTAGCACGCACGCGCGGCTCAGGTGTGGTGCCGGCACGCGCCAGAGGCTCAGTCACATGCGCGAGAGCTGGCATTGAGCGTCACGGATCGAGTGTCAGCGTATCGACGGGCACGTAGCCCGGTGCAGCGTCGAGGCCCGGCACGGCCGTCAGCTGGGCCCACGACGCGCCCTGCTGGATGCGCACGGTGACACGCGTGGCCAGGGCGAAGCGCCCCCACTCGCCGCTCCCTTCGGATGCGTAGATCACCGTACCAGACCAGACGGTGCCCTCGCGCTTCACTCCGGGCGGCGTGCCGCCGAACCCGAACGTGTTGTCGCCAGGATGATCGCCCGTGCACATGTAGCTGTGTCCGACGAGCGTGTGGTCGGGGATCCGTTTGAGCTTCGACGTCGGTACCCAGCCCGTGGCGGTCACACCCTCGCCGTCCGATGCAACCTTGACCCAGCCCTTCTTGAGCGCGATCTGGCGCAGGTAGATGCAGCCACTGCAGCTCGGCGACTCGACCACGCGGCGCTTGGCCTTCAAGTTCGGCCGCGCGTGCAGCGTCACCCGGAGCGTGTCGTCATTGCGCAGCTCCCAGTAGCGGTGCGTATCGGTGTCGGCGAGGTCCACCGCTGTCGGCTCAGGGTCGGTTGTCTCGACCAGATCGAGCGTGAGCGAACCGCACGGGATCTCGACGTCGCGCACCAGGATATCGGGGCGCTTCGCTTCACCCTCGAGCACATCGTCGGCGTACATCACCGCCGATCCAAAGACCTGATCGCCGCGCATGCAGAGGTCGATCACCTGCGCGCCCTTCTCTGCGGTGACCAGACCGTCGGGCGATCGCACATCACTCGACAGGCGAAACCAGATGTCCTCTCGCCTGGCGGTGAGCTCGACCGCGCCGGTCACATGCACCGTGATCGGGCCGCCGCAGCGTGCCGGCACCTCTGCGCTGGCCGGGACCTTGTGGAGACTGACCTCGAACGGATCCTCGCCGGACGGCTTCACGGTGACGCCGTGCAGGGTCACCTCCGTGCCGCTCACGAGACAGAGCTTGCCCGCGTGAGCCGACGACGTGGCTGCGAGCAGCACACCGAGCACGAGAGGGGTTCGCGTCACCGAACCCTTGGACGCCGCCGCTCCGAAACATGTCCCGAAAACTTTGCGTGGGTGAGCTTCGCGAGACCGATGTGCGCCCGATAGCTACAGCAGCTTCGCGCGCTTGAGCGCGTGCTCGAACATCTTCTCGAGCTCGACGATCGCGCGCTTCGCGGCATCGCCGGTCCCGAGGTCCTGCGGCTGGTGGCGCTTCGCTTCGCGACCGATGTCGGCGTCGAACATGATGCGCGTGTCCTTGTGCGAGAGGATCTTGTCGGCGGTGCGGCCGCGAACCTCGCGGTCCGGGAATCCGGCGACCATCTTCTCGAGCGGACCCGCGAGCTCGGCGAACATCTCGAGCACCAGGTTCGCGTCGGTCGCGAGCGCCTCGACACCGACCGCCTTGGCGCCCGCAGCGCTCGCGAGCTTGGCCGCGAGGCGGAGCACGATCGCGTCGTCCGCGATGCCGATGCCTTTGTTGTGGTCGGGATACATGTCGAGCATGTCGACCGCGTAGTTGAGACCACCGATCAAGAACCGCTTGGCAGCGTCGGGCGTACCCTCCTCCGCAAGCGCTGCGTGTACTGCGAGCAGATCTTGTTGGAAGCTGTTCACGAACCGCTGCAGGACCACAACCTTGTCTTCCGGCGTCAGGGACATGCTCGAACAGTCGCCCCTACTCGCCGGTCAATGCAAGGGCGTGGATGTGCCCGCCGAGCTCCTCGGGGGTCCGGGGACCGGTCGCGAGCAAGATCTGGTCGTTCCCGTCGAGCAAGGCAGTCACCACGAACAGGGCCGAACCCCCGTCGCACTCGGCGCGCACGAGCCACAGCGCCTCGACGGTGGCGAGCCAGTCCGCAAAGATATGCTTCGACACGCGCGCCATCGAGACGAGGCCCCGCTCGCTCGGGAGCACGGTTGCCTCGATCTTCGTCGGACGACAGGTCCACGCCTCCCGCTCCCGCAGCTTCGCGATGTGCCGCTTCGATGCCGCGTCGATGCGCCCGATCGTCTTGTCCCACGGCAGTGGCACGATCGCGAGGTTCGTCCCGTCGTTCATCTGCTGCGCCAGGCCCGCGGCAACCAGCGGTGGCCCGAGCGGCCCGGTCGGGAGCACGACATAGAACGTCTCGAACGGCGGGCCGAAGATGCCGGGCGCGAGGAGCTGCAGCATCGTGAGCCCGATGAGCCCCGTCAGCGTCTGCTCGACGGCGCGCTCGCCATCGGGCACGTACGACGACGCCTTCTTGATCGCGCCGTAGACAAGCGCGAACTGCCCGCCATGATCCACGGCCTTCGTCAGCGCGGCTTCATCATTGGCGTGGAGCGCGGTGCCCCACCGTGCGATCGCGGCCTCGACGCGAGCCTGCGGCGGCGGCAGCGGGGGCGGCGGCGTACGCGGACGGGCGTGACAGGCGGTCAGACCGAGAACCAGCAGGAGCACATTGCGCGTCATACGAGATGGATGCGGCGCACCGCGGCACGGACGACACCGGTTTGGCGCCAGCCCGTGAAATTCGCGTGAACGGGCGGCGTAGGATGCGAGCGTGATCGCGTTCGTTTGCTGGCTCGCGTGCTTCTGCGTCGCGGGCCGCGCGTTCGTGCGGCGTGAGCAGCTGTCGCGCCGTGACCTCGGCATTCGCGCGGCCGCGGCGGCAATCCTTGGCATCATCGCGTTCGTCGCGGGACCGAACGGGCTCGTGCTGCAGAAGCTCATCGCGCGTCTGTTGATGCCCGCCGCGTGGGTGTGGAACCTGGCGTGGATCGCATTCGTGGTGGGCGTGGCGCTGTCACGGCGCCGGCTCGCGATCCTCGGTGCCGTGAGCGGTGCACTGCTCACCGTCGCGGGCAGCCAGGCCGTCGGCGAGGCGCTCAATCACTGGCTCGAGCGCGACTACCAGCGCGATCCATTCGCGCAGGGCGAGTTCGAGGCCGTGTTCGTGCTCGGTGGTGGCGTCGATATCGCGCCGCATCCGCGGTTCCAGATCGGCTCGAGTGGCGATCGCGTGGTGCTCGCAGCGCGGCTCCACCACGCCGGCGTCGCGAAGCAGGTCGTGATCTCGGGCACCGTGATCGAGGGACTCGCCGAGACGTTCGACAGCGTGACCGCGACCGACATGATCTTGCGCGAGCTCGGCGTGCCGGCCACCGCGATCGTCAAGCAGAGCGGCCATACGCGGAACACGCGCGAGGAAGCAGCGGCCGCCGCTCGCCTCATGCGCGAGCGTGGCTGGAAGCGCGTCGGTCTCGTGACCAGCGCGTGGCACATGCGGCGCGCACTCGCGCTGTTCGAGCGTGCCGGTGTACCGGCGGTACCGCTCGCCGCGGACTATCGCGGCGCGCTGCGCTGGGACGGGCTGTACAGCCTCGTACCGCGTGACATCGGCTACCACTCGGTCAGCAAGGCCGCGTGGGAAGTGCTCGGCGCGGCCGTCGGCTTCTGAGCTATTCCGCGCCGGCAGCGACCGAGGCGCGCGGCGGGACCTTACGGGCCGAACGAATGTTGCCGCGCAGTATGTCGACCTTGATCGGCGGCGTCAGCTCGTAGAGGTAGCCGCGCGTGTCGATGTTCGCGGTGAACGTTCCCTTCGCGCGCACGACGCGGCGGTAGTACTGGGGCTCCTGGCCCTTCACGACGTGGTTGCGATGATGGAGCAGGAACGAACCGAGCCGCACGGCGAGATGATTGTAGAGCCGATGACAACCGTGGCTCGTGCCATTGAGGATCGAGGTCACCACGGCCGAGCCGTGCGTGCCGATGCCATTGTCGTAGGTCGTGACCTTGCCGTTCGCGCCCTTCACCACCTGCGTGTGCGGCAGCAGCATCATGCCGAACGCTGACAGCGGGCCTGGTCCCATGATCGACTTCTTGAGCTCCCACTTGCCCGAGGTCGTGTACTTCACCAGCTCCTGATCCGGCGTCGACGCCGGCGGCAGCCACGTCGGCGCGGCATACACGCTCTTCCAGATGCGCGGTCCGACGTCGGACTCTTTCCAGCGCTTCACGAGCGAGCGACCGACGCGAACATCGGACCAGCCACCGATCGTCGTCGGCCAGCGCACCAGCGGACGCTTCGTCGTCCCGTCCTGCACGTACAGCGTCACCGACGGGCGGCCCCACGACACGCGCTGCTGCGGGGTATTGTCGTACCAGACGTCGCCGCGATCGATCTCGGCGAACAGGTCCATGTGTTGCGCGTGATATGCGGGCACCGCCGGCAACACGAGCGCAACGCGCAGGCCGCCCGGATGCTTCGCGAGGAACGTGGCGGCTGCGTCGGGAGCAGTCCAACCGAGCTGGCGCGCGGCAGCCTCGGTTGCGGCGCTGATCAGATCGGGGACGGCGTTCGGCAGCGCCTTCAACTTGCCTCGCACCCCGCGCATCGGCTCGGGATCGAGCTGGCGGCCGAGGATCGTGCCTGCGCCATTCCCAGCGGTGCCGTCTTCGACGAGCCCGGTCGCATCGACGACGCGCTCGCGCAGCACGCGCAGCGCGAACCTGAAGTCGAGCTCGTGTGGGTCGGTCGCGAGAGCCGCGCGGGTCTCGGGATCGAGGCGCGCATTCGGGATGAGGAAGTTCCGGCGCTGGAACTGATCGAGCGCCTGACCGAGGTTCCACGAGAACTCGCCGGTGACGTCGGCCTCGGCGAGCCCGCCCTCGCAGACCAGGTGCTTCTGTGCGGTGACGATGCCTTGAACCAGATCGTTGGCGGTCTTCCACCGGCCGTACGCGCCGCTCAGCTCGCGGTCGGTCTCGAACGCGGCGAAGTCGGGCAGCTTCTTGGCCACGCGGGCACGCTCGAGCGTTGTCCCGAGCAGGTCGCGCTGGCGGATGTTGAATCGCACGAGCGCCGCGAGCTCCTGGCCGAACGGGCGCGTGATCTTCGCCATCGGCGCGGAGTCGATCTTCGCGCGGCACGCATAGCGATCGGTCTCGGTGAAGCGGCGGCGCACGATCTCGAATGACGGCAGCACACCGTAGAGCTCGCTCAGCGCCACGTTCTTTGGCAGCGGCTTGCCATCGACATCTTGCTCGCGCGCGGCGGCGAGATACGTGGCGCGGAACTCCGGCGTCGTGCCGTCGGGTGCGGGCGCAAAGATGCGTGGCGCCCATACGTCACGGAGGTCGACCACCGTTGCCTGCTTCGGCACCGCGTCGGCGCAGACCATGCTGTCTTCGCGACCGTCTTGAACCACGAGCACTGCGTCCTCGCAGCCGGCAGGTGCAATCGGAGTTTTGTGCTGGCTCACCGACGCGTTCGTCTTCGGTGTCGGTGAGGCCGTCACCGTCATCGCGGTCTTTCGATCCGACGAGCTACATCCAGCGATCAGTGCGCAGGCGAGCGACAATCGCAGATACATCACCTTGATTATCCCTCGATAGCGCCGGAAGGCGAACTATTACCCTTGTCCGACGACCGGACTCCCACCTGGGATCACCTGCCACTTACTGAACGAGCAGCGCCTGGAGCCGGGGCGTGATCTCGGCAACGGCGCCGTCGCCCTTGATCGAGCCTTCGATCTGCTTGCCGCTCGCGGTTCCGTCGGGATTCGGCAAGGCGAACAGCGGGATGAGCTCGGACTTGTAGCCGGCTCGATGCAGCGCGTCGAGGTCGCGGTCGTGGTCGAGCTCGAGCAGGCGAAGCTGACCGAACGCGGCATCGAGCTGACCCGCAGCCGCCGCGTCATGGAACCTCGTACACGGCTCGCACCAGGCAGCACCGACGTATACGAGGAGCTGCCTGCCGGCGCCGCGGGCGGAAGCAAGCTCGGTGCGAACGAGCGCCGCGACGTCCTCGACGGCCGGTGCCGCCTTGATCTCGAGTCGCTTGAGCGCCTCGGGGCGGGACTCGGACGAGCAGGCCGCCAGGGCGAGAACCACCGCAAACCGCGCAGCCGTCATCCCGAGAACCCTAGCAGATCTCGCACTCTTGCGCGTTTTCGTGCGACCGGCGGGGCCGCCTCGGCTCTTCCCTTCGATGAGGATGCAGACCGAGATCATCGAGCTATCCAAGCTCGCGCCACCGCGGCGGCCAGCGTTCGGGGAGTTCTTGATCGACCACCAGGTGCTGGACCGATTGCTGGACCGATTCCAGCTGTTCCGCGCGCTCCAGCTGCAGGACCGGATGCCGGAGGCGCGGCTTGGCCACTGCATGGTCGCGCTCGGCTACGTCCGCCGGTCGACCGTCGAGCAACTCCATGTCCGCTTCACCGAGTCGCTCGAGGACTCGCTCGAGACGATGACGACCGAGGCGTTCGTTCGCGAGCACGACGAGCTCTTTATCGACGTCGCCGACCTCGCGAGCTAGGTCGGATTAGGGTCAGACACAAATAGCACCACTAGCTCCGCTCGACGCTAGTGGTGCTACTTGTGTCTGACCCCTCGCCAACGACGCGGTCGACGCGAGTGGTGCTATGTGTGTCTGACCCTCGCCGCTCGCGCGCGGCTACGACCGTCGAGCAACTCCATGTCCGCTTCA
>JBBQFU010000099.1:0-29120 GCA_038322185.1 Haliangiales bacterium
CGATCCTGGAGTCAGACGAGCGAGGCGGTCGGTGGTACCCATTGCTTGCGCGTCAGTGCAGCTGCCATGCCTCGGCTAACCCGGCGACGTTCCTGGCCACGCGTCGTGGAACAATGATCCCCAGCACGCAGTAGCCCGGGCACGATTGACCTCAGCGATGGTGTCCGACATCGTAGCTATCGATGTCGAGCTGTACCGGATGCACGCGCCGCACGATGCTCCACGGCATAGGCTTGGCGCTCGCCGGCTGCAAAATGAGTCTGGACTCGTTCACCCCCGACCCCGACGCGCCGGCGCCCGATGCCAACGAGCCGCCAGTCCCGTGCGAGCCCGGCAAGGTCTGCGTCGACATCACGCGGCCGAGCGCGGCCGACCTCGCCACGGTTGGGGGTGCGCTCAGGGTGCCGATCGCGAACGACACGCTCATCGTGGTGCGGACCGGGGACACGACGTTCGAGGTCACCTCGGCGATCTGCACCCACAAGCGCTGCTTGGTCAACTGGAACGGCACCGTGCTGCGCTGCCCGTGCCACCTCTCGCAGTTCTCGCTCGACGGCGCGGTGCTCAACGGTCCCGCGAGCACGCCGCTCAAGGCCTACGTCGCCACGTTCGATCCGGCGACCAGCATCGTGACGATCACGGTCTGAGGAACTACTTCTTCATCATCGCGTAGTAGATACCGGCCGACAGGCCGAAGCCGACGAACCACGACCAGTCGTAGATCGGCCTCATCGGCTCGAAGAACGCGCCGAGTAGCGCGATGCCGGCGCCGACCACGGTCGCGATCACCGCGGCCATGTTCCAGCCGTTCGTGTAGCGGTAGGCACCGTCGGTGACGTAGAGCGACTTGAGGTCGAGCTCCTTCTTGCGGATCACCCAGTAGTCGACGATGAGCACGCCGCCGATCGAGCCAAGCGCCGCACCGTAGCCGCCGAGCCAGCCATTGATGTAGCGGTTCGGATCCTTGAGCAGCTCCCACGGCAGCATGGCGATGCCGATCACGCCGGTGATGAGGCCGCCGCGCTTGAAGTCGATCTTCTTGGGGAACGCGTTCGCGAAGTCGTTCGCCGGCGACACCACATTGGCGGCGATGTTGACCGCGAGCGTCGCGATCACGGCGGTGAACATTGCGATGCCCACGATGAGGCGACTCTCGAACTCGGCGCCGAGCTCGATCGGATCGGAGATCGGCGCGCCGTAGATCACCGCGGTCGCGCTGGTGATCATGATGCCCATGGCCGCGAACACGGTCATCGTCGACGGCAGCGCCACGGTCTGGCCGACCGCCTGCTCCTTCTGGCTGCGGCCATACCGGGTGAAGTCCGGCATGTTGAGCGACAGCGTCGACCAGAATGCGATGGTCCCCGTCAGCGCCGGGATCAGCACGCTCCACACCGTGACGCCGGGCTTCGTCGGCTGGAACGAGCTGCGCTCGAGGATCGGACCGAGCCCGCCGGCTTCGTTGATCGCCCAGCCGACGAGCAGTGCGGTCATCACGAGGACGTACGGGGCTGCGAACCGCTCGACTTTGCGGAGCAGCTCCATGCCGCGGAAGATGATCGCGATGTTGAGCAGCCAGAACAGGCCAAACGAGATCCACTGCGTGTTCTGGAAGTTGTCGACCGGATAGCCGCTGCGACCGAGCACGTCGGCCCAGCCCGGCCACAGTGCGTTGAAGAACACCTGGAGCGCAGCGCCGCCGATCCATGCGTTGATGCCGAACCAGCCGCACGCGATGAGCGCGCGCATGAGCGCGGGCAGATTCGCGCCGCTGGTGCCATAGGCTGCACGCGCGTACACCGGGAACGGGATGCCGTACTTCGTGCCAGCGTGCGAGTTGAGCAGGATCGGCCCGAGCACGATCAGGTTGCCGATCAGGATCGCGGCGAGTGCCTGCCACCACGCGAGGCCCTGCGCGATCATCGACGACGCGAGCGTATAGGTCGGGATGCAGTGGGCCATCGAGATCCACAGCGCCGCGTAGTCCCACGTGCTCCAGGTGCGCGCTGCGACCGCGACCGGTGCGAGGTCGTGGTTGTAGAGGGGCGACGACAGCAGCTCCTCCGGCGCCCGCAGCTCGACGCGCCCGTCGTCGTGACGAATCTCGTCGCTCTCGCTCATGGTCGGCGAACCTAGTAGATTCCGCCGCGTGAAGCGAGCATTCGTGACTGGTGGGTCGGGCTTCGTCGGCGGTCGACTCATCCCGGCGTTGAAGGCCCGCGGGGTCGAGGTCGTCGCACTGGCGCGCAGCGACGGATCGGCCGCGACGGTCGAGAGTCTCGGCGCGACGTCAGCGCGAGGTGACCTCGATGGTCGCGCCGCGCTCGAGGCTGGATGCGCGGGCTGCGACGTGGTGTTTCATGCAGCCGCGCATACCGATCAGTTCGACCCGGTCGAGGTCCACATGCGGATCACGACGCGCGGGACCGAGAACATGCTCGCCGCCGCGCGCGCTGCCGGGGTGAAGCGGTTCGTTCATGTCGGCACGGAAGCGGTGCTCGCCGATGGCAAGCCGATCGTGCGCGCCGACGAGACGCGGCCGTTTCCAGCGAAAGCGATGGGCGCGTACCCGCTGACCAAGGGCCTCGCCGAGCAGGCTGTGATCGCGGCCAACGGCAAGGATGGGATGGAGACGGTCGTGGTGCGGCCGCGCTTCGTGTGGGGCAAGGGCGACACGAACTTGCTCCCCGAGTTCATCGCCGCGGTGAAGGCCGGCACGTTTGGCTGGATCGGCGGCGGGCACTACCTGACGTCGACGGTCCACGTCGATAACGTGATCGAAGGCCTGCTGCTCGCTGCCGAGCGCGGCAAGGGTGGCGAGATCTACTTCGTCACCGACGGTGAGCCGGTCGAGTTTCGCGAGTTCATCACCAAGCTGCTCGCCACCCAGGGCATCGATGCGGGGACCCGTAACGTGCCGCGCTGGGTCGCGCGGACGCTGGTGTCGCTGACGTCGTGGATGAAGAAGCCGCCGCTGACCAGGACCGCGTTCGCGCTGATGGCGCACGAGGTCACCGTCGATGACCGCAAGGCGCGCCGCGACCTCAACTACACCGGTGGCAAGACGATCGCGGACGGCCTCGCCGAGATGCGGTGATCCACGCCTTCATTTACGCGCCAGGATCGCCTCGACGGCGAACCGCGTCCACATCCGGACGTAGGGCAATTGGTCGTCGAGGCCCTTGCGAATCTGGGCGAGTGCAAACCGTCCCAGCGGTGAGCGCGCGTACGCCTGCGCCGCGATCAGCCGGATCGCGGGTGACTTGCTTGTCAGCCACACGTCGCCGACCGATGCCTCGTCGTTTCCATACGCCGCGAGGTTGGGCTTCAGCTGTGCCTCCCAGCCTAGCCGCAACTCGGCGAGCGTCCACTCGATCGAGCGATCGAGGTGACACAGGTTGCACGCGTTGGGCGCGGCGTCGGCGATCAGCTTCGCGTTGGTCGGCGACGAGATGCGGTGCGTACGCACGTAGCGATCGATGCCCATCACCACGCGTGGCATGTGGCAGTCGAGGCAGGTCGCGATCGTGTGTCCCGTGCCGGCGTGCGTCGCCCTGCCCTGCATCTCGTGACATCGCACGCACGCGGCGATCGCGTGGGTCTCGCCCTCGTTGGACCGAGGTCCCCGCGCGAGCGAAGCGAGGGACCCATCGGCGCGGTGCGGATCGTGACAGTCGGTGCACTTGATCCCGACGCACGCCGATGCGGCGAGATCGAGCGCCTCGCTCGAGTTGCGCAGCGCAGTGCCGTCGGCGAGCCGTGGCGACGGGCCCGAATGGCACTGCGCGCATACCGTGTTGATCACCGTCGCGTCCGTGCGCTGCTCGGCGAACGTCGCCGGGAACGCGGGTGCATCAGCGCGCGCGAGCGCGCCGCGCGGCAAGAACTGCATGGCGGCACCTGCGGCGTGCGCACGACCACCGAGGTGGCAGCTCTCGCAGCTGATGCCGGTCGTGACCTGCGTGCCGACCTCGAGCCGGTCACCGCCCGGTGCGCTCGTGAAGAACTGCTCGAAGCCATGACCGATCGCGCGCTCGCCCGATGCACGCGCGATGCGTTGTGCGAACGGATACGTCGAATGACACCACGGGCAGCGCTCGGCCCATGGCTCGCGCACCGGCGCGAACGGATCGAACTGCGCTTCGTCGAGCCATGGGTCGAATGCGACCTGTGCGGCCCAGCCGCCGCCGCGTGGCCACCAGCCAAACGGCAGCCGCACTTCGTCGCGCTGGCCGTCCTCGATCCCGACGTACTCCTGCAGGCCGCGATGACCGATCGTGCGCGTCACGCGATAGCGCACGACGCGCTCGGCATCGCGCGTGGTCATCACGTAGCCGACGAGGTCGCGCTCCATCGTCGCCTCGCCGTCCTTGTAGGCGATGCGCGCGCCGCGAAAGTCGCCGATCACGGCGCCAGCGTCGTCGACCTTCATGTTCATCACGCGATGCAGGCTCGCCGCCCACAACGCCAGCTGCGCCCCGTGGCACTCGCCGCAGGCTGCTGGGCCGATGTAATCGGCGGCCGTGATGTTGCGGTCGTCGGCGACCACACTCGGCACACGCTGACTGCGCGTCTCACTCGCAGGGGCCGGATCGCGCGGGCTCGAACAGGCGACGAGCGCGACCGCGCACAGCCTCAGGCCCACATCGCTGGTATAGCACGTGCCCTTCGTGTGTGAGATCAGGAAGGAACGAGGTCGCCATCGCGATCGGGCTCGTCATCGCCACCATTGGGCGCGTGCTCGATCAGGAGCCTGGCGATCTGTTCGAGCTTCACGGGCTTGACGAGGTGCGCATTGAATCCTGCCTCATGTGCCCGCAACTTGTCGGAGTCCTGACCGTAGCCGGTAACGGCGATCAGGATCACGTGGTCGTGTTTCGAATTCATGCGGATACGCTTCGCGACCTCGAACCCGTCGATGCCCGGGAGCCCCACGTCGACGATCGCCGCGTGCGGCTCGAAAGAGTCGATCAGCTCCAACGCCGCCAGGCCGTCACCCACCGAGCGGCACTCGAAGCCAGCCCGGGTCAACAGATGGCAGAGCAGCTCACGCGCATCGACATTGTCTTCGACAACGACGATCCGTGATCCCTTGACGATCGTCGTCGCAGACGAGGTGCGAGCCTTCTCGGGCCGAACCGCAACGAGGGGGAGGCGAACCTCGAAGGTACTTCCCTTGCCTTCGCCATCGCTATGCGCGGTCAACGTTCCGCCGTGCATCTCGACCAATGACTTTGCAAGCGTCAGCCCGACGCCGATGCCGCCTTGCGCTCGCTCGAGTGTGCGGTTGGATTGCACGAACAAATCGAAGATCGCGTCCAGCATGTTCGAAGCAATCCCGACGCCGTCATCGCGGACGCGAACAATCGCTTGAGCTCCTTCCCGCGCGGTCTCCATGGAGACATGACCGCCGGCCGGCGTGTACTTCGCCGCGTTGGTCAATAGATTCACGCAGACCTGCTGGAGCCGGAACGTGTCTCCCTGGATTTGAAGGGGCTGGCCATCGACGACCAGTGTGAACGCGAGGTTATTGAGCTCCATCATCGGCCGTGCCGCCGCGACAGCATCCTCGACAACCGTGCGGAGGTCGACGTGGCCGGTTCGCAGCTCGATCTTGTTCTGCGTGACGCGGCTTGCGTCCAGCAGATCATCGAGCAACCGCGACATCTGCTGCGATTGTCGATCGAGCACCTGGACGAGCTCGGGATCCGTCACGGTCGGCGCGCCCTTCATCAGCTCGGTGGCCGTCACCACCGCGGCAAGCGGGTTGCGGAGCTCGTGGGACAGCATCGCGAGGAACTCGTCGCGACGGCGCACGGCCTCCCGGATCTTCTCCTCGGCCAACTTCTCGGACGTGACGTCACGAACGACTCCGATCACGCCGACGATCTGCTGCGTCGTGTCGAGCAGGGGCAGACGCGTTGCGAGCTCCCAGCGCACCTTATCGTCGTCCCGCGTATGGCACTCGAGCTTGTAGTGCTGGGGCTTTCCAGTGCGAATGACCTCGTCGTCCTGACGGTGCTGCAGCAGCGCCGCCTCCGGGTGCGGAAGCTCGTAGGGAGTCTTGCCAACCGTCTGCGCGGGGTCGTCGACGCCGAGGCGTGCCGTTGCCGCCGGGTTTGTCCTGATGAACCGCCCGCGTGTATCGCGGAAGTAGATCGCGTCGGGGACGCTGGACAGCAAACTGTTCAGCAAATAGCGCTCGTGAAACAGCGCGTCCTCCGCCGCCTTCAGGCCGGTGATGTCCATGAACGTGACCACGGCTCCGGTGGTTCCACCTTTCGCTCGATACGGCAGGATCCGCACGTACTGCGCCTGCCCGTGTTGGTTCTTGATCTCACGCTCGCAGCGCTCCCCGGTGGCCAGCACACGGCGCACGTCCGAGGCCAGCTCGGGGTGCTCCATTGAATTCGTGAACGTCTCGAGCGAGCGGCCGACATCGTGCGGCAACAGGTTGAAGCTGTCCGCGATCTGCGGTGTGAACTTGCGAATCCGCAGCCGCTCATCGAGGAAGATCGTCCCGATGTCCGTGCTCGCGAGCAAGTTGTCCATGTCGTTCGTGAGCTCCGTCAGCTCCGCAATCTTGCTCTGATACTCCGCGTTGACGGTGTACAGCTCCTCGTTGACGCTCTGCAGCTCCTCGTTCGTGCTCTGCAGCTCTTCATTCGAGGACATCAGCTCCTCGTTGGACGCCTGCAGCTCCTCGTTGCCGGTCTCGAGTTGCTCGATGGCGGACTGTAAGTTCTCCTTCGTGTAGTCGAGCTCCTGCTGCAACGAACCGAGCTGATCGCGCGAGAGCTGCCCGACATCGATCTCTGTGTTCGTCGAAACCGGCCGAACGGGAGCGCCTTCGATCGCCTCGAACGAGATCAGCACGTGCGGGACCTCGGTGTTGCGAGGCGTGATCCGTCGAAGCATGATGTGGCAGTCCGCCTGCTCGTTGGCGAGCGAGAGATGGACATTCTTGAACGCGATCGGTGTCGGCGAGAGCAACGCGCGCCGAAGCCCGCCGGTCATCAGTGGCTTCAGCTGCTCGTCGATCTGGTCGGCGATCTCGAGCCCCTGGCGGCCATCGCGCGGCTTGAGATACTTGCTCGCGCCACCGAACGCGTGCACCAGCTCGCCGCGGTCGTTCACCAGCAGGCTCGGCGGCATGAAATCCTCCAGCAGGACATCGTAAGTCGCGAGTAGGTGCGACATCGAGTACCGAGCGAATGGGCTATTCGCCGCGCTCGGCGTACGGCGCGCATCCGCGAACCGCGGTTGCAGCCGGGGATCGACCGGCGTTCGCACGTCGCTATGCTTGCGATAGATCCGCCAGTGCGATTCGAGGGTCTCGAAGTCCTTGAGGAGTGCCCCTGGGCTCTCGCTGGGGCCGAGAAACATCACGCCGCCGCGGTTGAGCGCGAAATGGTACTGGCTCAGCACCTTCTGCTGCACGGCCGGCTGCAAGTAGATCAGCATGTTCCGGCAGCTGATCAGATCAACACGGGTGAACGGGGCGTCCTTGATCACGTTGTGAGGTGCAAACACGATCGATTGGCGCAGCTCCGGGACCAGCTGATAGCTCGCGCCGCTGCGAATGAAGTAACGGTCCTTGCGCTCCTGCGAGACGTTCGCCAGCGCCTGTGCGGAGAAAAATGCACGCCCCGCCAACTCCAGGGAGCCGCGATGTACATCGGTCGCGAAGATCTTGAAGGTCCGGTCGGGCAGGTGCGCGGTCAGCTCGTGCAACAGGATCGCGATCGAGTACGCCTCCTCGCCGGTTGCGCACCCCGCTACCCACACGCGCACCGGATGATTGGGCGAGGCGTTGCGGATCAGCTCGGGGAGGATGCGCTTCTCGAGGATGTCGAATGCCTCTTCGTTGCGGAAGAACCGAGTCACCCCGATCAGGAGGTCGCGGTAGAGAGTGTCCAGCTCGACGCGCTGCCCGCGCAGATGGTCGACGTATTGCTGGATGTCGTCTAGCTCGGCGAGCCGAAGGCGACGCTCGATGCGACGAGTGATCGTGCTGGGCTTGTAGTGCGTGAAGTCGATGCCGTACTCGGCTTCGAGCATCCGGTACACATCGGTGAACGCTTCAGCGCGCGCGGTGCGCGGTCGTGCTGGGCGCTTGGTGCGCGAAGCCTCGCCTTTTTTCCAGTGCTGCTCGAGGATGTGTGGCATCTCGTGCGGTGAGATCACGTAGTCGGCGATCCCGGTCTCGCTCGCCGTCCGCGGCATGCCGCCGAACTGCGCAGACTCGAGAGTCTGAATCATGACCAGGCCGCCGGCGTCGTGGACGTCGCGAATGCCGCGCGAACCGTCGCTTCCGCTGCCCGAAAGGACGATCGCGACAGCTCGCGGCCCGCAGTCCTGGGCGAGCGACCGGAAGAACACATCGATCGGAAGCGTCAACTCCTGCTGGCGATCCCGCTCGCTGAGCAGGAGCCTGCCGCCGGAGATGATCATCTCCTTCTTCGGAGGGATCAAATAGACGTGCCCCGCCTCGACGAGCATGCCGTCTTCGACGAGCTGAATCGGCAGCTCGGTGTGTCGGCCCAGCAACTCGTCCATCAGGCTCTTGAAGTCGGGGGACAGGTGCTGCACCACCACGAACGCCATCTCGGTGTCCCCGGCGAGGTTGTCGAAGAAGTGTTGAAGCGCTTCGAGCCCGCCGGCCGAGGCTCCGATCCCGACCACGACCGGGCCGTTCAACTCGGACGCGCGATCGGTCCCCACCTCTGTCTCGAGATCGTCCATTGCCAGCTCCTTGAGTTGGCCATCGGTTTCTGCAAGGTCGCTGCCGAATTCCGAAACCGCGTAAGTTCCACGTAACCGAGGGTGGGCGCACGATCGGCGAGCGAAATCGCGCAGCGTGCATCGCACGCGCAGCGAACGTGGATGAGAACGACGTTAGCTGCCCCGCATACGACGTGAAGTGCGCTGAATCGCCCGATTCACCGAATGCCGAGCGACAGCGCCCACGAGCCTCAGGCCCAGGTCACGCCCGTGAGCTGTTCGGACAGCTCCCACAACCGGCGCGCGCTGTCGTCATCACGTGCCTGGCGCGATGGCTTCGACACGTGCTTGCGCGCGAAGTACTCGCCGGTCACGCCTTCCACGGCGGGCGAGCTCGCCAGGTAGATCGAGGTCTGCGCGCCCTCGGCCGAGCTCAGCAGCAACGGACGCGCGAGCTTGGTACCGACGCGCATCACGATCGAGCCGCTCGCACCGAATCCCGACGCGACCGCACCGGGATGCAGCGAGTTGCTCGCGATCTTGCGGACGGCGAGTCGTCGCGCGGCCTCGCGCGCGAACCAGATGTTGCACAGCTTCGATGCGCCATACACCAGTGTGCCGCCGGGCCAGCGGTCCATCCTTGCGAGGTCCGCCCAGCGAA
Organism: Haliangiales bacterium; assembly: GCA_038322185.1. GTDB lineage: Bacteria > Myxococcota_A > Polyangia > Haliangiales > Haliangiaceae > JABFXX01. Next base: position 9,386 of record JBBQFU010000099.1, read on the forward strand.
ACCAGTTGAAGCGATGTCCGTTGCTCGACACCGTGACCACCCGTCCCCGCTCCGCGAGGTGGTCGCGCAACTCGTACGTCATCAAGAATACCGCGAGGTGATTGAGCGCGAACGTACGCTCGAACCCATCGACCGTCAGCTCGCGCTTGTCGTGGACGAGTCCGGCGTTGTTGACCAGCACGTCGACCTGCGGGACCAACGCGCGAATCTCGGCCGCGGCGCGCCGGACCTCGCCCATGGCGTACAGGTCCGCGATCACCAGGTCGATCTGCGCTCCCGCGGTGGCTGCCCGGATCCCATCGGCGGCCGCCTGGGCTTTCGCCTGGTTGCGCACGACCATGACGACGCGGAACCCAGCCGCAGCGAGAGCGCGCGCGGTCTCGAGCCCGATCCCGGAGCTCGCACCAGTAACCACCACGTTCTTCACGGGCGCCGAGAATACTCGCCTGTTAGTCTCGAAGGATGGGGAAAGCACTCGTTGCTGCGTGTGTTCTGTTCGCCGCTGCCTGTCAGCCCATGTACAAGCACAAGGCTGACACGCTCAAGGACCCGCCGCGGCGAGCTGCGCCCAAGGTCGTGGTCACCGAGGACGAGCCGGCTTTCGTCGATACCTGCAACGTCAACTTCAGTGCGCCACCGGCGAAGACGCGCCAGGCGCTGGCCTCGCAGCAGGCCACGGTCGCTGGCAACGTCGCGCTGCAGAGCCAGGCGCCGGGTACGCCGCGGCCAGCCACGGCGCACGGTGTGAGCACGGTCGTGACCGCGATCGAGAGCTATCGACGCGCGCTGCTCAGCGATCCCTACAACGCCGAGGCGACCCTCAAGCTCGCGCTCGCCTACGACCGCGTGCTGCGCAAGCGCTGTGCGCTCGCGCTACTGGGCCGGCTCGAGAAGCTCGCCGCGAATCCGAAGTTCCAGCCCGACGCCGATCCCATGATCCAGCTCGTCGTTCAGAACCCGCACTGGTTCAAGCCGTATCACGGCGACGCGCTCAGGGCCGTCGGCCAGTAATAGGGGTCCGACCCCTGTTATTGCGCATCTTGCGCATCTTGTCCGCCCCCCGGACGTCGTGCCGCTAGAACAGGCGGCCCTGCGGTCCAGCCCCACCGGTCGGCGCCTTCGACGGCGGCTCGAGCCCCATGTGCTGGAAGCCCGCGGCCGTCGCGATGCGACCGCGCGGCGTGCGCGCGATCAGACCGACCTGCAGCAGGAACGGCTCGACAACCTCTTCGAGCGTGCCGCGCTCCTGCGACAACGACGCCGCGAGCGCCTCGACGCCGACAGGCCCACCATCGAACCGTTCGCACACCATGCGGAGATATTCGCGGTCGAGAACATCGAGCCCAGCGTGGTCGACCTCGAGTCGATCAAGCGAGGTCGCCGCGACGGTGCCGTCGATCGATCCGTCGTAATCGACCATCGCGAAGTCGCGCACGCGGCGCAGCAGCCGGTTCGCGATACGCGGTGTGCCGCGCGCGCGGCGAGCGATCTCGGTGGCGCCATCCTCGTCGATCGGGATCGAGATCAGCGTGGCCGATCGTTTCACGATCGCCTTCATGTCGGCGAGGTCGTAGTAGCGCAGCTGCCAGTGAAAGCCGAAGCGATCGAGTAGCGGCGACGACAGCAGGCCCATCCGCGTGGTCGCGCCCAGTAGCGTGAACCGCGGCAGCTGCATCGTCATCGCCTTGGCGTGCGGGCCCTCGCCGATGAACAGGTCGAAGCGGAAGTCCTCCATCGCGGGATAGAGGTTCTCCTCGACGACCGGGTTGAGCCGGTGGATCTCGTCGATGAACAGCACGTCGCGCTCGCCCAGGGCCGTGAGCAGCGACGCGAGCTTGCCCTTGTGATCGATCGCGGGCCCCGAGCTGACGTGCAGGTTCACGCCGAGCTCGTTCGCGATCACGTGCGCCAGCGTGGTCTTGCCGAGGCCCGGCGGGCCGGCGAACAGGAAGTGATCGAGCGCCCAGCCATTCGCCTTCGCGGCGCGAACACTGACGCGCAGGTTCTCGATCATGTCGCGCTGGCCGATGTACTCGTCGAAGTCGCGCGGCCGCAGGGCCGCCTGCCAGGCGCGCTCGCCGCCACGCTCGACGCTCGCGACCTCGCGGTCGGGCTCGGCGGCCGCGTCCCCGTCGCGGACGACATCGATGTGTTTCTTTCGCGCCATAGAGATGTCCGATGACTACCGCGGCATGCTGCGCAGCGCATGACGGAGCAGCTGCTCCGTGGTCGATTCCGGCGTGACGGGGAGATCGACCACCGCCTGCTCGGCCTCCGCAGGCTTCCACCCCATACCGACGAGTGCGTTCGCCACCTCGTCGACGAGCGGATGGCGCTTCGTGCGCCCCGCACGCCCGCCCGCCGGCAGGGCAACGACGCGCAGCCCGCCACTGGCATCCCACGCGATCATCATCTCGCGGCACTTCTCGTGCAGCTCGACGACGATCAGCTCGGCCGTCTTCTTGCCGACGCCCTTGATCTTGGTGAGACCGGTCACGTCCTCCTCGGCGATCAGCGCCGCGATGTCGCGCGGGCTCGAGCCCGAGAGGATCGCGATCGCCGTCGACGGTCCGACATTCTTCGCCGTGATCAGCGCGTCGAACAGCGAGCGCTCCTGCAGATCGATGAACCCGAACAGCGCGAGCTTGTTCTCGTTCGCGTGCGTGAAGATGCGCAGCGTGACGCGTTCACCGTCGGCGGGTAGCCCCGCGAGCGTGTAGTTCGAGACGATCACGTCGTAGCCGACGCCGTTGCAGTCGACGACCACGTGGATGTTGCCCGAGCTGCTCGGCAAGAGCCGCTCGATCAGGACGCCCTCGAGCCGCGCGATCATGACGCCCTCCCGCCCGCGCGCTTGCGGGGCGCGATCGACGAGGACACGGCACCCGCACCCGCGCCGCCCGCACCACGTGGGCTCGCGATCGTGGCCGCCACGAGCTTCGCCGAGGTCGGGCGCAGCGTGAACCCATGCGTGATCGCGATCGCGAGTGCATCACTCGCATCGGCGCGCGGCAGGCTCTTGAGCTTGATCAGCGTCTGCACCATGCGTGCGACCTGCGCCTTGTCCGCGGCGCCACCACCGGCCACCGTCTTCTTGACGACCGCGGGTGGATACGACGCGACACTGAGCCCCGCGAGGCCGATCACCGCGAGCGCCATGCCGCGTGCCTGCGCCAGCGCCAGACCGCTGCGCGGATTCTGCGGGTGCACGAACACGTCTTCGACCGCGACGATGCCGGGCTTCATCTCGTCGATCACCTCGCGCAGGCCGCGCGCGATCTCGCCGAGGCGATCTTCCATCGCGTGATCCTGGGGCGCCGTCAGCACGCCGCACTCGACGTACGACAGCTCGCCCGCGCGCTCGTCGATGAGGCCGTAGCCGCAGACGCGGCTGCCGGGGTCGAGCCCGAGAATTCGCACGCCCAAACCTAACCTACCCGCCTGACATCACGCGAAATGTTGGCGATCGGCCACGCCATCCTCGCGGTACTGCTCACGAACAGGGTCAGACACAATTAGCACCACTAGCTCGCTCGTCGCGGACTTCCAAAGGAGCACGCGTTGCGGATGCGCGGGTGGGGGGCAGCTAGTGGTGCTATTTGTGTCTGACCCTCCACACCTCGCCGACCAGCTCGAAGTCGTGGAAAAACTCCTCGCGCGCGAGCCGCCGCATCTCGTCATCGGGCGCCCGCAGGACGCTCGCCGGATGGACGGTGGCGAAGGTCCATGTTGCGAGGTCGGTCTCGAGCACCTCCCCGCGCGCCTTCGTGACGCGGAACGAGCTACCGAGCAGCGCCTGCGCTGCGGTCGCGCCGAGTAGCACCACGATATCGGGCTCGATGGCGTGCAGCTCAGACTCGAGCCACGGCTTACAGGCAGTGATCTCGTAGCGCGTCGGCTTGTCGTGAATCCGCCGCTTGCCACGCTGCGTGAACTTGAAGTGCTTCACCACGTTCGTCACGTAGACCTGTTCGCGCGGGATCCCGGCGAGCGCGAGCGCGTCGTCGAGGAGCTTGCCGGCAGGACCGACGAATGGCTTGCCTGCGAGATCCTCGCGGTCGCCCGGCACCTCACCGATCAGCACGACCCGGGCGCTCGCGGGCCCTCGCCGAATACAGCCTGTGTCGCGTCGCGATAGAGCGTGCACCCTCTGCACGTGTGCACAGCAGCACGCAGGGTCGGCAAGGTGCGCTTCACCGGCAGAAACGCTTCAGCTCCTGGAACCTCATCAGTGGATGGCTTGCGCGTCCGCGCACGCACGACCGGCATGTCTCGTCGTGAAGCACGCAGCATGCCCGGGTGTACTGGCATGCGTGATGCTCGAAATCCGTGCATGAAGACAACACTCGCAACCCTCATCGCGGCGGTCGCGTCGCTCGCCGGGGCGCCTGCGCTCGCCGACGTGGCACCGATCGGGCCCGACTTTGTCTCAGCGGCTCCGCGAGCCCACATCGATCGGTCGCTCGTCGCGTCGTCCGCGATGAACCGAATCGACCCACTCGATGTCATCGCGTTCTCGCTCGACTCGAAGTATCTGGCCGGCGACTCGGTGGCCCAGGTCGATGCCGCCGCCAAGTGGCTCCGCCGCCACCCCGGCCACAAGATCGTGCTCGAAGGCCACGCCGACCAGAGCGGTCACCAGGTCTACAACCAGGACCTGTCGACCGGCCGCATGGCGGCGATCCGCAGCCGGCTCATGGGCTGGGGCATCGCGGCCGATCGCATCGTCATGATCACCTACGGTGAGCGCGAAGCCATGGACCCCGACATGGTTAACGATCGCCGCGTCGTGATGTTCGCGACCAAGCAGGCTCCGCAGACGGTGATCGCCGCACAGCTCGAGCATCGCAACGTCATCGTCGCGACGTGGACGGATCGCAACTCGCTGATCCAGCTGCAGCCCGGCACCACCCCGCCGACCGTCCGCAGCGTGATCAGCCGCCGCTAGCGATCAGCACCGCGAGGTCTGCCGGCAACGGTGCATCCGCCGTCACGATCCCGCCCTCCGGGTGCGGGATCGAGATGCGCGCGGCGTGCAGCGCATGGCGCGGCAACACGAATTGCGCTGCGAGCTCGGGCGTCAGGCCCTTCGCGCAGTACTCGATGAAGGCGTCGTCGCCGTGCGTGTAGATCTTGTCGCCGACGATGCCGAATCCCGACGCGGCGAGATGCGCGCGAATCTGATGCTGCCGGCCCGTCACGAGTGTGCAGCGCACCAGGGCGTAGTCGGTGGTCCGCTGCTCCACACGCACGCGCGTGATCGCGGACTGCCCACGCGCGTCGGGGAGCATCCGCACCTGCGGCAGCTTCGTCGCATCGGCCGGGCCTGACAGGCGCAGCGGGATATCGAGCGTGACCTCGGTGTCCCATGGCGGCTGGCCGTGCACGATCGCGAGGTACTGCTTGGTCGCCTTGGTCTTGTCGGCGATCGCGCCCTTGAGAAAAGCCGCGGCCCCGCGGTCGCGCGCGAGCACGAGGCAGCCACTCGTCTCGCGATCGAGGCGATGGCAGATCTGCAGCTCGTCCTCGTCGGGATAGCGCTCCCACATCACGCGGGTGAGCGTGTTGAAGTAGAACTTCGCGGTCGAGTGGACCGGCAGCATCGCGGGCTTGTCGATCACCCGCATGCGCGCATCCTCGTGCAGCACGGTGAACGTGCGCGGGCACGGCGGCTCGGCCCGCGCCTCTCGGCGAATGATGTAGTGCTCGCCGGCGCCGACCGACGTGGAGGGCTTGGGCTGGTGACCGTCGAGCCGGCGCACCTGGGTCTCGATGATTCCCTGGATCTTGGTGCGCGACAGCCGCGTGATCTGCGTCTTGACGAAGTGATCGAGCCGCAGCCCCGCGAGCTCGGGCGGCACGATCAGGTGCCGCTCGATGATCTTCGGCTTGCCGTGCTCGTCGAGGTGAGAGGTCAACCCGAGGTCGACACCGGCATACGCAGCGAGTGCTGCCAGATCGGGCGCCGCGTCGTCTACGTCCAGGTCGCCAAGCTCGGCGTCGGCGACGTCGGGCTCGTCACTCAGCGGTGTCGTCGTCATCGACGCCCGCAGCCTCGATGTCGTACTTCTTCATCAGCTTGCGGAAGTACTTGCGATCGATATCAGCCGAGCGCGCCGCATGCGAGATGTTGCCGGTGTTGCGCCGAAGCATCTGCAAAATATAGTCGCGCTCGAACGTGGCGACCCAGCGCTCCTTGGCGTCCTTGAACGTGACGCCCTCGGCGAGCAGCTCGTCGGGCGTAGACGGCGGCGTGGGCGACAGCGCCGAGCCGACCATCGGGTTACCACCCGTGGGCATGCGCGGCAGCGGACGCGCGCTCATCTCGCGCTGCGGAGCTGCTTTCGCGCTGCGCACGTAGTCCGGCAGGTCCGAGACATCCATCGTGCCGCTCGTGCAGAACGAGACCGCACGCTCGACGACATTGACGAGCTCGCGAACGTTACCCGGCCACGGATAGTTCTGCAGCGCGACCATCGCCTCGCGCGACACGGCACGCACGCGCGGGCTACCGTTCGGGTTGCGGTTGTAGACGCCGTTGTCCAGGAAGTGCTGCACGAGCAGCGGGACGTCGTCAGCGCGGTCCTTGAGGGACGGCAGGTGGAGCCGCACGACGCTGAGGCGATAGAACAGATCCTGGCGGAACCGGCCCGCCTTGACCTCGGTCTCGAGGTCGCGGTTCGTGGCGGCGATGATGCGAACGTCGACCTTGTGCGCCTTCGCCGCGCCGACGCGCCGCACCTCGCGCTGCTCGAGCACGCGCAGCAGCTTGGGCTGCAGATCGATCGGCAGCTCGCCGAGCTCGTCGAGGAACAGCGTGCCGCCGTCGGCTTGCTCGAACAGACCGGTGCGCGTCATCATCGCGCCGGTGAAGCTGCCCTTCTCGTGGCCGAACAGCTCGCTCTCGATCAGGTTCGGCGGCACCGCGCCGCAATCGAACACCACGAGCTCGCCTTTGCTGCGCGGCGACAGGTTGTGGATCGACTGCGCGACGACTTCCTTGCCGGTGCCGGTCTCGCCATCGATCACGACCGTGGTCGCGGTCGGCGCGATCTTCTCGATGATCGAGTAGATCTCCCGCATCTTCGCGTTGCCACCGATCAGCCCGCCGCAGCGCTTCGCTGTCGACGGAACGATGTGGACCTCTTCCTCCTTGGCGTTGAACCGGAGCTGGGTCTGGCCGACGCCGACCGTGCAGCCGGGCTTGAGGAATGCCTCGCGGACGCGGACCTTGTTGACGAACGTGCCATTGGTCGAGTTGTTGTCGACCAGGATGTAGCCGGTATCGTCCTGCACGATCTTGCAGTGGTAGCGGCTGACGGTGTCGTCGCTGAGAACAACGTCGTTGTCCTCCATCGAGCCCAGGCGGATCTCTTCCTTGTCGAAGGTCCACTCCTGGGTCGGGTCGTCGACCGACTGGAGCATGCACCGACGCAGGTGCAGCGTCGGCCTCGTTTCGAGGTAGCTGACCTTGGTCGGCGGGACGAAGTCTGGAAACTTCTTCATAAACGCGCGGCTCGTCGCCATCATACAAGCAAATGGCTGTGTCGGCGCCCCCGGGTCAGCTCGGCTTGGCCGACCGCCGCCTCGCCCGCACGATCACTCCGGCCACGGCCGCGCAGACCACCACCAGCCCGCCCAGCACGAAGGGCAGCCGGGACGAGCCCGAACCGCCTGCCCCGCCCACGGCACACGAACCGCCATTCGGAAGCGCGGGCGCCGTGTCGGCCGCGCTCCACTGAACGTCGAGCCCATCATCCGAGAGCGGCCCGCCCGCACCGAGAAACCGCCAGTCACGTCGCGGGTCCGCCGACGGCCCGATGCGTGCGACGTTGACCGTGACCCCGGGCGCGTCCTCGACGAGGACCTCGGTCTCCCCGGGCCGCGGGATGCGGAACTGATCCTTGAGCTTGAGGCGCCCGGGCGCGCAGAAGTAGCCGATCATATCGACGGAAAACGACCCTGCGGCGACCGCGGTATTGCCGAGCCCGACGTCGACCACCGTCCACTGGACGCGCTGCGGCTTGCCCCCCAGCTCCAGCTCGAGCGAGGCCGCTACCTGCCCCGCCAGCTTGTCCCCGAACCGCTTGGCCTCGCCCTCGTCGATGCGGCCGTCGCGGTTGGCGTCGAGGAGCTTTCGCTCGGAAGCGCCCGGGATCTCGCCAAAGAACACCGTGTAGGCGAGCCGGAAGCCGCCACGCATCGGAGTGACCTTCAGGTATCGGTTGTTGTCGTCGACCGAGGGCGCGACGTGGGCATCCGTTGAGACGGACGGGACCGTGACCGCGAGCACGACCAGCGCTGCAGTAACAAAGGTCATTGACCGGGTTTGCGGCATCGTGGTCAATTCCGCCGCGAGGGTACCCCATGAAGAAGCTCGTGCTTTGCTCGTTGTTCGTGGCCGCATGCGGTGATGATGGTGCTGGTAACGGACCGACGTTGTTCGAGCCCAAGCCCGAGTGCTCGGGCGCGGCGGTCGAGACCTACGCCGGAACGCATCCGCAGGTCATCTCGGCACTCGCGATCGGCAGCGTCGAAGACGGCTTCGACCTCAACGGCGACGGCAAGCCGGACAACAAGCTCGCCGCGGTGTCGAGCCTTGCGCAGGCGTCGATCGACGACTCGTTCAAGAACTACGACATCCTGATCCCGATCGAGTACTTCGACTTCCCCACCGTCGGCGCCGACGAGTGCGTGAAGTTCGCGATCTATCTCGCCAAGTACGTCGTCGATACCGATGCCGACGGCCGCAAGGCGTACATCGAGGATGGCGACTGCAACGATCACGACGCCAACATCCGTTCGGGGATGCCGGAGATCATCGACGGCAAGGACAATGACTGCGACGGCCTCGCGGACGAGGACGGCCAGAACGTGCCGAACACGACCGACACGGACGATGTCGATCAGGACGGCGACTCCGTTGCCGACGGCGACTGCGACGATCACAACGCCGCGGTCAAGAAGACCGGCGGCGTCGAGATCTGCGGCGACGGCCTCGATAACGACTGCGACGGCGTCGCCGATCGCACCGAGGACAGCATGGGCAACGCGACCGCGTGCAGCCCGTTCCAGGCCGGTCAGCAGGACCTGCACCTCGACCCGCTCTCACTCGAGGGCGGCGCGCCGCTCATCTCGTTCAAGGACGGCGTGGTCGACAGCAACAACAAGCTCGTCGCTGGCCCGTCGATCTTCTCGGTCAACATTCCCGTCACCGACGGCATCAGCCTAGACCTCCGCATCACCGGTGCGACGATCGAAGCGACGCTGCTGCCCGACGGCACCACGATGACCGGCCGCCTCGGCGGCGTGATCGACTCGATGACCGCGGACACGATCCGTGGCCTCGATGTCGAGCAGATCGGCCTGACGCCGCAGAACTCGCTGCTCGACGCCACGTTCGCGAACCTCCTCGGCCCCCTGCTCGCGCTGCCGAAGGCCAAGGAATCGATCCTCAAGAAGTACCCCGGCTGCCGCACGCCCGACATCGACGTCGACGGTGACGGCCTCGAGGCGTTCTGCGACTCGAATCAGAACGACGACGACAAGTCAGTCGACGTCTGCATCGACGGCGACGGAACCGAGATCAGGGACACGGCCACCGAGCAGTGCGCGGCCGCGATGAAGAACGGCAAGCCGCGCTTCGTCGACGGCATCTCGGTCGAGATGAACTTCAAGACCACGACCGTCAAGTCGATCAAGCCGCCGCTGTAGTGCTGCCGCTCCTGCTCGCGTCCGCGTCACCTCGCCGGCGCGAGCTTCTCGAGCGTGTCGGTGTGCCGCTCGAGGTGCACCCCACCGATGTCGACGAGACCGAGCGTCCCGGCGAGCCGCCGGAGGCGTACGTCGTGCGGGTCGCGCAGGACAAGGCGCTCGCGGTCCGGCGCCGTCCGGGCCAGTGGGTGCTCGCCGCCGACACGACGGTGACGATCGACGGCAAGATCCTCGCGAAGGCCGGCACGCCCGAGGAGGCCGCGGCGATGCTCGGCCTGCTGTCGGGGCGCGTACACCAGGTGATCACCGCGTTCACGCTCGTCGGTGACATCGACGACGCTCCGTATCGCCGCAACGGCCTCATCGCGACCGACGTCGCGATGATCGAGATGTCGCCCCAGGTCCTCGCCGACTACGTCGCGAGTGGCGAGTGGCGTGGCAAGGCGGGCGCCTATGCGGTGCAAGGCATCGGTGCAGCGCTCGTGCGCGAGGTGCGCGGCTCGGTGACCAACGTGATCGGCCTGCCGCTCGTCGAGGTGCTCGAGGCGTTGACCGCGGTCGGTGCACCCTCGGCGCGCTTCACCGCGGGTCAGCCGCAGTGACCATCGCGGATCGCTGGCACGAGGTCCGTGCGCGAGTCGACGCCGCGTGCGAGCGAGCGGGCCGCACGCCGAGCGAGGTCACGATCGTCGCCGTCAGCAAGCGCCACCCCGCGAGCGCGGTCGACGAGGCCGCGGCCGCCGGTGCGACTGACTTCGGCGAGAACTACGCGCAGGAGCTCGCGACCAAGCGCGGCGAGGTCACCACACCGACCGTCCGTTGGCACTACATCGGCCGGCTCCAGCGCAACAAGGCAAAGCTCGTCGCGGGTCACGTCGCGCTCGTGCACGCGGTCGACAGCATCGATCTCGCGAGCGAGCTCGGCAAGCGCGCGCAGGCCGTGCAGCCGGTGCTGCTGGCGATCAACGCCGCCGGCGAGGACACCAAGGGCGGCATCACGGCGGAGACCGCGCTCGACATCGCGCGTGGGATCACCGGCGTCGCGAACGTTCGCCTCGATGGGCTGATGACGATGCCGCCGCCTGCCGATGATGCCGAGGCGAGCCGGCCCTACTTCGAGGCGCTGCGCGCACTGCGCGATCGGATCGCTGGCGAGCTCGGCCAGCCGCTGCCCGTGCTGTCGATGGGAATGAGCGGCGACTTCGAGGTCGCGATCGAGTGCGGCGCGACCCACGTGCGTATCGGCACTGCCATCTTCGGCCCGCGCGCCTAATCCCAGCGCCAGGTCTCGTGGCTCGCGACGAGCCAGGGTGTGCCGCCGCTCGTGACCACGAAGTGGCGCGGGTTCCCCGGCAGGCTCACGCCGGTGAGATCGAAGCGCGTGCCGGCGAGCGGGGACGCGATGGCGATCGGCGTCGGCGTCTCGTCGCGGAAGTAGCTGAGCTGCGCGTCGGGCGCGAGCTCGACGTTGCGGGGCGCGACCTCGAGGGCTGATGCCGTGAGCTTGCCGAGCATCGTACGAAACGTACCGTCCGGCAGCAGCTCGCCGAGCAGCGCGATACGCCGACGCTCGAAGGCAGGCGGTGCCGGGTAGGCTGCGGTCTCGAACACCGTGACCCACAGCCGGAGGCCGCGGACCTGCCAGTCCGGATAGAAGTGCTGCACGCGCTCGAGCACGGTCTTCATGCGCCGGTGCAGGTCGTCCGGGTTCCGGACGGCGTGAACGAAGCGATGGGAGTGGTCGAGCCAGCGCTGGCGCTTGTCGTCGAAGGCCGGGGCGTCGGCGATCACCTCGTAGGTCCCACCGACCACGGAGTACGGCTGGTGCTCGCTGTAGGGCGTGCGTGCGCGGATCGTCGCGAACATCGGGAAGCCGGAGAACGGATAGGTGTTGAGGCGCTGATCGAGCGTCGGCACGAACGACGTGATCACGTCGTAGACGATGAAGCCGATGATGAACGCGCGGATCGCGCGCGACGGCGGACTGTCACTCGGCGTGGGCTCGGGGGCCGCGCCCTGCCCGACCAGCGCCTCCCAGTCGACGAACACGGCGACGAGCGGCAGCCAGTGCAGATTCCACAGATCGACGACGACGCCGAGCAGGATCGTCTCGGTCAGGAACATCACGCCGGCGAGCGCGCGCACGAGGGGACGGCGAATGAAGAACACGGCGAGCAGCGGCGTGGCCTGCGCGATCATGTTGAGCAGCGCGGCGGTGCGATAGCGCCACGACTCCTCGAGCAACCAGTCGACCACGGGTGGTCGCTCGAGACCGGCGAGATCGAATCGCACGAGCAGGTGATGGCGGAGGTTGTCCGACAGCGCCCAGCGCAGCGTGAAGTGACCGTGTGCGAGCTTGTGAAACGCCGCGCCCGCGAACATCAGCACGACCGCGAGCTGTACGAGGCGCAGCGACCACTGATAGCCACGCGCGACATCGAGCGCCGGCAGCCCGCGTAGCCGCGTGCGAATCCACCAGTCGAGCGACAGCACGTCGCCACCTCGCGAACCGAGCAGCGCGAGCTGCGCGATGAAGACCACGTTGTACTGGTGGGACCACGTCTTGCTCGCCGAGAACGACAGCGCCGCGAGCGCGACCGCACTGACGAAGCTGATCGCCGTGCTCGCGCGGGTGCAAAACCCGAGCAGCATCGCGGCGGTCGAGCTCCATGCGATCACCCATAGCGCCTGCACCAGGACCTCCGGCGGCTGAAGATCGCCGAGCAGCATCCAGATCCCGACCGGCCGGTAGACCTGGGCGGCGATCGGCGAGGCTTTCGCCATCAGGCGCGCGAGGGTCAGCAGGACGGCCAGGGCCACCGCGATCCGCACGATGGCGAGCGCCGTGCGCCCACCTTCGGCGAACCAGTAGCGCTGCCAGCGGCCCATGGGCGCGACGTTACACGGAATCTTCGGCGTAGCCAGCCGGCGTCGCCTGGGGGTATGTAGAGGCTATGAAACGGTTTCTCACGCTCGTGACGGCCGTCGCACTTGGCTGCGGCAGCTCCGGCGGGGGCGCCGGTGATAACGACGCGGGCGGCGATGGTGACGGCGGCGGTAGTAACGACAGCGACGGCGGCACCGCCGTGCCCGGCACGGTGACGCTCACGCTCACGAACCGGCCGACCAACCCGATGCCGTTCTCGTTCGCCGTCGCGTATCAGGACGGCAGCGCGCCGTGGCAGCTCGCACCCGCACCGACGGGCGACGTGTACACGCTGCCGATCAGCGCACCGAGCTACGGCGTCGCGTACATGTGCATCGGCACGACCGGCACGCAACAGCGCACGGTCACCAGCGCGCACTTCGCGGTCGGCGAGCGGACCGCCGTCACCCTCGACGTGCCAGCGCGATGTAGCGATCGCATGCAGGGCAGCGTCATGCTGTCGGGCAACATCACGAACCGGCCGATCGGCGGCGTGCTCGTCGTGCAGTTCGGCAGCCGCAGCGCGTTCGTCGGCTCCCAGACCGGCAACTTCACGATGCAGGTGCCACCGGGCACACGCGATCTGATCGTCACGCACGCGGTTCCCAGCGGGAACGGCGAGTTCTACGTCGACGAGACGGTCGTGGTCCGCGACGTTGCGGTCACCGCGAACGTCATGCGCAGCATCAACTTCTCGACGTCCGAGAGCACCCAGTACTTTGCCGTCGATGCCGAGAGCGCGCCGCAGTTTGCGCGTGTCATCGCGAGCACCACGCTGTACACGGCGAACGGCACCACCGCGTCGCTCGTGCGCGAGTCGCAGGACTGGGAGACCCAGTCGCTCGCGGACGGTCAGGCACGCTCGTCCGACGTCTACGACCTGTCGATCGCAGTAACGACGCAGAGCTCGGCCGCCACGGTCACCCACGCGACGGCGCAGCCAGCGGAGCAGACCTACGTCGCGCCCGCGCCGCTCGGCAGTGTCACCACGACCGTGCCGACCAAGATGCCGTATGTGACGCTGCTGTCCGCGTGGCCAGCCTATCCCGACGCCGTCGGCTACCTGTGGAACGCGAGCCAGTCGGGCGTGTGCTCGGGAAACGTTGCATGCACGAAGACGTGGTCGGCCTTCCTGTCGCCCGGCGTGGTCGGCACAGCGCCGGCGTATCAGATGCCCGACCTGTCGACGCTCACCGGCTGGAACGCCGCGTTCGAGCTCGGCAGCACGGCGACGACGGGCTCGGTCACCGCGATCACCTCGACGGCGGGCGCGGCCGATTTCCCGACCGGCATCCCCGCAGCAGGCACCGATCGCGTGTTCGTACGCTCGGACTACGGCCTCACGCCGTAGCGTGCTAAGAGCACTGCGTGTCGAAGGACCGCGCAGCGCCGTTCTCGAAGAAACACCGCAGGTACTGGCTTCCAGTCACGGGCGGCATGGTGCTGATCGGCGCGCTCAACATCATGCTCGGCCTCTGCACGTACGAGCCCGCTGGCGACCCCGAGCCGATCCGCCTCGGGCTCATGGTCGACGCCGGTATCCCCGGTCAGATCGGCGTCGGCCGGATTCCCGCCGACGTGATGCGCGCGTTTGCAACCAAGTATCCGCAGACGATCCCGCTGGGCGCGCGCCTCGACGACGCCGGCAACTACGTCGTGCTGTTCCCCGCGGGTGCGGCGCACCAGCGCGCGACGTTTCGTCCCGACGGCACGTTCGTCAGCGACGAGTGATCGGTCAGTCGAAGAGGATGTCGTAGGGCAGCCGCGCCTGCGCGCCGTCGGGCGAGACCAGCACCGAGGTCGGCACGCCGCGCAGGATCGTCTGCACGAGCGGCAGATCGAACACCGTGCGTGGGGCGTCCGCGCTCGCGCCCAGCAGCTTCGCGATGGTGCCGAAGATGCTGCCTGACTCGGCCGGCAGCTCGAACAGCTGCACGCGCGTGTCGGGCGCGAGACCGATGCGGCGCTTCGCCTCCTCGAGCGCATCACCCAGGCCGCCGAACCGATCGACGAGCTTGATCGGCTGCGCCATCACCCCAGTGTAGACGTGCCCGCGTCCGGCAGCGTCGACCTGCGCCTTCGTGAGCTTGCGGCCCTCGGCGACCGCGCCGACGAAGCGGCCGTACATGTACTGGAGCTTCTCGAGCAGTATCGTGCGCTCCTCGTCGGTGTACGGGCGGAACAGGCTGTCCATGTCGCTGCGCTTGCCGCGCTTGTGCGCGTGGATCGAGATGCCGAGCTTGCCGACGAGGCCGCTGAGATCGAACTTGCCGTAGAAGATGCCGATCGAACCGGTGATCGTCATCGGCTCGGTGAAGATCATCTCGCAGCCCGCCGCGATGAAGTAGCCGCCCGATGCAGCGAGATCGCTGAGCGAGCAGATGATCGGCTTCACGCCGCGCGTCTCGAACACCTCGCGTGCCACCAGCTCCGACGCCAGCGCGCTGCCCCCGGGCGAGTCGATGCGCAGCACGATCGCACCGACGCGCGGGTCGGCACGCGCCGCGCTGATCGCGTTGACGAGCGTCTCGCCGCCGGCCAGCGTGCGGCCGATGATCGGGACCGTCTGCGACTTGCCGTCGGTGATGTCGCCCTCGACGTAGATGATCGCGATACCGGGGCGCTGCCAGCGGTTGGGGCGCTCGCTCGGCGCACCCTCGACCGCATACACCGCACCGATCTCGGCCACGATCATCTGGCTGATCTTGTCGGGCGGCGCGACGCCGTCGACGAGCCGGGTATCCTTCGCGAGGTCGCCCGCGGTGTACGGACCCGCATCGACGAGTGCCTGCACGTCGGCCTTGCTCAGCTTGCGCGAGTCGGCCACCGCCGTGAGCCACTGGTCCCACAGCGAGTCGTAGAGGTCGCTGTACATCTTCGCTGCGACGTCGGTCGGCTTCGTCTCGGTGAACTGCTCGGGCGCGCTCTTGTACTCGCCGATCTTCTCGAACTGCGGCGACACGCCGACGTGGTCGAACGCACCGCGGAAGTACATCGTGGTGCCCGCGATCCCGACGAGCCGCAGGCCACCCGCTGGATCGATGTAGATCTTGTTCGCGGCGGTCGCGACGTAGTAGTCGCGCGTGGTCCCCGAGACCATGTACGCGAACACCTTCTTGCCGGCGTTGCGCACGCGCAGGAGCTCGCCGCGCAGCTCCTGAAGCGTGGCCCAGCCGCCGTCGACGCTGTCGAACATCACGATCAGCGCCTTGGCGCTCGGGTCGCGAGCGACCGCGCGCAGGTGGACGACGTGCTTCGTGAGCTCGTGCGAATCGATCGAGCCCGACAGCTCGATGCGCTCGATGCGATCCGGCCGACCGAGGATCGACGCCGGCCCCAGCGACGTGGTGCGCAGCACGACCGTGCCGCCGAGCGGGTGCGAGTCGCCGCGCTCGTCGCGAATGCCAGTGCCGTACGCACCGACACCGAAGCTGCCGAACGAGACCTCGATGCCGAGCGTGGCGCGAATGTCTCGACCGTCGTCCTCGCGCACGCCGAGCGGCGAATCCTCGAGAGCGAACAGCTCGCGCGTCTCGATGTTGCCGATCACGAACAGCCCGCGCGCGGCGCGCAGCGCGATGCGCGCCCAGCCGTCGAGATCGCGGCGGGTCTCGCCGATGCGGCCGCCGAGGGCAACCTCGAGCCGATCGGTGCCGAACGGGCGCACCAGCGTCTCGATCTCGTAGCGGCGCTGCACCGGAGCGCCGCCGATCGTCCCGGTCGCGAGGTCACGCAGCGCGAGCCCGAGTGCGAAGTGGCTGCCCCACCGGCTCGAGTAGCCGAGGTCGAACGTGTCGCGTCCATCGAGCGCCCCCTCGTCCACGAAGTGATGCCACGCGATGCCAAGGCCGCTGTTCTTGCCACCGGCGACCGCGAAGCTGGTGGTCAGCCGGAACGGCTCGCCCGGATCGGGCCTGAGCTGTGGGCGCGCCGGACGCAGCCACTCGAACGCCATGCCGAACCCAAAGCGCGGTGCGATACCGCCGCCGCCGGACGTCGCGAAGAACGCGCCGAAGCCAGGTCCCGCGCTCGTCGCCACGTCGGGATCCTGCAGCTCCAGCGCGAGCGCGAGCTCGGGTCCGCGCAGAAGCGGCAGGCCTCCCGGGTTCTGCGTGACCGCGCGTGCGTCGTGCTCGCCTGCCAGCGGAACCGCCGGCATCACGATTCCCGACGTCGGCTCCTCGGCGTAGCGCCGGTCGACGCCCTGCGCGCTCACCTGCCCCGTCGTCGCCACCATGGTCGCCATCGTCGTGATCGGGGCTAGCCAACCTGCGATTCGCATTGGGTCGCGACTATACTGCCCCCGCCATGCCGAATCCGACCTTGCTGGAGCGTCATCCGCTGCTGGTGAACCTCACGCCCGACCAGCTCGAGCGTGTCGCGGGTGCGGGCGAGGTCGAGAGCTACAACCCGAACGAGCCGATCGTCGTCGAGGGCAGCCTCGGGGACGCGCTGTTCCTCGTGCTCTCGGGCGAGGTCGCGGTCCACCGGGGCAACCAGACCTTCGCGACCCTGGGCGGCGGCGAGTTCTTTGGCGAGATGTCGCTCGTCGAGCCGGCGCCGCGCTCGGCGACCGTCACGTCGATGTCCGCCACGTTTTTGTTCCGCATGCCGCACGACGCGCTGCGTGCGCTGATCACCGACGATCCGCACGCGGCGAGTGTCCTGCTCGTCCAGGTCGTGAAGACCCTCTCGGACCGCTTGCGGCGCGCGAACGCGATGCTGTCGAGCGTCGACCTGCTTGCCGACTGGCTCGCCGGCTCGATGGTCTAGCTCAGTCGTTGACCTTCGTCGCGCACGCCCAGTGCACCTCGATCCGATTGTCGCCGTGCTTGCTGACCGTGGTCGCGCGGATGAGCGCCGTGAAGTCGCCGACCTTGAGCTCGACGCCGCATAATGGGCAGGGCGTTCCGATGCTGGGTGACAATGGTTCCTTCGGGCCATACCTCGTCAATCCCATGCAGGACTAGTTGAAGGTACGGCGGGAGCCGGCGGTATCGACTCACGCGCTCCTCTCGGACGAGCGACAGCCGGTCAGAAAATTTCCATAGCCGCGTACCCTGGCTCCAACCTGACTACACTGCGGACCATCCCATGGCCGACGACGTTCTCGATCGTGTGAAGCTCCCCGGCACCGAGATGCTGCTGCTTCGCGCCGGAGAGCACATCGCAATTCGCGTCGGCAAACGCACACTGATGTCGAGCGATGTGCACGACTCCGAGGACGAATTCGGTCGCATCGTCGCATCGGTGGTCGGCGAGGTGGCCAAGCCGCGCATCTTGATCGGAGGCCTCGGCCTTGGCTTCACGCTGCGCGCCGTTCTCGATGGCGTGCCACGCACCGCTCGCATCGATGTCGCCGAGCTCGTGCCCGAGGTCGTGAAGTGGAACAAGGGCGCGCATGGCATCTACGCGGGCCGCCCGCTGAAGGATCCGCGCGTGCGTCTCAAGGTCGAGGACGTCGCCGTTTCGATCGCGCGCAGCAAGGCCGCGTACCACGCCATCTCGCTCGACGTCGACAACGGTCCCAATGCGATCACGCACCCGAGCAACGAGAAGCTCT
Source organism: Haliangiales bacterium (assembly GCA_038322185.1). GTDB lineage: Bacteria > Myxococcota_A > Polyangia > Haliangiales > Haliangiaceae > JABFXX01. The sequence continues at coordinate 27,589 of JBBQFU010000099.1, forward strand.
ACCGGCGCGCAGGCCTCACTGCGATCCGCGATGCGCTCAAGCCCGGCGGCGTGCTCGCCGTGTGGTCCTCGTTTCCGTCGCGCTTGTTCACCAAGTCGCTCGAGGTCGTCGGGTCCGTCGAGCTGGTTCGCACGAAGCCGACGTTCCCCGGCGGGCCGCGGTATTACATCTGGCTCGCGCGAAAGCGGTAGCGACCGCGCTCAGTCCGTGATGCCGTCGCGCGCGGGCAGGCTGAGCTTCGAGTTGCAGGCCGCGATCTTCTTGTCGAGGACCTTCTTCTTCGCGTCGGTCGAGACCTTGCGGAGACCGATGTAGAAGTCCTTCGCGCGCTTGTAGTCGCCCTGCTTGAACAGCGCCTCGGCGTAGAGCAGCTTCGCATCTGCCTTCTGATTGCCCGGCATCGTCGACGCGCGCTGCGCGAGCGTGAGTGCCTCCGACGTATCGTTGGCGTTGAACGCCATCTGACCCTGCTTGTAGACCGCGTAGCCGGGGAACTGATAGCCCTTCGCCTTCTCGAGACGCTCGTACGCGAGGCGTGCGGTGCCCCAGTCGTTCTTGCCTTCGGCCTTCTTGGCCGCCTCGCTGACCTGGCGCCAGGTCATCTTGTCGTCGAGCGCAGCGACGGTCTTGTTGCCGGTCTTCTTGATCCCGGGCTTGGCAGCCGAGCCCGCGCCGGTGACCTTGTCGTCGCCGCTGCCCTTGTCGGGCTCGTTCGCGCCGCTGGTCTTGCCCTCGCCCTTGTCGCCCGTCGCCTTCTTGATCTTGGGCTCCTTGGCGCTGCCACTGCCGCTGTCGCTGTCCTCGGGCGTGACGACCGCTGCCGAGCCACTGCCGGTCTCCGCGGGGATCGTCTCGGCCGGCTTCTTGTTGAACAGCATCATGTACGCGAGCGCGCCTGCGCCGCCGAGCAGGATGAGCACGAGCATCACCCAGCCGAACACGGCCATGCCGCTGCGCCGGATCTCCGGGCTCGCTGCAGGCTGCGACTCGAAGTCGCTGACGACCGGCGCCGAGTGAACACTCGACGCACGCGGCAGCGGCGTGCCCGGCCGCGAGAACTCACGATTGCTGTCGGAGCTCGCGCGCGGCATCTGGCCGCTCGACGCGGGCGTGACCGGCATGCCGGGCTCGCTCTGCGCACGCGGGAAATGGACGGGACCCGACGGCGTGGGATGAGATGCGAGGACTGGCCCACTGTTGTAGTGCGGTTGCCGGCTCACGCCCGAGCGCGTCTCCCACATCGGATCGTTGTAGCCGTGCGTCGAGGCGCGGCCTTGCGGCAGGTTGACGATGCCGCTGTCGAGGGTGCGCGTCGACAGGCCCGGGTTGAGCGACGCGACGACGTTTGCATCGGTCGTCATGCCGAGGATCGAGGCCACGGCCTGACCGCGACCGGACAGGCACTTGTTGAGCTCGTACTCGAGCGCCTCCATCGTCTGCGGGCGATCGTCCGGGTTGCGCGCCATCGACGCCATCACGAGATCGGCGATCTGCACCGGGAGGTCCGGGCGAATCGTCAGCGGCGGCGGCGG
>JBBQFU010000100.1:0-29079 GCA_038322185.1 Haliangiales bacterium
GGGCTCCATCGCCGCGAAATCTGCGCCCACGGTGAACGCGGTGACCGCCTCATCGAGCGTGAGGGCCTGGTCCATGCGCCAGCCACCGCGATTGACTGCCGCATCGAGACCGAGCAGCGGGTTGACTTCTTCGACCGGGAAGTCGGAGCCGAACGCGAGGGGGACCTTGTTGTCGAGCACGGTGCGCCACGCGTAGCCGCCCTCGATGCGTCCGGCGCCGACGCGAGCCTCGGCCCACGGTGAGTCGCTCGTCGCGTGCGTCGGCTGCATCGAAGCAACCGTGTGCGTGCTGACGATGCGCGCGAGGTCCTGTGGTGCGAACACCTGAAGATGCTCGATGCGCAGACGCTTGTCGGCGGGATGTTTGGCGTACGCGTCGAGCACCGCGCCGATGCCGGCATCGCCGATCGCGTGGATCGCGACCTGCCAGCCACCGGCCACGGCGGCATCGACGGCCGCTTGTAACTGCGCGGGTTCGCTCACCCACAGTCCGCGGTTGCCGCGGTCGTCGCTGTAGTCCTCGTACAGCCGCGCGCCGCGCGAGCCGAGCGCACCGTCGACGAAGAACTTCACGCCGCGCATCACGAAGCGGCCGACCGGCGGCGCGGGCTTCTTCGTGCGCAGCTCCTCGGCACGGGCCGGATCGCCGCCGAGATACGCGAACACGCGCAGTGGCAGCCTGCCCTCACGGGCGAGCTTCTCGTAGGTGGCCGCGGTCTCCCAGTCGATGCCCATCTCGTGGACTGCCGTGAAGCCGAGCTCGGTCGCGATCTTCGCGGCGGCGAGGATACGGCGCTCGCGAACCTCGGGCGTCGCCACGGGGAGCTTACGATCGACGAGCTCCATCGCGTTATCGACGAGCACACCGGTCGGCTCGCCGTTGGCGTCGCGGATGATCTTACCGCCCGCGATCTCGGGCGTCGTCTTCGTGATCCCGGCGGCGGTGAGCGCCTCGCTGTTGAGCCATGCCGCGTGGCCGTCGATCCGGCGCAGCATCACCGGCCGGTCGCCGACCACCGCGTCGAGGGACGCCTTCGTCGGGAACGCCTGGGCGCTCCACTTGTTCTGGTCCCAGCCGCGGCCGAGCAGCCACTCGCCTGCGGGTCGCGTCTTTGCTGCGGCAGCGACGGTCTGTGCCGCTTCGGTCTCCGACATGAGATTTCGAACGCTGACGTTCTCGAGATCAACGCCGAGACCATAGAGGTGGCAGTGCGCATCGGTGAGGCCGACGATCACGCTCTTGCCGCCCAGATCGTACGTGCGCATCGATGCCGTGGTGCGCGCGGTGTGTTTGATCTGACCGTTGCTGATCCCGACCGACGTCTTGTGCCCGAACGGCGGCGCGAACACGTCGGCGTTGATGAACAGCAGATCGTAACCGTCAACCGGGCCTTGGATGTGCCGTTGCGAGCCGCACCCGAGCGCGAGGCTAATCAGTAAGGCCGATTGCCAGATAGATCTGGAAGTCACGAGCTTCGAGACCATACCCAAAATCGAGCCCCAGAAGTGGCAGGACGATCTGTCGTAGATAGAAGCGGGTGCCCACGCCAACCGAGTTCTTGAAACCGTCGAGCTTGCGCACCTGTGGATCGGCCAGGTAGTTGCGATCTTCGTTGCCGCTCGTCTTGGTGAACGTGGTGTACGCCGAGTCCCAGAACGCGATCCCGCGCATGCCAAAGCCCTTGATGGTGAAGACCGGGAACGAGTACTCGAGGTTTGCGAGCGCGCGGAAGTTGCCGCGGAACTCGTCGTTCAGGTAGCCGCGCATCGAGGTGCCGCCGGTCTTGAGCTCCTGCTGGAACGGTAGATTGCGGCCGTAGCCGACGTCGAGCTTGGCGATGAAGTTGTGGCGATCGAGGATCTTCACCGCGCGGAACGCGTTGAAGTTGGCGACCCAGTAGATGAAGTCCGAGCCGAGCGACGGCAGCGCGTGCTCGAACGTGAGCCGGTAGCGGTGACCACTCTGCACGCCGTACCAGTTCGCGCGCGTGTCGAACGTGAGGTTCGACTCGTTGGAGACGTCGTAGCCCTCGGTGCCCGGTGCCTCGACGGTGGCGTCCGTGGGCAGGATGCCGTTCGCGAAGTCCTCGGGCTGTGCGTCGGGAAGAACTTTGATGTCTGACCAGCTGACCTTCGCGCCGCGGATGCGCGTGTCGAACTTGATGCCGCGGAAGACCTCCCAGCCGAGGCGCGCGCCAAGGTTCAGGTACTGGATGCGCGACTGGCGGACCGCATGGCTCTTGTCCTTGATGAGGTAGGACCTGGGCGCGTTGTACTCGATATTGCGCGAGGTCTTGAGGAACGTGTCGAACTGCGCGGAGAGCCGCGTGCCACCGATCGATGGGATCACCCAGGCGCCGATGAAGAACGAGTCGCCGGTCGCGATCTGTCCGTAGAGGAGCAGCTTCTGGTTCTGCCCGAACAGGTTGTTCTCGCCAAAGCCAACACCACCGCCGACGTTCGTGGGCTGGTTGTAGAACGCGGGTGCGATCACCCAGCTGTGCTTGTCCTTGGCCAGGATGTGGACGACGACGCCGCCGTCCTTCGGCGTCCAGTAGACCTCGACATCCTTGAACAGACCGCTCGAGACGAGACGCTTCTTGACGGCGTCGACCATCGAGGCGTCCCACTCGTCCCCCTCTTCGAGCTGCGAGATGAAGATGACCGTGTCGGCGGTCGTCTTCGTGTTGTCCTCGACCACGATCTTCTTGATCGCCTCCGCCGATGCGGAACCGGCAATCCCGCACAGGACTGCCAGCGCGATCACAACACTGCGCACGCCCCGAGTATGGCACGGGCATGTTAACAACAGCCCATGAACCCCGCCGAAGTCGCAACCGCGCTGTTGATCGAGCGCACACTCCAGGACAGCCCCGCCTACCGCAAGATCGACGACTCGCTGTACGTCATCAAGCAAGGCTCGGCTTACGTGATGATCAATGTCGTCCCGTGGGGCGAGAACAAGGCGATGGTTCGCTGCACGGCGCAGCTGGTCAAGGGAATCGACGTCGACGGCGGTCTCGCGAAGCAGCTGCTCGAGCTCAACGCGCACCTGCGCTTCGGCGCGTTCGCGTTCGATACCACCGAGCAGACCGTGCTGTTCACGCACACGATCCTCGGCGGCACCACGCTCGATCCCGAGGAGCTGATGGCGACGCTGCGCGACGTCGCGCTGATCGCCGACGAGTACGACGACAAGCTGATGAAGAAGTACGGCGGCCAGCGGATGATCGATCTCCTCGAGGAGTCCGCGATGGAGCGCATCATGGACAAGGACCCGAAGGGCTTCAAATTCGAATGAGCTCGTCCAAGAACGACAAGCACGGTTTCGGCACGCGCGCGATCCACGCTGGCCAGGAGCCCGACCCAGTGACCGGCGCCGTGATGACGCCGATCTACTACACGTCCACCTACGCGCAGACGGCGCCAGGCGAGCACAAGGGATTCGAGTACTCGCGCACGCACAACAAGACGCGCTTCGCGCTCGAGGACAACCTGGCCTCGCTCGAAGGTGGCACCGGCGGCCTGTGCTTCGCGTCGGGCCTCGCGGCCACGGCCACCCTGCTGTCGCTGTTCGATACCGGCACGCACGTGATCGCGTGTGACGACCTCTACGGCGGCACATTCCGTCAGTTCGACAAGGTGTTCCGCCGGCTCGGCTTCGAGTTCAGCTACGTCAATCCGCTCGACGGCGCCGCAGGCGTCGAGGCCGCGATCAAGGCGAACACCAAGCTGGTGTGGATCGAGTCGCCGACGAACCCGATGCTCAAGCTCGTCGACATCGCGGGTGTTGCTGGCGTCACCAAGCCACGCGGCATCATCCTCGCCGTCGACAACACGTTCATGACGCCGTTCTGGCAGCGACCGCTCGAGCTGGGCGCCGATGTCGTCGCGCACGCTCACGAAGTACCTGAACGGTCACTCCGACGTCGTCGGTGGTGCGCTGATCTTCAAGGACTCGGCGTTGCGCGACCGCGTGGCGTTTCTCCAGAACGCGATCGGCGCCGTGCTGTCGCCGATGGATAGCTTCACGTTGCTGCGTGGCACCAAGACGCTGCACGTTCGCATGGAGCGTCACGAGTCGAACGCGCGGCACCTCGCCGGTTGGCTCGAGAAGCACCCGCAGGTCGAGAAGGTCTACTACCCGGGCCTCGAGTCACACCCGCAGCACGCGCTCGCCAAGAAGCAGCAGCGCGGCTTCGGCGGCATGATCAGCTTCGTCCTCAAGGGCAACCTCGACAACGCGCGCCGGTTCCTGTCGACCTGCAAGATCTTCACGCTCGCCGAGTCGCTCGGTGGTGTGGAGTCGCTGATCGAGCATCCGGCGATCATGACGCACGCGTCGGTGCCGTGGAGAATCGCGCGAAGCTCGGGATCGTCGATGGCTTCATCCGGCTGTCGGTTGGGATCGAGGACATCGCCGATCTACAGGCGGACCTCGAAGCGTCGTTCGCCGCCGCGAAATAACTACGTGCCGCAGTTCGCGCCGGTCTGGAAGCCACCGGACGGCGAGCGGGCGAGGCGGTCCGCCGTTTCGCCACCGTAGATGCCGTCCTCGCCGATCGGATCCTCGGGGTGGTTGCGGTTCCACAGGCGCTGGAACGCTTCGACGTTGATGCTGCGGAGGTCGGGCGACGAGAGGTGATCGAAGTGCGGGGGATCGTTCCGGATCGTGGTGAAGCCCTCTGACCGCATCTCGGTGCGAGCGGAGCTGCTGTTCGCGAGGTCGAGTGCGCGACCGGTCTCGTGGTTGGAGCGGCCCGGACTCGCCGCGGCGCGGATGCCACAGCGACCCGCGAGCTGCCACTTCTTGAGGACGTATTGCTGTGCGACCGAGCGCAGGCCGCTGTTGAGCTGCAATGTCTCCGAGGCCGAAGCATCCTTGAGTGCCTGTGCGGTCTCGGTCGACAGGTAGGGTAGGACCGCCGCACTCTGGAACTTGATGCGCGGGGTCTCGCTGATCGCGACCAGAAGGTCTGGCGCCAAACAGCGGATCTCTTCGGCGATCTGCATCGACAGGCCGCGGAGTGGCGCGGTGCTGCATGTGCCGGTGACAACCGACGCGACGGACGAGTTGCCGTCCATCTTGGCGTCACCCTCCTGCATGCCCGGGTCGAGGTATGCCTCCTCCTCTTCGATCGTCCCGTTGAGATCATCCTCGCCGACCGGAACGGCACAGGCTTGGAGGAGCAGGATCCCGAAGGCGGCGACAACAGCGCTGCGGTGCATGCAACCTGTCATCAGCAACGGATGTGCCGGGTGGGGTGAACCAGCCTACGCGGAACTAGCCGATCGGATTGCACAACTCGCGCAACGATCTGACCTGGAGCCGTCTGGGGGATCCGCCTGAGGGGCGAGTCACCAGGCGACCGAAGCTTCCGGTTACATGTCGCTCGACGCGACGCGCTACGACTCGTCGGGGCGGACGTCGCGCGCCTTGCCGAGGTCCGTGTCGAGCTTCTTCAGCATCTTCTCGGCGGCGACCGTGACCGCGGTGTAGACGTCGTTCGCGTGCGCCGTGACAGCCGTGGGCTTGCGGCCCTCGAGGCGAGCTTCGAGCGTGCACCGGATGTCGCCGTCGGAGGTCTTCGGCCCGTTCTCGTCTGCGAGGTGCAGCTCCACCGTCGTGATCTGATCGCTGTACCGGGACAGGACGTCCTGAACGATCGGGACGAGGCGGTCGTTGATGTCGCCCGGGATGTTGTTGTCGTGCCGGATCTGGATGTCCATCCAGACAAGATAGGTGACTATGTGGACGTAGGCACGTGGGCGGAGTGAGTGATGATCGGGCAGTAGCTGCAACGGTGGCGGCATCGACGCAGATCGCGCTCGCGCGCAGGGCGTTTCTTGCCTTCGCCGCTCGATTCGTGCTCCGAAACGGGGCCGGTACCACCTTGTCCTGTCAGCGCGATGTGCAATCTCGATCGCGTCCGTGCATCGCCATCCCGATCGCCCCTCGAAGCTCGACGCATCGCTGCACGAGGACATCGACGCGGTCATCGCACTCGCGCTCGCCAAGAAGCCGCCCGCTGACCAGCGTGCGCCGTCGTCGCACGTGGATACGGTGTCGAACGTAACTGACAGCATCGCGCATCCTCCTGGAGCACGGTGCACAGATCCGGTCGACGCGAGTGACGACAAGCATCGGGATCCTCGATCGCCCGCGGCAGGCATCGCGGATGCACGGCGTCCCCCCACACATGCGCCACCTCATCGCGGTCAGCCTGCTCGGTCTCGGTCTGGCCACCTCGCCGCTCCACGCCGAGCCTGCGCGGCCCGTCCCGTCGGTGCGCATCAAAGCGCCGCGCGTGGTCCCGCCGACGCGAGCAGCGGTCCTCGTCGATTACCAGCGTGTCGGACGCGAGCTGATGCAGCTCGAGCGGTTGCGCGGCCACCGCAGATGTGCCGAGCTGTGGCCGCAGTTCAAGGCGATCCAGATCGACGCCGCAGTGAAGACGAGCGACTCGCGCGTCGAAACGCTGGAGGAGCTGACCGAGCTGCGCGATCGGATCGCACGGCTACGCGGCATCGAGGTCAGCGCGGAGTGCCTCGCGAATCCGCTCGCGGCAGCATGCCACTGATTACCTGCCATACTCATCCATGCAACCCAGACCAAACGCCTCAGACCGTCGAGACACGATCGACCTCGGAGGCAGCGACCTGAAGCTGCGGGGCGAAGAGGCGTATGCACGCGACGGCCACACTGCACGTACGCTGCTGCGCGAATCCGATCTGCGCATCGTCCTCATCGCGATGCGCAAGGGCGCCTCGATCTCGGAGCACCACACAGATCACACCGCGGCGATCCAGGTGCTGACCGGTCACGTCCGCGTTCGCTTCGCGGGAAGCGTCTCAGATGTACACGCCGGGCATCTGTTCGTGTTCGAGGCCGGTGCGCCACACGAAGTTGAGGCCGACGTCGACAGCTCGTTCCTGCTCACCCTCGGCTGGCGAGACAAGGCGTAGCGCGCGCTACTCCTTGGTCCAGCCGCTGCCGTTCCAGTGATAGGTCTCGGTGTAGTTGTCGTCGTCGTTCGGCGCGCGTTGCAGCGTGATCTTCGTCGTGTCGAACGTGTACTTCTCGTCGAACTTGTCGTCGCGGTCGAGGTCGACCTTGGCGCGGTTGACCGTGGTCTTGCCGGCGTCCTTGTAGACGTTGATCTTGTAGGCCTTGCCCTTGGTGGCGTCCTTCATCTTGTCGCCACTGATCGAGCGCTTGCTCCAGGCGATAACCTCCTCATCGTAGGGACGAGCCGCGAGATCACTCGGCGTGGCCGGCGCGGTCGGGCCGGGATCTGTGGGGTCGGGGTTCGTCGGACCTGGGTCGACCGGCCGCGGCGGCGTGGTCGGCATCGTGACCGTCGATGGCGCGGGGACCTCGTCGTCGGCAGACTTGCAGGCCTGCGTGAGGCCGAAGATCCCGAGGCCGCCCACGAGGACAGCCAGGATCAAGAAATGCGTGAGCTTCATGCGTCCAGCGAGCACTACGTCCTCCTCATCTCGACCATGCCACGTTGCTGAGGCACGGTGCAGTTGCAGTAGCTGTAGCGGCACGGTTCCGCGTCTCCTCGCAGACGAAACGTGCCGTCGAGCAGGTTGCCGAGATATTCGCGCCGGTGGCGACGAGCCGGGTAGCAGCGATAGGCCTCGCCGCGATGGTCAGCAATGAAGTACCGCGCACCTGCCCAGCACGGCTGACCGGCGAAGCTCGGCGCGATCGAGCCGGTCCCGTTGTGACCGCCGAGCTGAACGAGCTGGTCACGCTCGGCCGCGTCGTACTCGATGACGTCGCGATCCTGCTTCTCGGGCTGGATGCGAAACGTGACGCTGGCGGCGGCGAATTGATCGCGCAGCGCTTCGAGGCGCGGCAGGTTCGTTCGCGTGGCGACGCAGGTGGTGACCACACGGCCGCCGTGCGCCGTCACCGCGAGCACCTTGGCGAGAAACGCGTCGGGCTCGGCGTACTCGAGGTGGAGCGACGCCGAGATCAGACCGGGCCGCTCGCGCGTGGCGTCGACGAACGCGCACAGCTCGGAGAGCGGCGACGCGAAGTTCGTGACCACGCTGACGCGGCGGCGGCTCCGGGAGAGCGCCTGCACGGTCTCGATGAAATCGGGATGGCGGAACGGCTCGCCACCCGACAGCTTGATCTCCCAGTCACCCGATAGCGCAGCGAACGCGGCGATGAAGCGCGGCAGGTCTTTCGCCCACTGGCCGCGATCGTCGACGAATCGCTGCGTGCAGTAGCTGCAGCGGTAGTTGCACGTGGTGTTCATGTTCCACGACGCGACACCCTCGAGCGGATAGCGGGGAGCGCCGCTCATTCGATCATCCCGCGGTTCGCCGGCACGCTGCACGGGCAGATGTCGTAGCTGCACGGCAACGGCGCAGCCATGCGCGCGAACGAGCCATCGAACAGGTTACCGAGCGCACCCTCGCCGTAGCGCTTCGCGGTGCGGCACGACCAGGCATCGCCGTTCTTGTCGACGACCGCGTAGTCGACGCCCGCCCAGCACGTGCGGCCGCGGAAGCTCGGCGCGGTGTTCGCCGGGCGCTTGCCGATCAGCTGCACGAGCTCGTCGGGATTGTCGTAGTCGGCGACGCCACCATCGACCTTGTAGAGCTGCGGGAACCAGCGCAGGCCGCGCGCCTCGATCACGTCGCGGCACGCCTCGGCCTCGCGCTCCTTGCCGGGCAGCACGACCTGGTTCACGACGAAGCTGGTGTCGGCGTCGAGCTGTAGCGCGAACCACTCGGCCTTCGCCGCGAAGTCTGCCGCCACAGCGAACTCGAGGTGCAGCGACGCCGAGAACACCGCGAGCCGGCCCCGCGTCATGTGAACGAACTGCATCAGCTCGGTCCGCGTGGCCGAGAAGTTCGTGAGCACGCTGATCCGGTGTGACGTGCGCGCCATCAGCTCGGGCACCACGTAGGACATGAACAGCGGGTGCGCGAACGCCTCGCCGCCCGAGCACTTGATCTCCCACGTGCCGGGCAGCGTCGCGAACGATGCAATCCCGCGCTCGAGCTGATCGCGCTGCGGGCGCCCCTTGCGATAGCGCGGCGACTGGATGCAGTACGAGCAGTCGTAGTTGCACGCCCCAGCTACCTGCCACTCGATCGTCGGGACTCTCACCCCATCACTCGCAGGTGATGGTGGCGATCCTGCCCGGTCGCCGCACGCCAGACGTCGTCGCCGAGCTCCTCGCGCACGCGCTTGCTCCACGTGACGTTCTGCTCGAACTTGCCGCACCGCTCGCAGCCCGCGAGGTAGTCGCCGCGGCGCAGGCGATCGCGCAGGCCCTGCCACGCCGGGCCGGTCCACAGCTCGGAGAACCGCCCATCGGCGAGCGAGCCGACGCGAACTTCGGTGTTGCAGCAGTACAGGACGTCGAGCGACGCGGTGATGCGGGTGTAGACGTAGCCTTGAAAGCAGCCGACGTCGGCGATCGGCACCGTCGTGGTCTCGTCCTCTTCGCACGCGGCGAGCTGCTGCGCGAACAGATCGAGGTTCGTGGTCACGCCAAGCTCGGCCGCGAGGGCACGCGCACGCGGCACCGCGTCGGACTGCAACCATGCGCGCTGCTCGTCGGTGATCCGGCAGGTCTCCGTGCCGCCCGCGAGGCTCGCGAGCTTGAAGTTCACGCGGTCGGCGCGGAACCGCTTCGCGAACGGAATCATCTCGACGAGCTCAGGCGCGGTGTCGCGATTGATCACCTGCACGTGGCGCACGGCGGCGCTCGTCGTCATCAGGCGGCGCAGGTTGCTGCACAGCGTGTTGAACTCGCGCTCGTCCCAGCCGGGATGAAACGCCGAGTACGCCTCGGGTGTCGCACCGTGCACGCCGATGAGGAACTGATCGACACCCGCACCGACGAGCTGGTCGATGTCGGCGGCAATCAGGTTCGTCATCACGGTCAGGTGCCAGCCCTGCTGCTTGACGCGCGCGATCATCGCGTAGATGTCGGGGTGGACGAGCGGATCGCCCATGCCCGACAGGATGATCGATTTCACCGAGCCGAGCGCGACGAGGTCCGCGACCAGCTCGTCGAACACGGCGAGGTCGAGCTTGGTCTTCTTCCACTTCGGCGTGCGCTGCTCGACGAGGAGCGGCGAGTGATCCCAGCACGTGATGCACGCCGCGTTGCATGCGTTCGTGACGTCGACGTGCACGGTGCGCGGGCCGGTGACCGGCGCTCCAGCGACCACGCCCTGCAGGACCTTGTTCATAGCGCCCTCAGCACGTCGTGCAGCGGGCGGCTGCCGTTGCCCTCGAGCCGGGTGAACCGGCGCAGCGCATCGAACAGATCCTCCTCGCGCGCGAGCCACGTGGTCATCCCGTCGACGATCTCGCCGATCTGCAGCGTGCGCTGCACGGGGAGCGCGTTGACGAGTGACACCGCGCCCATCCAGTCGGAGAAGCGCGCCCACGCCGGGAACAGCACGCCGCACGCGTCGATCACCGCGTCGAGACTCGACGTCGGGAACTTGCGGCGCAGCGTGCGCACGATAGAGACCGCGGTATCGAGCGGTGGTGTCGACGCCTCGAGGGTCGTGAGGAACTTGTCGAGGCGCGCGGTCGCGGGCACGCGCCGGCGGGCCGGTGCCGACACCAGAGCACCCTCGGCGACGAGCTCGGCGAGCATCGCGTCGCGCTCCTTCTGCACGCTCGGTGGATCGCCCGCGATGGCCGCGATCGCCTCGATCGCACCCGCGCCGAGCCTCTGCGCGCGTGCCCACAGCTCCGGTGACACGATGCTCTGCGCCATCGCGACGTCCGCCGCGGGCAGCACTGTCGACAGGATCTCCGCGGCCGCCGCGCGCGCGCCGTTGTGCGGCACGAGTGCACGCGCCGCCGCGGCATCGCCGGGCGACTCGAGCAGATCGGGAACCTCGTCGATCGTCTTCGCGAGCCGTGCCGCGCCTGCATCCGCCGCAGCGCGTGCGCGGCCTTCCTGATCGTCGGCGATCCGAGGCTGCGGCAGGAACACCGTCGGGATGCCCGCGAACATCAGCTCGGTGACGCTGTTGTAGCCACCCGCCGAGACCGCGGCGTCGACGCCCGGCATCAGCTCGAGCGGCACGTAACGATCCATCCACGTGATATGCGGACCGCGACGCTCGGGCCCCATGTACAGCGGACCGGCACCGACGACGACATGCCAGCCACGCGCGACCAGCTTGTCGACGAGCACGGGCAGCACGGTCGGTGCCGCCTCGTCGCCACCCCCGCCAAGCGTCACGTACACCGCGCGCTCGCGCTGCACGCCGAGTGCCTCGCGTGCCGCCGCGCGGCCCATCAGCTCCTCGCGCTCGCGCAGCAGGATCGGTCCCACACCGCGCTCGTCGGGAACGATCGTCTTGTGATAGAGCGGCAGCAGCGCGCGATACGCGTCGTCACCCGCGATCTCGTCTTTCACCGCACGCGCGACGAGCACGCGGGTCGGCACCGTCTCGAGCACCGGCAACAGCTCGCCGAAGCTGCCGCCCGGGAACGTGTCGACGATCAGGACGTCGGGCGACAGTCCCGCGACCGCGTTCATCACCCACTGGCGGCCAACCGCCAGCCAGCGTGTCGGATCGATGCCCGCATCGCGCAGCATCGCCTTGCTCGGCATCTTGAACGCGGGAATGCCTTCGCGCCGCGCGAGCGTGTCGGCCTCGGACGTGGTGAGCACCCACGCTTCGATCGGCACGCCGAGGAGCGCGCCGTAGCGACGCACCCAGCGCAGGATCGCGAGCTGGCGCACCAGGTGGCCAAGCCCACGACCGTTGATCGCGTAGCTGACGATGCGCAGCTTCTTCATGACAAGTACGCCCCGCCCTGCTCCATGTCACCGGCGGCGAACGCGGTCGCCATCGCCTCGCCGGTGGTCGGTCCCATGTCCACGAAGTCCGGGTCGGTGACCGGCTGCACGTTCGGGCGGCGCTGGTAGTAGTCGAACAGGTTCGGCGCGAGGCGTGGCGGCGGCGACTGCATGAAGTACAGCCACCACAGCTCCTGGTCGTTGCGCATGTCGAACCCGGCGTAGTTCTCGGCGGCGACGAGCGCCTTCGTGCGGCGGTCGAGCTTCTCGCGCTGCACCTCGAGCGCCTTCGCCTTCTCGTCGAACTCCGTGTTGATCATGTCGTTCGAGAACGACGCGTACGCGTACTTGGGCCGCGTGAACTTGTTGGCCTTCGCTTCGGCCTTCGCCCGCCGCGCGGCCAGCTGGTTCGCAAAGGGGGCGATGCCTTGATTCGCCATCTCGAGCAGGAAACGCTTCTTGGCGGCAAGGCCCGCGAGCTTTCGCACGCCGACCTGCACCGCGCGCAGCATGTCCGGCGCGCCTGCCGCCCACTCCTCGAGCAGACCGGCGTCGGCATTCTCGAGGTGCTCGCCGAGATACTCCTGCGCCTCGGCGAGATAGATCGCCTCGAGGTTCGCGAGACGTTCCTGCGCCTGATCGCGCTGCTTCACGAGCTCGTGCACTTGATCGATCTGCGCCGAGAAGCGCTTGATCTCGTCGCGCATGAAGTTGCGTGGCTCGGCGACCATCCTGTACGCGGGCAGGACGTCGTCGCCGAAGTCGCTCATGCCGAGCGCCTTGCAGATCTTGTCGCCCGCGGCCCAATGCTTCCAGTAGCTCGCTTGCCACCACTTGTCGCTGAAGTTTGGGGTGTCGTAGCCGATCGCGACCAGCTCGCTGAAACCGAGGTGGATCTCGAACTTCGCGCACTCCTGCTCGAGGGGCTCGAGTGTGGTGCGTGCGTTGTCGAGCTCCTGTGTGAGCGTCCCGGTCGGCCCCACCAGCTGATCGCGCCGCGCGAACTCCTCGGCGCTGTCGATCTTCGCGATCGAGCTCTCCAGAACCTTGCGCTCGTGCGCCATCGCGGCGCGAGGGTCGCGGCGCTCGAAACCCTTGAAACCGGTCAGTCGCGCAGTGCGCATGAACGCGACGGCGGTCAGCTCGTTCAGATACACCGACGAGAGCTCGCGCCGAGCAGCCTTGATCTGCTCGTCGAGCTTGGCCGCCTGCAGGCCCATCTCCTCGGCCAGCGCGTTGTAGCTGTGGAACAGCCGCCCGAGGGTCTGTGCCTGTTGCCGGTAGTGCGAGGCAATGTCCGTCCCCTGTAGCGCCATGGAAGGCGTAGGTAACTACGCTTTGCGTGCGATCTGCAATCTCCGGTGCGTCGCTCCCATGCACATGTTCATCACGACCTGCAGGCCACCGGCGAGCGCCTTGGCCGCCGCGTCGTCGTTGCTGATGCCCGTCTGGAGCCACAGGACCTTGGCGCCAATGGCCACGGCCTCGTCGGCGATTGGCGGGGTGTCCTCCGCCTTGCGGAACACGTCGACGACATCGACCGGCTCCGTGATGTCCCGCAGCGACGCCACGGCCCGCTGACCGAGCACGTCGGTCTCCTTCGGGTTGACCGGGATCACGTGATATCCGGCATCGAGCAGGTACTTCATGATTCCGTGCGACGCCTTGTCGGGATTGTTCGACGCGCCGACCATCGCGATCGTCTTGGCCTCGTCGAGGATCTTGCGCAGCTCGTCGTCGCTCGGCGCATGATAGCCGCCGGTCGAGAAGTGCGGATCCTCGGGCGGTGCCGGGATGAACTCCACGTCGTCGCCCGGCACCTTCGGGAACTTCCCGTCGCGCCACGCGTGCGCCGCCTCGATGATCCGGTCCTTGTCGCTCGACACGAAGTTCCACCACATGTAGCGGGGGCCATCGAGTGGCTCGCCACCGAGCAGCACCACGCGAGCGCCGTGCTCGGTCGCGATCACCGGCGTGGCAGTCTTCGCAAACACCGCGAGCTGGCCGGTCTCGACGCGCTCGTTGCCGACGATGACAACGCCCTCCACCACGTACACCGCGCGCTCCTCGTGACCGCCGGGCACGCCCAGCCGTGCGCCCGCATCGAGCCGGACGTCGAGATAGAACATCGGCGACAGTGTCTTCACCGGCGACGTCACGCCATACGTGGAGCCAACGAGCACGCGAACGTGCGCGCCATCGGCATCGAACGTCGGCAGCGTCGCCTCGGGGTAGTGCACGAACGTGGGGTCGGTGTCCTCGGCCGCCCGTGGCAAGCCGACCCACAGCTGCAGGCCGTGTATCGCCACCGTGTGCTCGCTGCGCTCCGAGTGAACGATGCCCTTGCCGGCGCTCATCCAGTTGATGGCGCCGGGCTGGATCGTCTGGTGCGAGCCGAGGCTGTCGCGGTGATGGATCTCGCCGTCGAACAGATACGTGACCGTGGCGAGGTGGATGTGAGGATGCGGCCGCACGCTGATCTCGCCCGCGGGAACCGGTCCCATGTGATCGAGAAACACGTGCGGCCCGATGCTCCGCCTGCGTAGCGCCGGCAGGACGCGCGCGACCTGGAGCCCGCCGAGGTCTCGGGGCGCCCGGTCACGAGCTGTTCGATGTCGTTCATCTCTACGTTGTAGCTGGTACGTCCTGAATGCGTCGTTTCGGGGTCATCGCAAAACGGTGTTCGGCGTGAGGAGAGCTTTCTTCTGGTAGCAGCGGAACCGCTTCCAGCGCTCCTACGCACGCTGCGTCCCAGTCAACGCCGTCTTCTCGATGCTGAAGCGCCGACTCCAAGCGGTGCATGCTCGCGAAGTCAGCCGGTTTCAGTGAACGCTCCTGCGCTTGGCAGAGGCACTCGCGGTAGTAGCCAACCAGCTGCGGGATGGGACCACCCCAACCGCGTCGACACAGCCACGGACCTCGGTACAGGTGTCGAAAGATCTCGTCGGTAAGCCCGACCGCGCAGAGTGCGGTCAAGGTGTGGAACGCTCCGTACGCGACCCGCGAATCGTCAGCACATTTCGCGCCGGTCCATCGCATGTAGCTGGGATTCAGCCACGGCTCGAGCTCCAGCGTTTGTCGAGGCTCCTTCGATTCGCCCGTGGGCTCGATGACGAGCTTGATGCCGTCGGTTGCGAGCGTCACGACGGTGCCATCCTCGAAGTGCAGCAACTTCTGGAGTGGCTTGTCGATGAACAGTGCGAGCCCATTGCCGACCTTGCGTAGACGCTTCTCCATGATCAGCATCCTCCATTCAACGTCTGACATTCTGAATCGGCGACTCCGCTGGATTGTCCGTCTACCGGACATTGATGTTTGAGCAGAGCGTGCGACTAGCGACGACTCCTTGCTGGCACGCATTGTGAACGCACGTATAACGGGCCGCAGCTCGGGCACGACCACTCCTTGCTGGCACGCATGTAAACGCACGTATAACGACGACGACGCGACCGGCCGAACGCCCGGCGTGACGATGAGGAAAGTCACTCGGAATCATCGCGCGCACGACAATCCGGCGCACGACCCACTCCTTGCTGGCACGCAATGCGCCGGGCGATGCGTCAGCGCGCGAGACGCCTCGAGCGGCCGGACCGCGAGAGTCGACGACCCGAACGGACCTCGAAACTGGGCAGGTTTCAGGCGACGAAGAGAACAAAGCGATGCCCGGAGGTGGCTCGATAGCGTGGCGACACTGGATCGCCGAACCCGTTATACGCTCGTTTACGTCAGTGCCGAGGGGTGTTGCCGCCGAGCTAGGCGGACAGCTGATCGACGAGCTTGGTGCCGAGATCTGCAGGAGGATCCGGTTCGGGCAGGCCGCCGTAGATGGCGCTGATGTCGCGCATCGGCACATCATCGTTCCCCACGCCGGTGCCGTAGCGACCGTAGGGGATCACATCACTTGGCTTGCGGAGCGAGACCTCGCCGCCGACCGGGCCCACCGAGCGGATGAAGCCCTTGTGCAGCGCGGTGCCGACACGCGCCGGGCAGCGACACGGGTTGTGCGGGTTGATGTGCTCGCAACGCGGTGCGAGGTAGTCGCCGATCTTCTTGCGCGCGCGGGACAGGCGAACCTTGTAGGCCGATTCGGTGATGGCGAGCGACTTGGCGGCCTGGTCGTCGGGGAGCTTGAGCACGTGGCAGACCACGAACGCGGCGCGCTCGCCGGGCGGCAGGCAGTTCACCACCGCGGTCATGCAGCCCTGCTTGAGCTCCCACAGCAGCAGGTCGCGCTGGGGGTCAGAGAGCGAGCGCACGACGTCGGTGCGGGTGGCATCGCTGCGCAGGGTCTCATCGAGGATGTCGAAGTTGACCTCGGGCGCGCGCGGCAGGCGCTCCTCGAGCATCTGGTTCGCGAGGGTGAGCAGCCAGACCTCGACCTCCTCGGCAGCGGCCGGGCGGGAGTCGTGCTTGTCGACCGCGAGCGCGAACAGGTCGGTCAGGTACCGCTCGGCCCTGTCCCGGTCGAGGGTCAGACGGAACATGAAGTTGTAGAGGCGCCGCCAGTGGGGCTCGACGAGCCCTGTCAACTGATCACGCGCGAGCTTGGCCACCATCTACCACCCTCATGGTACACCACGGGCGTGCAGGCGACGCGCCTCCTCGCGTTGTGCTTGATGGCAGCGTGTTATTCGACACCTCAGCCTGATTGCGGCTTTGTGTGCGGGCCCTCGGGTGAGTGCCCCGCCGACTATCAGTGCGGGGCTGATAAGCGCTGCCACCTCAACGGCACGCCCAGCTCGCTGGTCTGCGCGGTCGATGCGCCGCCGCCCCTCGACGCCAAGGTCTTCCTCGATGCGCGCGTTGGCGAGATGGTCCCGCCCGTGGTGGTGTCGATCGATCCTGCGGACGGCGCGACCGATGTCGCCCGCACGACCACGATCACGGTCACGTTTGACGAAACGGTTCAGAACGTCAGCACCGCCACGTTCCTCGTCGAGATCGCATCGAATGCGGTGACCGGCATGGTCGATCAGCTGACGTCGGACACCTACCGGTTCACGCCGGGTGCCACGCTGGCGCCGAACGAGGTCGTCACCGTGTCGCTGACCGGTGGCATCACCGACCTCTCGTCCAACTCGCTCGCCGCGGTCTCGTTCTCGTTCGAGACTGGCAGCTGACTACGCGATCTCGGCCATGCCGACCCGGCCGGTCGATTCGCCGCGCGGATCGTCGAACTTCGCCAGCTCGCGGCTGATCTCCGCGAGGAGGTCGGCCTTCTCGCGGTACGGCATGAACGCGCTCTTGAAGCCCGCGATGATGATCTGCTTGATCGTCTGCAGCGACCACCCGTAGTGCTTGTGGCACAGGTGGAGCTCCTTGGTGACCGTGGTGTCGCTCATCAGGCGGTTGTCGGTGTTGATCGTCTCGCGCAGGCCGTAGTCGCCGCAGAAGTCGCCGGGGTGCGTGTCCCAGCTCGACGCCGCGCGCGTCTGGACGTTGGACGACGGACACACCTCGATCGGGATGCGGTGGTCGTTGACGTAGTTGAGTAGGTCACCGCTCTCGACGAGCCGGGTGCCGTGACCGATGCGATGCGCACCGCACTTGTGCAGCGCCTGGTGCACCGAGTCGGGACCGAACGACTCGCCCGCGTGTGCGGTGCAGTTGATGTTGTTGTCGACGACGAGCTGGAACGCCTGCTTGTGTGCCTTCGCGGGATTGTTGATCTCGCTGCCGGCAAGATCGAAGCCGACGACGCCGCGGTTCTTGAACGCCACGCACAGCTCGGCGATCCGCAGCGACGATTCCGGACCGAGCGAACGGATCGCGCACAGGATCACGCCGTAGCGGATCCCGAGCTCGCGCTTCGCTGTTCGCAGCCCACGCAACACCGCCTCGACGACCTGCGCCGGACGCAGCCCTTGCTGGGTGTGGAGCAGTGGCGAGTAGCGGACCTCGATGTAGCGGACATTCTCTGACCACGCATCGTGGGCGAGCTCGTACGCGGCGCGCTCGAGACCTTCCTCGACCTGCATCACGGAGAGCGTGATGTCGAAGGCGCGCAGGTAATCGTCGAGTGACGCAACGTGCTCCCCGGCATATAGCAGCTTGAACAGCTCGCCGCGATCGAAGGTCGGCAGCTTGACGCCCTGCTTCTTGGCCAGCTCGATCACCGTGTCGAGCCGGAGCGAACCATCGAGATGACAATGCAGGTCCGTCTTGGGCAGCTTGTGCAGCAGCTCCATCGGGATCTCGGCAGCGGGTGCTGTCGTCGGAGGCGTTGTCATCTGGCCACTATCAACCTGGGGGCACGCGCTATGCAACTGCGCTGGTTTAGCCATGCGGACCACAACCATTTTCGCGATCATCATCGTCGGTACGGTTGCCCCTGCGACGGCGGAGCCCAAGCGGGAAGAGACCAGCGGGCGAGTAAGCCTCAACGACAAAGCTGGAGACCCGAGCGACGATGCGCCTCGGGCGCCCAGTGCTTGGGTCGAGCTCGCGTCGCCCACACCCGCCAAGCACGGCACCCAGTACATCATCGTCGGCGCGGATCAGGGTGGATTCGGGAAACTCCGAGTCGATGCCGTGAAGGGCGCGGTCCCGGTCAAGCAAGTCCGCGTCACGTTCAGCGACGGCAAGACCAAGGCATTCCGCATCAGCAAACGGCTCGACGCGAAGCGCCAGAAGTCGCTCTACGTCGACCTGCCGACCACGAAGGAGATCGACCAGGTGGTCGTCGTCACCGATGCGCGGTCCCGTGGGCAATTCGCCGTCTACGGATCGGGGACCGGCGGCGTGATCGCTACGCGCTGAGCGGACGTGGTAACGATGCCGTGTGACGTCGACCACGCGATGGCCAACGTTTGTCGCGCTCGCAGGACTCGCCGCTTGGCTGACGATCGTGACGATCACGTGGAGCGTCGCCACGCCACTCGGCCACGACGAGTCACAGTACGCGATTGCCGCGACGGAGACTCTCGCCGGCGAGCCCGCGCGCTGGTTCTATCTCTCGCGCGGCATGAACGCGGTCGCGATTCCCGGCGTGCTTCTCGGTGGCAGCGAGCTCGCGTTGCGGCTGCTGCCGATGCTGCTCGGGGTCGGCTTCGTGCTCGCGACGTACCTGCTCGGGCGACGGGCCGTCGGGCCGCTCGCCGCGGCGTGGGCGATCGTGATGCTGGCTTGCTCTCGCAATGCCGTACGGTTGGGGACGGATCTGCTGTCCGACATCCCCGCGGCCGCGTGCTTGCTCGCCGCACTCGCGTTGATCGTGGACGAGGTGGATCGTCCTGAAGGCGTGCGCTGGCGTATCGTTGCCCTCGCACCGCTGTTTGCTGCCGCCTTCTACGTGCGCTACGGCAGCGTGATCCCGATCGCGGTGATCGTCGGTGCGTCGATCCTCGTCGGTGCTCGAACCCTCGCGCGACGGCCGTTGCCGGTGCTCGTCACGGCAGCGCTCTTTCTCGTGCTGCTCGTGCCGCACTTCCTCGAGGCCCGAGCGCTCAGCGGATCCGTGCTCGGCATTCTGCGCTGGAGCCGAGAGGTGCCCAACGACCTGGCCGCCGAGAGCGGCTTGATCACCTATCTCACCAGCAACCCGATCAAGTACTACGGCATGCTCACGCCGTTCGTGCTTGTTGCGGGGGTGCTCGCGGGCGTCCCGGCGCTGCTCGCACGCGATCGACGGCGTCTGCTCGGGTGGGTCACAGGGATCGGCACGTTCGTCGCGATGGGACTGACCACGCACGGGATGTTCCGCTACATCCTTGTCCCGGTCGCGATCATGCTCGTGCTCGGGACGGACCTCATCCTGCGCGGATTCGCGCGTCTACCGACGGTGGCGCGCCGGTACGTTGGCGTCGCGATCGTGGTCGCGCTCGCATGGGTGTGGTTTCTCACTGTACGGCGGCAGTTCACCGCCGATGACTTCCGCGAATACCGGATGCGCGGCACCCTCGCGGCTGTACATGTGATCCGCAACGACGCGCACGGCGCGCCTTGCATCGTGATCGGCGCGCATAACACGCAGCTCGAATGGTACTCGGGGTGCCGGGCGCCGCTGATCCTCGATGGCGATTCGGCGCGGGATGCGCAGAAGCACGGCAAGCGCGTGTACGTCGTCTTCGATTACACCCCGACCTGGTCGAAGCGTTGGGCCCCAGACCTCGCGAGCATGCCCGGCACGCCGCACATCTTGTACGTCAGTCCGGATGCCCTGGTGATCCGGTTCGATCCCTAGCGTCCGACCTTGGCAACGCCGATCACGAAACACTCCGCCGCATCGCATGCGAGAGCCCAGGCCACACCATTCTTGGTCGGGGTGTACTGCCGCTGTCCGATCCGCGTGACCGTCCCGCCGACCTCGTAGATGTAGAGCTCGTAGTGCGCCGGCAGATCTCGGGGCACCACGATCTCGCGCACCGTGCTCCGGCCCGGGCGCACGATGGTCCCGGTGTAGATCTGCGGCGCACTCGGTCGCCAACGCGCGAGCAGGAGCCGCGGACGCGGTAGCTGCGGACGCTCGCCGCCGAACTCGACCGTGACCTCGACGGTCGAGAGTCCCGACGCTGTGCCCCGTAGCCGATCGATGCCGCGCAGCAGCCGAGCGTGCAGCGCCCCGAGATCGTTGCCGCGATAGGCACCGGGCTCGAACCAATCGTCGACCTCGATGCAACCGGCGCCTGCGGGCTCACAGCGTGTCACGAGGCGCACATCGGAGATGCCCAGCAGCGCATCGCGGTCGTACGCACGGAACACCACGCGAGACAGCCCGAAATACTCGGCGACGAGCTCGCGCTTCTTCACGTCGCGGAAGTCGTCGCCCAGAAACCACCATGACGGCTCCACCTGCTCGAACGCTTCGGCGGTGAACGCCGAGCCCGGGGGTGCCTTCGCGAGCGCTGCCATGCGAGCGGTCCCGGCGGCGGACACGCGGGTGTAGAGCGGCACCGTCCGGATCACCGCGTAGCCGGACGCCGCGATCGCGAGCGCGACGAGCGGCGCGAGCCGGCGCGGGCTCACGAGCACGACATCGACGACGGAGATGAACGCCGCGAGCATGAGCGCCATCGGGAACAGGAAGAAGCGAGTACCGAGCTTCGGTGACACGAACAAGGTCGCGGTGATGAAGAGGCTCGCGACCCCTGCAATCCCGAGCAGAGCGAGTGGCCTGCGGCGCGCTCCGGGTTCTTCGCCACCGCGGGCGACGACCAACACGGCGACGACGAGGGCGAGCAGTGGCGCTGCTGCTTGCACGAAGCTCGCGACGATCTCGAGATTTCCGGCGAGGCCCCGCTGCAACAACCGACCGAGCAGCGTCGTCTTCTGTGCGAGCCCCTCGTAGCGCTCACCCTGTCCCGGCGCGAAGAAGATGATCGCGAACCCGAGGATCGCGCCCACCGTACCGGCCCAGACGAGCGTGGGCCTGACGACCTCGCGGCGGCGGAGCCACCAGAGATAGCCGACCAGGAATGCACAGAGCGTGGGGCCCGTGTGCTCGTTGGCCATGCCCGCGACCACGCCGGCGAGTGCGTAGGCGATGCACTGCACGGTCGAGGCACGCCCCTCGGGGTTGAGCCGCAGCGGCACGAGGAACCACAGCTGGATGACAGCGCTGTAGAAGTAGTTGGCGCCGTACGCGCGGTTGAACAGCGTGCGGCCGACCTCGGGGAGCACGAACCACGTGGTGCCGAGCGCGATGGTAACGAGCGCAAGATCGCGACCGCGACGCCATGCGGGCCACCGGCCGGTACCGACGACGAACATGCCGAAGCCAAGGGCGACGAGCGCGAGCGCGGAGGCGATCGGTGCGAAGTAAACCAGCTTGTACGCGAGGTACGTGAGCGGCTGGCCGATGCGTGGATTGGAGTGCGTGTACTCGTGCCACCAGAACCCGAAGAAGTTGCCGGCGCTGAACGGACGGGCCTCGGTGGTGACGGCGACGTTCCACGCATCGAACGTGAATGGCTCGTGGGCGACGATCCAGCCCACGTACAGCGCCATCGCCACCACATAGAGGACGAACAGTCCGCGCAGAGCACCCGACCAGGTCACGGTCGCAGCTCAGCCAGCCGGTGGCGGAGGAAGTGACCGTGCTGGTTTTGCGGGTGCGGGCTCGTGTTGCGCCGTCACCGGCTCGACCGAGTCGAATCCGAACGTCTGGCCGATCACGTAGAGCGGCCGTCCCTTCACCTCCTCGAAGATGCGCGCGATGTACTCGCCCTGGATGCCGTTGCTGATGAGCAGCAGGCTGTTGAAGAACAGCATGATGATCAAGAGCGATGCGTAGCCGGGAACCGCGATGCCGAAGAACAGCTTCTGGATCAGCGTGATGAGCATGTACACGAACGCGCCGGCCGCCGAGAGCGCACCGATGTACGTCCACAGCTTGAGCGGCGCAGTCGAGAACGAGAACAGACCGTCGAGCGCGAAGCGCCACAGCGTGACGAAGCTCCACGAGCTGCGCGTGTCGTTCGCGCGGACGTTCGCCTGGAACTCGAGCGAGGTGACCTTGAACCCCGGCCACGCGAAGATGCCCTTCATGAAGCGGTGCCGCTCCGGCATCTTGTTGATGACGTCGAGGATCTTGCGATCGAAGAGGCGAAAGTCTCCCGCGTTCGGTGGGATCTCGACGGTCGTCATGTAGCGCATGAACTTGTAGTAGGTCCGCGACAGCGAGCGCCGGATGAAGCTCTCCTCGTCGCGCTTGCTGCGGACGCCGAGGACCATGTCGAAGCCCTCGCGCCACTTGGCGACGAACTGCGGGATCATCTCGACCGGGTGCTGCAGATCGCAATCGATCGGGATCACGGCCTTGCCCGAGGCGTGCGCGAGACCCGCCGACAGCGCGATGTCCTTGCCGAAGTTGCGCGCGAGTCCGATAACCTTGATCCGCGAATCCTGCGAGGCCGCCGCCGCGAGCAGGCCGAGCGTGTTGTCACGACTGCCATCGTTGACGAACACGATCTCGAACGTCTCGCCAATACTCTCGAGCACGGGAACGATCGCGGCGAGAAACGCGACGATGTTGCGTTCTTCGTTGTACGCCGGGGCGACGATCGACAGGGTCGGCGTGGCGAGCACTGAGTGTTCCCTCATACCACAATGTCCATTTTCTGCGGCTAGATCCGCACGCCGACGCGGCTGCGTGCCAGGCGGCGGACGAGGAGTGCGGACATGATCACAGCAAGTGCGGTGGCGCTGGCCGCGCCGCTGGTGCCCCAGTACGGGATCAGCAATGCGTTGGCGACGAAGTTGGTGGCGGCGACCAGAACGATGAACACCGTGTACCAGCCGGGCTTGTTTGCCATCAGCAGGATCTGATTGAACGGCAGGTACGGCGACGCGAGCGCAAGGCCCGCCATCATGATCGCAAACGGAGCGGTGCCCGCGGCGAACGTGGCGTCTCCGATCATCCAGGGCACCACGACGGGGAACGCGAGCGCACCGAGCACGCATGCGCTGGCCATGACTGGAACGAACCAGCGGCGCGTGCGGCGGACGAGATCTTCGACCGCGCCAACCTGCGCCTCGCCCAGCGAACGCGCGATCATCGGATTGAGATTGTTCTGCACCACCGTCGGCAGCTGTGCGGCGCCCTCGTTGAGCGCCGACGCCAGGCTGTACACACCGATCAGATCCTTGCCGATGCCCGCGGCGCCCAGCATCCAGACGTCGAGCTTGGAGTTGATCTCCTGCACCAGCGTCGCGCCCACGCCACGGAGCCCGTAGTCGAGATGAGTGCGTGACCACCGCCACCAGCCGGCGCCGCGGGTCAGCGACACGGTCGCGAGGAGCTCACCGATGAGGATCAGCAGCAGGGTGCCTTCGGCGAACGTCCAGATGACGGGAAGGTGATCGGTGCGGATGTCGGCGACGCGGCAGATCACGAGACCCGTCGCGATCAGCACGTACCGCAGCGAGGTGTAGATCGCGAAGGCGCGCATGCGGCGCATTCCGTTGCAGATCCCGAACAGGATCTTGTTGAGCGCGAAGCAGAACAGCCCCGGCGCCGCCCACAACATCCCTTCGGCGACCTCCGCGCTGCCGTGGAGTGCCGAGATCGGTCCGCGGCACAGCAGGAACAGCCCGGTCGCAGCTGTCGCGAACACGAGCCCCGGCGCGAGTGCACCCAGTGCGACCGCCGCGACGCGCGCGCGATCCTCGGGTGCTTCGGCCACCGAGCGCAGCACCGAGAACTGCAGCCCGCACGCACCGATCACGGCGAACGCGAACAGCGCGATCGTGACCAGGTTGAACACACCGAGTGCGGCGGCGCCCCACCACTTCGCGATCAGAAAGTTGAGGCCGAGCCCGACAGCCGCGAGCAGAACCACCGGCACGAGGTTCCACAGGACATCGCGCCGTAGCCTCGTATCCATGACGTGCGATCAGTACAGCTTCGGCGCGGCGTTGATGATCTGCATCGCTTCTTCCGCCGAAAACCCGACCAGCTGCGCGTACTCGCGGATCGATGCCCAGCGCGGCTTCGAGTACTCGCGACCACGGATGAGCGCCTCGTCGCGATCGAGATGGCCTTCGCGCACCATGTTGGACAGCATCGCTTCGTCCTCGGTGAAGCCAGCCATGGTCTGGTAGATGTAGTTGTAGAACGCGGCGGTGCCGTCACCGATGCGCCACGTGGTGGTCGTGTCCGTGGCGACTTCCCAGTCGTACTCGCGGCGGATCGTCCCGACGATCTCGTCCTCGTGCCACGGCAGGTAGTGGTAGAGGTACAGGAAGTCATCCTTGACGACGAACGTCTGATAGAATGCGTTCGCCGTGTCCATGAGTGACTCGTTGATGTACGCCGGGTTCTTCAGGTAGTTCTTCGCGAAGTACCAGAGCATCCCGGCCTTGTTGCGCAGCGACATGTTGGTGAGCACCATGTCGTCGTCGTCCTGCGCCACGCCCATGAGGCCCGTCTTGTAGCGGGCCTCCTCGATCAGATTGCCGGTGCAGAAGATCACGAGCTTGATGCCCGTCTCCTTCCGCAGCTGGCGGGCGTGCGAGTAGAACTCCTTGTCGCCCGCCATGAACAACGTGACCATGCCGAGCTCGGGCTTCTTCAGCCACGCCTCGATGTTCTTGCGCACGTAGCGACGCTTCGCCGGAATGTCCGCTGACCGGATGATGTGCTCGACGCCGAGCTTGCCGCACACGCGGGCGCAGTTGCGGCGCGCGAGGTCGGTCACCATGCCCCAGTCGTACGTGAACGCGACGGGGTTCATCCCGAGCACCTTCTTCACGTAGTGCAGTCCGTACGAGGAGTCGCGACCGCCGCTGAACGCAAGGATCACGTCGGGGCTGCCGTCCTTGGAGCGATACGGCTCGAGCGCCTTGACGAGCGCGTCGTGCCCCTTCGGCTGGATCGGTTTCCACGTCCGGCAGTAAGCGCACACGCCGTCGGCGTCGAAGTTCACGTACGGAAACGTCTCCGGCAGGATGCACTTGGTGCAGCGCTTGAGGCGATCGACGTGCGAGCTGTGGTCGACGATCGCGACGTGGTGACCGTTGGGCAGCGTGCCGAACGGCGGCTCGTCCTGCTCGGGTGCGAGCGAGAACGCGCGGCGCTTCATGCTGCTGAGCTCGATGGCGAGCGCATGACCCGCGCGGATCTGCTCGAGCCGGCAGTCGCCGATCCGACGAGACATCTCCTTGTCGTCGAGCACGCGCTGCAGGATGAAGCGCTCGGAGGCGAATGCGAGCACGTTGCCAGTCTCGGACGTCAGCTGGAACAGCGAGCCGGTATTGGTAGCGAGCAGCATCGTGTCGAGGTTGTCGAACAGCATCGCGATCGATGCCGCGCCCTGGATCTCTGCAAACGTCGCGCGCGTGGCAGCGACGAGATCCTTCGAGACCTCGAGCTTGGTGCACAGCAGCGCAGCGAGCACCTCGCTGTCGAGCTCGCCGGTCGGAACGATCGTCGGGTTGCGCGCGAGGATCTCGCGGTCGTTGACGATGATGCCGTTATGCAGGGCGACCGAGCCGCGCGTGACGACGGGCTGGTTGTTATCGATATTCGACTGCGTGCCGTTGGTGGCGAGCCGCGAGTGACCGGTGATCGCGATCGTCTTGCCGGGGCCAAACTCCGCGAGCCCGCGATCGAGAAGCTCGTGCAGCTTGGGCGTGGCGAGGAACTCCTTGACCGACCCGCCCTGCTTGAACACCGCGATGCTCTTGCCATCGTGGATCGCGATGCCCGCTGCCTCGCGGCCGCGTGACTCCGAGTGCCGCAGCAAGGAGATCGCGAGTGACTTGGCCAGCTCGCGATCGACATGCTCATCGCCCGCACAGATGACCCCGAAAATGCCGCACATGACTGGTGCGAACCATACACAATTCCGACGGTTTTCGAACCGACGTTCTGGCTATAGTGCCGCCGCTTGCGGCCTCGGGTGATTCTCGCAGTCGGCTGGTTCTTGTTCCTTGTCTACGCCTATCCGGGCGTATGCACGATGGACTCGTTCGACCAGCTCAAAGAGGGACGCGCGTGGTTCTTTACGGATAGCCATCCCCCGATCATGGCTGCGATCTGGGGCGTCCTCGATCGCATGGTCGCCGGGCCGTTGCCGATGCTTGTGCTCCAGAGCACGATGTTTCTTGCTGGGCTCTACCTGCTGCTGAAGCGGGCGCTGGCGCCGACCCACGCCGCGATCGCCGCGTGCGCACTGCTGCTGTTCCCGCCCGTGCTCGTGCCGATGGCGATGGTCTGGAAGGACTGTCACATGGCGGGGTTTCTACTCCTCGGCACCGCGGGGCTTCTGGATCCTCGCCGTCACGTGCGCCTGCTCGGGATGGGCGCACTCGTGCTCGCAACCGCGCTTCGTTACAACGCGCTCGGCGCGACGCTGCCCCTGGTCGTGCTGCTGTTCGAGTGGCAACCGGGCAAGCGCTGGCTCGTGCGTTATGCAACCGCGGTCGGCGCGTGGCTGGCCGTCGTGTTCGTCGCGTTCGGCGTCAACGCGGCGCTCACGGACCGCCAGATGCACTTCTGGCATTCCTCGATGGCGCTCTCCGATATCGTCGGCACGCTCGCACATGTCGAGGAAGATCTGCCCGACTCGCGACTGCAGCCCATCCTCGCCCCGACCCAGATCCGCGTGCCCTCGGATCTTCACGCGACGATCCGCAAGCTCTACCTGCCGTACGATTTCCAGCAGCTGATCAGCGGCGACACGCGGCTGTGGGACGTCAACATCAACGGCGACATCCCGACACCGGCACCCCAGCGCGATGCGATCGGCGCTGCATGGAAAGAGGTCGTGACCAGCTACCCCGGTGCGCACATCGCCTACCGCTTCGACAACTTCGCCGAGACCCTCGGGCTGCGGGAGACGTTTCGGGGCGCGACCGTCGTGCCGCATCACTGGCAGTACGAAGGGATGCTCGCGTACCTCGGCATGGCGAAGGGAGGGACCCGGTTGCAGCGGGTGACTCACGGCTGGAACCTGAGCCTCGCGCGGAACACGGCGCTGTTCCGCCCCTGGATCTACTTCCTGCTCGCGCTCGCGCTCCTGGGCCTGGCGTGGCGCCATCGGGACGTCCTCGCGATCCTGGCCTCGGGGATCTTCATGGAGCTGACCATGCTGCCGCTCAGCGGCACCCCCGACTACCGATACTCGCACTGGCTGGTCACCTGCACCTGCCTCAGCGTCGTCATCCTGTTCGCCCGCCGGCGTGCGCAGCGCACGGTGACGACCAAGCCCGCGTGATATAGGTCCATCCGGGTGCCGCGGCTCTTGGTCATCGTACCGGCGTACAACGAGGAGGAAGCCCTGGGCGGTCTCCTGACCGAGGTCCGTGCGCTGCCCGCAGCCGAGCTCGGACTCGAGATCGAGACGGTGGTCGTCGACGACGGCTCGCGAGATCGAACCGCGGACGTCGCCCGTGCAGGGGGTGCGCGCCTGCTCCAGCTGTGCCGCAACCTCGGCATCGGCGGTGCCGTGCAAGCGGGGCTGCGGCTCGCGCATCGCGAGCGCTTCGACTACGCCGTACAGATCGACGGTGACGGTCAGCACATCCCGACGGAGCTGGCGCGTCTGCTCGAGATCGCGCGCGGCGCCCCGACGCCAGACCTGATCGTCGGCACGCGATATCGCGACAAGGACAAGGACAACTTCCGCTCGACGTTCCTGCGCCGCCTCGGCAGTGCGTGGCTGCGTGGGCTGCTGCGGATCGTGACGCGCCAGAGCCTGAGCGATCCGACGTCCGGGTTCCGGCTGTATGGCCCCCGGGCACTGGCGCTGTTCAGCGACACCTATCCGTACGACTTCCCCGAGCCCGAGTCGCTCGCGATCGCGCGGGCCGCAGGCCTGGCGCTCGCCGAGATCCCGGTCACGATGCGCGAGCGCCAGGGTGGTACGTCGAGCATCGCGGGCTTCTCGACGATCTATTACATGTTCAAGGTGACCGTCGCCGTGCTCCTCACCTACGCGCGCGCCCGCCGCCGAAAGACCATGGACGATGCAGCACGTAGTTGAAAATTACTGGATGTTCGGCGTGGTCTGCGTCGTGATCGCGGCCGTCCTCCTGCGCCTCCTGTTTCGCGAGCGCATCACGCTGCAAGGCAGCATGTCGTTCCTCGCGTTCCTCGTTGGAATTGGCGCGATGGCGGTGTTCCCGAACGTGACCGAGCGCATCTCCCAGGCGCTCGGCTTCACGCTGATGTCGAACTTCTTCTTCTGCGCCGCGATCGCCGCGCTCACGATCCTTCACCTGCGCGCGCTCGTCACGCTGTCCCGCGTGCACCTGCGCTCGATCGCGCTGACCCAGGAGCTCGCGATCGTGCAGGAGCGCCTCGACCGCGTGCAGCCACGCGAGCAGCCGCCGGCTTAGGTCACGACGACGAAGCGGTCTGCGAGTAGCGACGAGACACCTGCGCGCCGAGGAAGCCGGCGATCGCATAGGTCGCGGCGCCGAGCATGAACGTCATCGTGAAGCCGCCGTAGATCGCCACGATGGTCGCGATCGAAGTTCCAATCACGCTCGTCGCGCCGTTGATGCCCCAGCCCCACGGCACGAGCGCACTGCGACCTGCACCGAGCACGCGGATCACGCTCGGGATCATGATGCCCATCAGCAGGCCGCAAGGCGCGACGAGCAGCGCGGTGATCACGATGCGCAGCATCCGGGGGAATCCGATCCAGGCCCGAAGCAGGTCTCCGAGAATGAGGCCGTAGAGCACCGACAGGAGCGCCAGCACGAAGCCGACGATCATCATGATGCGGCCCAGCTTGGGCACCGCGAACCGCTCTGACAAGCGCGCGCCGACGGCGGTCGAGAGCAGGACCGCGAACAGCACGACGAGCAGCGAGTAGGACGGATGGCC
>JBBQFU010000101.1:0-29002 GCA_038322185.1 Haliangiales bacterium
CGGCGTGATCACCGCCGCGAATCGTGCGTTCAACAAGCTCTGCAATCAGGACGACCGAGGCTGCGATGGCCTGACGCTCTCGGACACCACCCTGGTGTCGTTCGTGCCCGGGCTGCAACGCGCGCTCCGCGCCGTGCACGTCGATGGCAAGCCGATCGAGCGCCGCGCTCGCGTGTTCCGCGGGCAGGACCGCCCGCCGCTCGAGCTGATCATCTGGCTCACGCCGCTGCCGATTCCGGGCAGCGAGCTGCACATGGTCGTGCGTGTCGAAGAAGTCGACACGCGCCGCGACGGCGACCGCTAGGGCAGCTTCGGCTCGTCGAGCTTGCCCGGGCAGTCGAGCGCCGACAGGAACGCGACCAAATCGCCGAGCTCGTCCGCTGTGAGCCCGCGATCGGCGAGCGCCGGATCGATGTTCTTGTTCTTGAGGCCGCCGGTCGCCATCAGCTTCACGGCGTCCTCGAGCTTGGCGACCGATCCATCGTGGAAGTACGGCGCAGACCTGCCGACGTTGCGCAGGCTCGGCGGCTTGAAGCGCGCCCAGTCCTTGTCGTCCTTCGTCACGCCCTGCCGGCCGATGTCGACCTTGTCCTCGGCGACGCCTTGCGTGCCGATGCCGACGTTGTAGTAGAGGCCGCCCTCGACGCCCATCGCCATCGAGAAGAACGGTGGCGCGTGGCAGGTGACGCAGCCGCCCTTGCCCATGAACACGTCGAGGCCCTTCTGCTGCTGCTCGGTGATGGCCATCTTGTCGCCCGCGGCGAACTTGTCGTACGCCGTGTCCTTGCACACGAGCGTGCGCATGTACTCGGCGAGCGCGCTGGCGACTTGATCTTGCTTGATCGGTGTCGCGTCGAACGCGGCGGTGAACAGCTTCTTGTAGCCGGGAATCTTCGCGAGCTCCGCGGCCTTCTTGTCGAGGTTGTCGGGACCGGCGCCCATGTTGCCGCCGCCCCATGCGCCCTTGGTGTTCGCCTCGAGGTCCTTCGCGCGACCGTCCCAGTAGAGCGAATTCTTGTAGTAGCCGACGTTCCAGATCACGGGCGAGTGGCGCGTGAGCACCTTGTCGCCCGATCCGATCGCGAGCGGATCCTTGCCGCCGTTGCCGTGCTCGTTCTGGTGGCACGAGTAGCACGAGCGATCGTTTGCGCCCGACAGGCGCTTGTCGAAGAACAGCGCGTGACCGAGGGCGACCTTCTCCGCGCGCTTGGGATCGTCGGGGAGCACGAGCGTCGGCAGCGCGGCGAGTGGCATCTGCGAAGGCCGCGTGGGCGGCGCTTCGGCGGTGGCGCTGCCCGTTGCGGGCGGCGTGACCTCCTGCTTCGCGTCCTTCTTCTTGCAGGCAGTGAGCAGAGACAGCGCGATCAGGAGGTGTTTGGTCATTGCTTGTTCAGGTTGTCGAGACACGACAGCATTGGCTCGCACTCGGTCTCTTGCGACTGGCAGACCTCGAGCACGCGAACCTGGCGCGAGGAGAACTCGGTGCCGGCGCACTTGTCGATGAAGTCCTTCGAGTTCTTCGCCTTGATCTCGGGCTTCGTGATCTCGTCGAAGTCCTTCTGCTTGATCTGGCCGGCCCCGAGCGCCACCTTCGCATCGGCGACAGCGCAGTCCGTGATGCGTGGGCCGAGCGTCTCGCACGCGGTATCGCGGCGCTGCTCGAGCTCGGTACGCGTGTCCCTCACGGGCCCCGGTGGATCGCCGCTGCCCGCGTTGGAGACCTGCGTCTGGCCCTTGTTGCCGCACGCTGCGATCGCGAGCACGAACACGAGGTTCTTCATCATGGCGAGGACACTTCCTGGCTGCACCAGTTTCACTTGGGGTCGCCCTCGGTACCCTCATCGTCGAGGGGAACCAGGCACTGCTTCTCGAGCTCGGCGATCGACTGCGCCTTCGCGATACACGCGACGAACGCCCCCGGATCCTTTGCGCAGTCGGCCATCACCATCGTGGTGTTGTCGACAACGAACGCCTCGACGCGCTTGGGCTCCTTCACCTGACCCTCGGCGCGATAGAGCTGCTCGACCTTCGCCTTCACGTCGGCGCACGTCGTGCCCGTCGCGACGGGTGCGCTACCGGTGCCCTGCCCGCCGCTTGCAGTCGTCGGCTTGCCCGAGCATCCGCCCGCGATCAGCCACAGCAGCGCCCACCGCTTCATCGCGCGAGCCTACCCCGGCCCCACCATCACGCGGAAGCCTTCGAGCTGCCACGGTGGTTTCGCCAGGCGACTGCGATCGGTGAGGTCGAGATGCATCGGCGTGATGCTGTTCCAGCCGCGCGACACTGCGACGCAGTCGGTGCCCTCGACATCCTCGTGCCCCGCGGGACCGCCGCCGACCCAGAAGTACGAGCGGCCGCGCGGATCTTTGCGCTCGGCGACATCGTCCTCGTAGAGGCGACGACCCAGCGTCGTCCATTGATAGTGCTCGTTGCCGACGCCCGGCATGTTCACGTTGAGCACGGTGCCTGCAGGGATCGGCTCGTTGATCGCGGCGTGCACGACCTTCGCGGCGAACTCGACGGCGTGCGGTACGTCCTGCGCGCGCGGAGCGAGCGAGCACGCGATACCGGCGGCACCGCGCAGCGCCCCCTCGACCGCAGCGGCCACGGTGCCCGAGTAGAAGACGTCGCTGCCGAGGTTGTAGCCGTCGTTGATCCCCGACACGACCACGGCCGGCTTGCGATCGCAGAGCTTGAGCACGCCGAGGTAAACGCAGTCGACCGGCGTTCCTGACAGGGAGAAGCGACGCGGGCGAACCTCGGTGAGGCGCAGCGGCTTGTGGAGCGTGATCGCGTGGGAGGCGGCCGACCGCTGCCGCTCGGGCGCGACGACGAGCACGTCCGCGAACTCCTCGATCTTGGCGGCGAGCGCCTCGAGGTGCGGTGACTCGATGCCGTCGTCGTTGGAGCAGAGAACGAGTGGACGCGACATCTGCAGCCTATCTAACTCCGCAACGGCTTCGCGTTACCCGGCAAAGCCGGGGTTTGCGAAAAAGGTGGACGGCTGGGGAAGCCGTCCGGACCCGGTCGAGGCGACAGGATTTGAACCTGCGACCCCCAGACCCCCAGTCTGGTGCGCTACCAGGCTGCGCTACGCCTCGGGTGGGAGTCGACGGTCTACTAGATTGCTAGACCGGGGGCAAGCCGTTCAGGATGTTCTTCAAGACCTGCGATGGCTTGAAAGTGAGCACGCGGCGCGCCGGGATGAGGATCGGCACAGCACGCTGCGGATCGCGGCCCATTCGGTCTTTCTTGTCGCGTACGACGAAGTTACCGAAGCCTGAGATCTTGATCTTCTCGCCGCGCTCGAGCGTCTCCTTGACGACATTGAAGACGGTCTCGACGATCTCCGCGGCTTCCTTCTTCGAGAACCCGCCTACTTTTTCGTAGACCGACTCGATGATGTCCGCCTTGGTCATTCTCGCCATAACACATACGTAACACGGGTTTAGCTAGCGGGTGTAACTCAACCGACTGAAACGTTTGAGATCCCGCTGACGCTGCCCCCGAGGCACCTTGTTTCGATAGGTTAGCGATGCGCGCAATGGCGGAGGTCCGGTCCGTTCGAAGTCGCTGGCGCTCGACAAAAAAAAAAAGGCTATTCGAGACTTATCCGAATGAACACTGGAGGGAACAAATGAGTCGCGCTGGCTACATGTTCGTTGTGCTCGCGGTTGGTTGCTCGTCGCGAGAGGAGAATTTGTCCGACGACATCAGTGAAATCGCGATCGCGCATAGCGACTCGGAGGGTGGACTCAGCCTCGCTTATGCATCAACGGAGAAAGCCGATCGGCTTCCCGAGGTCCTTTCGGGCCAAGCGCCTAAAGACTTCCGGTGGGTGGCAGTCCGAATCGACAAGAACCTCCTGGGCTCTGTACGAAGCTCTGAAGGTCTGCACATCCAAATGTCGTCGAACCCGGGAATCTCCTTCTCGCAAGTTTATCAAGGAGTGTGTAACCCAGCTCTCGAGGACTTTTCGACGTGCTGGCTGTTTGAGAGTTTTGCGTCTGGCGATGTCGGCGTTTCGGGCACCGCGTTTGTCAGGATCGGCGCTACCGATGCACATGGAGTCTTCGATGTCTCGTGGGAGGGCATCACGGATCGATTTGGTGATCCACCACAATGGCACCGGCACGGCACGAGCACGGGTTACAACGGACAGCTGATCCCGGAGGCCCAATGAACGCGCGAACACGTAGTGTGCGTCGGGCGGGCGCCCAAATCGGGCTCATTGGCCTAATCTGCTTTGGTGCTTCGACCGCAAATGCGACTCTGTACCTTGGCTGGGCAGACGAATTCCTTGGAGGTCGGGCCGACTGCGCGCTTACAGCTACATTGAATGGATGCGAGATAAGCAACTACTGGGCGGGACCGATGTGGCTTGATCCGAATGTCAATGACACAAATCATCCGCCTACCTGGTCGTGGATCGGTGCTCAGTCATACGCTGGTCGGACTAATACAAAAGAGAAAATCATCTTTACGTCGAGAGACGCCAAAGCGACCGGCAATGGTAGCGCCACCGTGACGTTGAGCCGTTACCGCCAAACCAGCATCCCATCAGAGGGTTCATCGTGCGGCAGCTCTGGCACCTTTGTCGGATCGGTGAGCCAAACGATGGACAGCGGCGGGGGACCAGTCGAGGATACAAAAAACAACGTTCGTTTGCTCCCCGTCTTTGACTTCGGTTTGGAATCGTCATCCGGCGGTGTTGCGGTTGGTTATCGCTCGGCACTTACGATAACGAACATGCAGGGATCTTCGGCAACAAAGATGGGCTGCTACAAGATCCGTTGGAACTGACGGACTCGGCTCCACCGCAACGAGATCATCCCGCGCGTGGTGTGGTTCTTCTGGAGCGCGGGGCGGCGGTTGGCCGTGCAGAGCGCGTTCTATCGGCGGTCAACGGCGCTGCGCCGGCAAGTTCTCGACGAGTCGCGCCACGATACTCTCGTGGGCCCGATCCACCTCGACATCGGTGAGCGTCCGGTCAGCCGACCGATAGAGAATCGACCACAGCATACTCTTCATGCCCGCGCCGAGCTTCGCATCCCGATAGTCCTCGAGCAGCCGGATCCGCGACACCAGAGCCTCGCTCTGCGATTCGATGACCTCGACGATCCGTCCCGCAGGAATGTCTTCAGCGAGTAGCAGCGACACATCACGGTCCGAGCCCGGGAACCGCGGGATCGTGTGCATCTGCGCCGGCGGCGCGAGGGGCAGCTTGTCGAGATCAACCTCGAACGCGAACACGGCACCGTCGACGCCGAGCTTCGTACGCACGTCGGGATGAACCTCACCGAAGCGGCCCACGACCTCGCGGCCGACCTTGATCTCACCCGCGATCCCCGGATGCAGGTAGGTCACGTTCGCCGTGGCCCCGATCTCGACCCGCGCATCGGCCGACACGGCACGGATCGCCTCGAGCGCGAGCGCCTTGGCGTCGAACACGTCGTACGGCGTGCCCTGGCCGATCTGCGCGGGACGGCGGCCGGCGAGCACGCCGGTGGCCCACACGGGCTCGTCGCACAGCTCGTGCGGCGGCCGCTCGGACACGCCTTCGCCACGGCGCAGGAACACGCTGCCGACCTCGAACAGCGAGACATCGGGGCGTCCGTAGCTCTGGTTGCGCGCGACCGCTGCGATCAGGTTTGGCAGCAGCGACGTGCGCATCACGCCCTGATCGACGGACATCGGGTTGCGCACCGCGATCGGCTGCGCGCGGCGATCGCTCGGCGACACGCCAAGCACACCACAGCGCTCGGCGGACTGGAACGCGTAGGTGATCGCCTCGGAGGAGCCGGCAGCGGCGAGCGCACGGCGCGCTTCGTCGGCACGGTTTGGCGGCCGCACGGGCGGCGCCTGGCGCAGCACGGGGAGCGTCGAGGTGACCTGCTCGTAGCCGCTGATGCGCAGGATCTCCTCGATCACGTCGACCTCGCGCGCGACATCGGCACGGGCGCTCGGTGGCGTGACCGCCAGGTCCTGCCCATCGGAGGTCACGCCAAATTCGAGACGCGTGAGCGCATCGGCGCACGCACCATAGGTGAACGGCACGCCCGTCAGCATCTGCACACGCGGCAGCCGCACCGCGATCGCTGTGGGCGCGCGCTTGCCGGGATAGGCATCGATCGGATCGCCGAAGACCTTGCCGCCGCCCACCATGCACAGCAGGCGCGTCGCGCGCGCCGAGGCGAAGCCGGCGAGCTCGGGATCGACGCCACGCTCGAAGCGGTGCGAGGCCTCCGAGTGCAGGCCGAGCCGGCGCGCCGTGCGCCGCACGAGCAGCGACTTGAAGCTCGCGCTCTCGAGCAGCACGCGCGTGGTCGAGCTGGTCACCTCGGTATCGGCGCCGCCCATCACGCCCGCGAGCGCGATGCCGCGATCACCGTCGCGGATCACGAGGTCGGTCTTGACCAGCGTGCGGTGGACACCATCGAGCGTGGTGAGCTTCTCGCCGTCGCCACCCGGCGAGATGCCGATCACGTTGGTCGTGAGCTTGGCGAGGTCGAAGGCATGCAGCGGCTGGCCGAGCTCCAACATCACGTAGTTCGTGGCATCGACCAGGTTCGAGATCGGACGCACGCCGACGGCGCGAAGGCGCTGCGCGATCCGGCGCGGCGAGGGCTTCACCGTGAGGTTCTCGATCACGCGCGCGACGTAGCGCGGGCAATCCTCGGCCGATGCGATCGCGAGCTCGATCGCCGGCCGACCGGTCCCGAGGTAGGCGGAGACATCGATGTCGGGCAGCACGAGCTTGCCGCCGAGAGCAGCGACGAGCTCGCGCGCGACGCCGAGGTGACCGAGCAGGTCGCCACGGTTCGCCGGCGCGTTGACCTCGAGCAGCCAGTCATCGATCCCGAGCGCCTTTTGCGCGGGCGCACCGAGCGGCGTCTTGTCGTCCTCGTCGAGCACGACGATGCCGGCGTGATCCTCGGACAGGCCGAGCTCGTCCTCGGCGCACAGCATGCCGGGCGACTCGATGCCCTTGACCGCCTTGGCGGCGAGCGTGAGCACCTTGCCATCGTTGAGCGGCAGCTCGGCACCGATCTGCGCCCACAAGACTTTGCGGCCGGGCTCCGGAACATTGGGCGCACCGCACACGACCTGCGTCGCGGTCCCACCGCGCTCGGTGATCACGTCGACGAGCGTGAGCTTGTCGGCCTGCGGATGTGGCCGCTTGGCCACGACCTCCGCGACCACGACGCCACGAAAGCCACCGCCGAGATTCGTCAGCTGCTCGATCTCGTTGCCGAGGCGCGTGAGCGCGTCGCCGCCCTCCTCGACCGTCGGCATGGTGTCGAGGTCGCACAGCTCGAGGAGCCAGCTCCACAGGACCTTCATGGCTAAAACTGCTCCAGGAAGCGAATGTCGCCTTCGTAGTAGTACTTGATGTCGTTGACGTTGTGCCGGAGCATCGCCATGCGCTCGAGGCCCATGCCGAACGCGAAGCCGGTGTAGCGCTCGCTATCGATCCCGCAGTTCTTGAACACGTCGGGATCGACCATGCCCGCGCCACCGATCTCGACCCAGCCGGTCTGCTTGCAGATCCGGCAGCCGGTGCCGCTGCAGAAGCTGCACTGCATGTCGACCTCCGCACCGGGCTCGACGAACGGGAAGTAGCTCGGCCTCAATCGGATGCCGAGATCCTTCATGAAGAACCGCTTCACGAAGTGCAGCAGCGTGCCCTTGAGATCGGCGAACGAGATGTTCTCGTCGACCGCGAGACCTTCGATCTGCGTGAACATCGGGCTGTGCGTCGGGTCGTCGTCGCGACGATAGACGTGACCGGGCGCGACGATCCGGATCGGCGGCGGCTGCGTGAGCATCGTGCGGACCTGCACCGGACTCGTGTGCGTGCGCAGCACGATCTCCTCGGACACGTAGAAGGTGTCCTGCATGTCGCGCGCGGGATGATCCTTGGGAATCGCGAGCGCCTCGAACGTGTGCCAGTCGGTCTCGATCTGCGGACCTTCGGCGACCACGAAGCCGAGCTCGGCGAACACGTTGACCGCCTCCATCCGCACCTGCGTGAGCAGATGCAGGTGACCGCCGGCGACCGGGCGCTGCGGCAGCGTGACATCGACGTGTCGCGCGAGATCCGCCTGCTTCGCGGCGTTCGTCAGCCGTGACAGGCAGGCCTCGACGACCGCCTCGATCTTCTCCTTCACCTTGTTCGCAGCCGCGCCGACCTGCGGCCGCTCATTGCCGGGCAGCTTGCCGAGCTCCTTCATGAGCTCGGAGACCTTGCCCTTCTTGCCGAGGAACTGCGCCTGCACCGCGCGGATCGCCTGCTCTTCGACGAGCGACTGGGCCTGGGCAAGGAACTCGTCACCGAGCTGCTCGAGCTTCGCGATCAGATCTGAGGTGGTGGACATAAGAAACGCCAAAACGAAAAACGGCGACCCTTGCGGAGCCGCCGTTAGTAAACCAAAAGGTGCGGACCGCTACGCGCTGACGATCGCCTGAAACGCGACCGGGTCGCTGATCGCGATCTCGGCGAGCATCTTGCGGTTGAGCTGAACGTTATCGCCGCTGAGCTTGCCCATCAGCTTCGAGTAGCTGACGCCGAGCGCGCGGGCAGCCGCATTGATGCGCTGGATCCACAGCCCGCGGAAGTCGCGCTTACGAACCTTGCGCGAGCGGTACATGTGCATCCACGCGTGCTGAACCGACTCGTTCGCGATCGCGTGGCAGTTCTTGCGCTTACCGCGGAAGCCACTGGCGTGCTTCAGTAGACGGTTGCGACGACGGCGAGCCTTGAATCCTCGTTTAGCGCGGGGCATCTCAGTTTCCTCTTACTTCGTAATCTTCAGTGCAAACTAGGCGTACGGGAGCAGCACATCAATCTGGTGATGATGCGCCGGCGGCACGTACGCCGCGTTGCGGAGTTGACGCTTACGCTTCTTGCTCCGACCCGTCAGCAGGTGGCGCTTGAAGACGCGAGCGAACTTGAACTTGCCCGACGCGGTCTTTTTGAACCGCTTCTTGGCGCCGGAATGTGTCTTTACCTTGGGCATGACGCGAGGTTGCGTTTTATGCCCCAGCCACACCGGAATAACAAGGGCTTTTGCGCCCGACGATCGCCCCGTTTTCGCAGAGCTGCTGCGCACGCCGCGACGTCCCTGATCTTGGCGAAACAACTCGCCAAAATCAGTGCGCCACGACCGACCCCGAAGACTTCCGGGGCGATCGCGGTCACAACGACGGAGCTTTACTCCTTCGGAGCGTCAGCGTCGGCGGCGGGCGGGGCATCGCCACCAGCCTCGTCGTCATCGTCGTCATCATCCTCGACGTCCGCGTTGATCGCGTCCTCGTCGAGATCGTCGTCGTCGTCATCCTCGGGCGGAGCGACCTGCTGCGGGGCAGGCTTGCCGCCCGGCTGCGGACCACGCTTCGCGGCGTCGGCGGCGATCGATGCAGCGACCTGAGCCTTCTTGGCCTCCTGCGCCTTACGAACGACACCCGGGCGCGGCGTGATCACCATGATCATGCGACGGCCTTCCATGTTGGGCGTCACTTCGACGGTGGCGATGTCGTTGCACATGTCGACCACGCGGTTCAGCACGTTCATGCCGGTCTGTGGGTGCGTGATCTCGCGGCCACGGAACACGACCGCAAGGCGAACCTTGTTGCCGCCCTCGAGGAAGCGACGGACATGCTTCACCTTGAAAGCCATGTCGTGCTCTTCCGTCTTGGGACGGAACTTGATCTCCTTGGTCTCGACCGTCGAAGCGCGCTTGCGAGCCTGCTGCTTCTTCTTCGCCTCTTCGTACTTGTACTTGCCGTAGTCCATGATCCGGCAGACCGGCGGGAACGCGCGCGGAGAAATCTCGACGAGGTCGAGACCCTTCTCCTCGGCGAGGCGCAGCGCCTCGTGCGTCGGCAGGACGCCCAGCTGTTCCTCGTCGGCGATGACGCGGACTTCAGGAACGCGGATGCGATGGTTGATGCGAAGGCCCTGCTCGGGGCGGCGGCGGTCAAAACGACCCCCAGGCGGACGGGGGTTCATGTGGTCACGTCACTCGTAGTCATGTGTCTGCGGATTCTCCTGCGATTGAGCAGGCGCACGTTTTACCCTCATCGCCCCGCCGCTGCGAGCGCGTTTGAGCGCTTCTTGCAACCCTGCGTTACGATGGCCCTCGTGAATCGTGACCCGCGCTCGCTGCTCTGCTTCTACTTCGTAGGCACATGCGGGATTGAACCGCAGACCCCCACCGTGTCAAGGTGATGCTCTCCCACTGAGCTATGTGCCTGGGAACGGGCCTTTGATTAGTGGATCGAAGGCGCCTAGTCAAGAGGACGATGCGCGGATGCGGCGCTAACCCGCCGGAACTGGCTGGTTCAGCACGAGCCAATAGAGCCCGAGCTGGCGGACGGCCTCCACGAACTGCGTGAAGTCGACGGGCTTGCGAATGTAGCTGTTGGCGCCGAGCTCGTAGCCCGTCAACACGTCCTGCTCCTCGGCCGAGCTGGTGAGGATCACGATCGGCAGGCGCTTGGTGCGAGGGTCGGCGCGGAGCTCGCGCAGCACCTCGAGCCCATCGATCTTGGGCAGCTTGAGATCGAGCAGCACGACCTGCGGCAGATCTCGTGGGTCACGGGTGGCGTGAGCGCCGCGACAGAACAGGTAATCGAGCGCCTCGGCCCCATCGCGCGCGACGTCCACCGGATTGAGGATGTTGCTCTTCTGCAGAGCACGCAGCGTCAGCTCCTCGTCGTCGGGGTTGTCTTCGACCAGCAAGATCACGCGATTACTCACGACAGGTCTCCGAGCGTGAAGAAGAAGGTCGCGCCCTTTCCTACCGCGCTTTCGGCCCACACGCGACCTCCGTGGCGCTCGATGATGCGCCTCACGGTCGCGAGGCCGATGCCGGTTCCGGAAAACTCGTGTGCCGGGTGCAGGCGCTGGAACACGCCGAACAGCTTGTTCTGGTACGCCATGTCGAAGCCGGCACCGTTGTCGCGCACGTAATAGACCGGCTCGCCGGGCCCCTTGACCGTGCCCAGCTCGATGCGCGGGTGCTTGGTCTTGGACGTGAACTTCCACGCGTTACCGAACAGGTTGTCGAACACGATCGCGAGCAGCTTCGAATCGGCTAGCACCGTGATGTCGTCCTGGATGACCACCTCGACGTTGCGCGAGGGATCGGCGCGCTCGAGCTGGGCGACCGCGATGCGCGCGACCGACGACAGGTTCACGACCTCGCGCTTCTGCTCCTGGCGGGTGACCCGAGACAACCCGAGCAGATCGTCGATGAGTGCCGCCATGCGCTGCGCGGCGGCGCGGATGCGTTCGAGGTGCCGCTGCCCGATGATGTCGAGCCTGGCGCTGTAGTCCTCGAGCAGCGCCTGCGCGAAGCCGTCGATCGCGCGCAGCGGTGCACGCAGATCGTGCGCGACCGAGTAGCTGAATGCCTCGAGCTCGCGGTTTGCCGCCTCGGCTTTGTCCTTGGCCGCGGCGAGCGCGGTGATCGTGGCCTTGCGCTCGGTGATGTCTTCGGAGATGCCGAGCAGGTAGCGCGGCGTGCCATTCTCGTCGAGGATCGGGACCTTCTTGGTGTGCAGCCAGCGCTCGCCGCTGGCAGTTCTGATCGGTTCCTCGTGGATCTCGACCATGCGCTTGGCCGCGAGCGTCTCGCGATCCTTGTCGGTGAAGAACTTCGCTTCCTCCGGAGGGAAGAAGTCGTGATCGCTCTTGCCCATCAAATCGGCGCGCGGCACGCCGATGAGCTCCTCCCCCGCGCGGTTGAAGCGTACGAACTTCAGCTCGACGGCGTCCTTGACGAACACCATGTCGGGGATGTTCTCGATCACCGCGTCGAGGAAACGCGAGGCCTCGAGCTCGCTCGCCAGCTTCTGGCGCTCCCTGGCCAGATCGGCGGTTCCGATCGCGAGCGCGGCATGGTTGGCGAGAAACTGCGCGATCTCGAGGTCGGTCTGGTCGAGCGGCGGCAGCTCCGGGTTGTGCCGCATGATCGTCATCAGCCCGAGCAGCTCGCCGCGCGAGGCCAGCGGCACGACGAGCATGCCGAGCACATTCACGGTGCGCAACGCCGCGATCGAGTCCGGCGGCATGCTCCTGGCAAACTCGTCGATATCGAGCTCGGGCATGAACAACGGAACCCCTCCACCCAGCGCGGTGGCAGCGATCGGCGAGATGGGCCGCGGGTGATGAAGCATCGATGCGTATGCGGCACACGCGCGCGCATCCTCGTCGTGAACCGCCACCATCGTGATCGTGTCCCCCTCGGTCCGCATCGATACAAGGCAGAGGTCCGGGATAGCCTCGGACACCTGCCGCACCACGGTCTGCAGGAGCAGCTGGCGGTCGTTGGTCTGCTCCAGAAACGCGGTCGCAGCCGCCGAGACAGCGCGCAGGGCGTTCCGAAGGCGCGTTTCCACGCCCGAAGCCTACCTGAAACCACACAGGGGAAGCGACGGCCGCGTCAGACCCACGGGCTGGGAGCGTCTTGCCGATTCCACGAGAAGGGGCGTAGAC
This sequence comes from Haliangiales bacterium, assembly GCA_038322185.1. Classification (GTDB taxonomy): domain Bacteria; phylum Myxococcota_A; class Polyangia; order Haliangiales; family Haliangiaceae; genus JABFXX01. The sequence goes on from JBBQFU010000101.1 coordinate 12,503, forward strand.
TTGAGACCTTAGCCAACCTTTTGAGGCGTCCTCCAGTCTCATCGATACCGGGGAGTCGCCGTGACATCCGCGTCATGCACGGCTCTGACTAGTGAGTGCGAGTGATCCAGGTCGGCCAAGTCCTCGATAAATACGAGCTGCTGGAACGTGTGGGCCAGGGCGGTATGGCGATCGTGTATCGCGGCATCGATCGATCGCTGAAGCGCACGGTCGCGATCAAGATCCTCCACAAGCATCTCGCCGAGTCCAAGGAGGCACGCGATCGCTTCGAGCGCGAGGCGCAAGCGGTCGCCAAGCTGCGCCACGACAACATCCTCGAGATCTTCGACTACAGCGCGAAGGAGAACGCCGAGAGCTACATCGTCACCGAGTTCATCGACGGTCAGACGCTCAAGCAGTTCTTCACCGATCGTCCGATCACGTTCCCCGAGGTCGGCGCGATGATCATGCTGCAGGTCGCACGCGCGCTCGCCCATGCGCATGCCGCGAGCATCCTGCACCGCGACGTCAAACCCGAGAACATCATGATCCGGTCCGACGGCGTGGTGAAGCTGATGGACTTCGGCATCTCGCACATGATCGACCTCGAGCGGCTGACGGTCACGGGGCAGCTGCTCGGCTCGCCGGCGTACATGGCACCCGAGCACGTCGAGGGCCGGCCGCTCGACTTTCGCACTGACGTGTTCGCGGTCGGTATCGTGCTGTATCAGCTCACCGTCGGGAAGCTGCCGTTCGAGGGCAAGAACCCGCACGAGGTGCTCAAGCGGATCGCCGAGTGCAAGTTCCTCGATCCGCGCATCGCGAACCCGCGCATCGGCAACCGGCTCGGCAGGATCATTCTGCGCGCGATGGCCGCGATGCCCGACGACCGCTATCCAGCGATCGGCGAGATGGTGCTCGCGCTCGAGGCATACCTCGAGGAGTCGGGGCTCGAGTCCGACAAGCTCACGAGCGAGCTGGCGCGCTACTTCAAGGCGCCCGACTCGTACGAGCTCGCGCTCAAGGAGCGCCTCCTCGATCACCTCACGCGGCGCGGGCAGAAGCTGCTCGACGCCGGAGACCAGGCCCCTGCCCTCGACGTGTTCGATCGCATCCTCACGATCGATCCCCAGAACCAGAAAGTGCTCGCGATCCTCGACGGGCTCAACCGTCGTGCGCGGCTCAAGACCGCCGCGATCGCGCTGCTCTCGATCGGCGCCATCAGCGCCGGCGGCTTCATGATTCACAAGAAGGGACAGCTGCCGCCGCCGCAGCCGCCCCCTGATCCGTCGATCGTGACCGCGCCGCAGATCATCGTGCCGGCCACGAACACCACGCGCGTCGAGGCGCCGCCGGTGGACATCGACGCGGGCGTCGCGGTCGACTTGGACGACGGTGGTGCCGTCCCCGGGGTCGTCATCCGACCGGACAATCCCGATGTCACGCCGCCTGACGCCGCCGTGCCGGTCGACACCTCGAAGCCGCTGCGGGTCGTGGTTCGGCCGGAACAGGACTCAGAGGTAAAGATCGGCGACTACGCGTGGGCCAAGGTCACGCCCGAGGACGGGGCGGTCGTGCGCGCCGTCGAAGGCGACGTCAAGGTCACCGTGCGCAACCAGTGTTGCGAGGAGCAGGATCGCAAGGTGCCATTTGGTACCGGAGAGACCTCGTTCCAGCTGCAGGCGTTGCCCGCCAATCTCGTGACGTACTGCGACGCGTCCGGCGACAGCACCGTGAAGATCAACGGCAGCACGGCGAAGTTCGGCGTACCGGTCGCCGTGACGTTTCCCAGGAACACGACGCAGTTCACGGCGACGTTCATCGTGGTGTTCGCCGGCGAGAAGGTCGATCAGACGCCCATCGAGGTCCGTGTGCCGGCGAACCAATCCGAGACAGTGCGATGCAAAGAGCGCTGATCCTCGCAATCGTGCTCGCGGCGGCATCGGCACACGCCGGGCCGAGCCAGGACTTCGAGTCCGCCAAGGATTACTTCCGCAAGAAAGACTGCAGCTCGGCGTCGCGGCTGCTCAAGGATGTGCTGTATCCGCGCGAGCGCATCGCGGATCGCGATTCTCTGTTCGAAGCACGCGCGATGCTCGGGGCGTGCTTCGCCGACGATGGCGACCGTGAGGAAGCAAAGACCGAGTTCGAGCGCGCGCTGCAGCTCAAGCCGCGCGAGTCGCTCGATCCAATGTTCTATTCCGACCGTGCGCGTCGCCTGTTCGACGACACCAAGGCGGACATCGAGAATCGCGGCAAGAAGGACGAGGAGATCCGCAAGCTCCAGGAGCAGCGCGAGGCGCTCGAGAAGTATCGAGACAGCCTCCGCGTCTACAAGCAGAACCTGTACGCGGTGAACTTCACGCCGTTCGGCTTCGGTCAGCTCCAGAACGGCCACACACTGAAGGCCGCGCTGTTCGGCAGCGGGCAGCTCCTCACGCTGGGCACCAGCGCGGGCATCTGGTTCTACCTCGTCGGCAAGTACGGCATCCGATCCGATCAGGTCGCTGTCGAGGACGGACCCTTCGTGCGTCGCTTGCAGCAGCTCGAGATCGCGTCAGGCCTCGCGTTCCTCGGCCTCTACACGTGGAGCGTGATCGACTCGCTCCGTCACTACGAGCCACAGACGCGTGTCGAGGGCGACGACGAGCTGCTCGACAAGGCGCTCAACGAGAAGGCCGCACCGAAGCCGAAGACCTCGCTGCTCGAGCGCATTCACATTTCACCGATGATCACGCCCACCGGGCTTGGCATCGGAATTGGCTGGGAGAACTAGATATGCCTTCGCTTCGTCTTACCGCGCAGGGTCAGCCGCCGACCGTCTATCACCTGCACAAGAAGATCACGTCGCTCGGGTCCGGTCCCGACAACGACATCGTGTTGCCCGATCCGCTCGTGACCGATGGCTACGCGATTCACTTCGACGGTCAGACCTATACGGTGTTCGCGCCGAAGAAGACCGAGTTCGTCGTCAACGGCAAGAAGCGCAGCAAGCACAAGCTGAGCCATGACGAGCGGCTCGTGATCGGCTCGGTCGATCTGCGGTTCGCGATGGTCGACGACACGCCGCCCGTCGAGGCAGAGGCCGCGAACACGGTCGCGGACCTCGACGCCTACTCCAAGCTGTTCGAGTTCTCCGATCGCCTGATGCACGTGCGCGACCTGACCGAGCTCCTCGATGCGCTGATGGACGCGGTCATCGAGATCACGAACGCGGACAAGGGATTCCTGGTCCTGCTCGAGGGCGAGACTCTCGACGTGAAGGTCGCGCGTAACCTCAATCGCGAGAATATCGCCGATGCCGTCAGTCAGCTGTCTGACTCGATCATCGCCAAAGTGGTTCGCTCCAAGAAGCCGGTGATCGTCAGCGACGCGATGAGCGACGACGAGTTCGCCGGCGCCAAGAGCGTGATGCACCTGCGGGTGTCCTCGGTCATCTGCGTGCCCCTGCTCGACCGCGGCCGCCTGCTCGGCATCATCTACGTCGGCAACGACTCGATCCGAGATTTGTTCCAGGTCCAGACGCTGCGCGTGCTCACCGTGTTCTCGTCGCAGGCGTCCCTGATCGTCAGCAACGCGCTGCTACTCAACGAGCTGCGCCACGACAACAAGCGGCTGAGCGATCGCCTCGAGCAGTATCGGTTCGGCGAGATCGTCGGCACGTCGCCGCCGATGCAGAGCGTGTTCCGCAAGGTCGAGAAGATTTCCCCGACCGATATCTCGGTGATGATCACGGGCGAGACCGGCACCGGCAAGGAGCTGATCGCGCGCGAGATCCACAACCGTTCGCCGCGCACGGGCAAGCCGTTCATCACCATCAACTGCGGCGCGATTCCCGAGAACCTGCTCGAGAGCGAGCTGTTCGGTCACGTGAAGGGCTCGTTCACGGGCGCGGTGGCGAACAAGCAGGGCAAGTTCCAGGCAGCCGATGGCGGCACGCTGTTCCTCGACGAGATCGGCGAGATGCCGATCGAGCTACAAGTAAAGCTGCTGCGCGCGATCCAGGAGAAGGTCGTCTATCGCGTCGGCGACACGCGGCCCGAGACCTGCGACATCCGCATTCTCGCGGCGACCAACCGCGACCTCGAGAAGGAGATCGCCGGCGGGCGGTTCCGCGAAGACCTCTACTACCGGCTCAACGTCGTCGCGGTCGAGCTGCCGCCGCTGCGTATCCGCGGCGATGACGTGCTCGTGATCGCGCGCTACCTGCTGTCACGCTACGGCCGCGAGTACGACGCCAAGGTCAAAGGCTTCTCGCCCAACGCCGCGGTCGCGATCCGCAAGCACAACTGGCCTGGCAACATCCGCGAGCTGGAGAACCGCATCAAGAAGGCGGTCGTGCTGTGCGAGTCGACCGTGATCGGCCCCGATGATCTCGGACTGACCGGCGACACGCTGCCGCAGATCCTCACGCTCGCGGAGGCCAAGGATAAGTTCCAGCGCGACTACATCAACGAGGTTCTCGCGCTCAATAACGGCAACCGCACCAAGACCGCGCGCGACCTCGGCGTCGATCCGCGCACCGTGTTTCGCCACCTCGAGAAAGAGTCTGACGACGGCAGTGAGTCACCGCCGTCCGATCCTGTGTGATCTGCACCTCGTTTCCCCACCCTTGCCCATGACACCCGTGTCCGAACCCCGCACCGCCGAACACTCCATCGATCGAGCTAACTGCTCGACGAGATGGGGAGGATCACCGCTGGCGCGCTCGGTGCATGGGTGGGGCGTGCTCCGCTGTCTGGTCTGTCTGATGTTCGCGAGCTGCATCATCCCGCCGTCGCTCTCCGTCGACACGACCGACGCGGGCGCGAACTCGGCGCCGGCCATCCTGTCGGTCCGTGCGGACAACATCGTCGAGCTCCCGGACTACCAGCGGGTGATCTTCGAGAAAGGCGTCGGCAGCCTGAACCTCTCGGTCCAGGATACCGACGTCGACGACACGCTGTTCTGCAAGTTGTTCGTGGAGTACCGCCCCGAAGATCCGACGCCGCCGCGCGCGAACTTCGAGGCTGCCGGTTCGAGCGTCGTCCGCTCGTGCACGCTGTCGCTCCTGGGCCTGTGTCAGAGCGCGGACATCGGCGTCGAGCGTCTGATGTCCGTCGTCGTGTTCGACCGCCAGGTGCTCGAAGGCGAAGCGCCGCTCTACCAGGCCATGCTGTCGGGCGGACTCAAGGCCACGCGCACCTACTTCCTCACGTGTGTCGAGGCGCAGCCATGATGCGCTTCTCCTTCCTGCTGCTCGTTGCCGGCTGCCTCGAGGTGCCCACCGGTCCCGGTCAGGAGTGCTCGACGAGCAGCGACTGCGATCGTGGTGAGACCTGCTCCGAAGGCCTCTGCTACGGCAACCCGCCACAAGGCCAGTTCGCGGCAACGCTGTCGGCGCCGAGCACACGGGACGACTTGATCTCGACGGAGCTCGCGAGCCTCGTGATTCCCGCCGACGGCTGGCTCGGCGAGATCCAGCTCGAGACGCCCGTGACCATCAGCGGCCGCATCGAGGCGTTCTGCAATACCGGCAACCAGACGTGCAGCACGCTGTCGGTCGGTGCGCAGATCCGCCTGACCCGGCCGTCGCGCATCGCCGGCGCGCCTGCGCTGCGGTTCTCGGTGCAGTCGAAGCCCGACCTGCCGCGCGGCACCGACTCGTTCACGATCCGCGTGCCGCGCACGCAGCCGGGCGACGAGTCGTGGAGCGTGACGATCGATCCGGACGGCGGCGGCGACAAGCCCGCGGCCGATGGCAGCACCACCGCAGCGGAGCTGTTCCCGCCGCGCCGGCTCGCGCTGTCCGCGACCGACGACATCGAGCACCAGACCTACACGCTCGGAGACCCTGCCCCGGTCGTGATCACGGGAACGCTGCGCGATGCATTCAGCAACTCGCTGACCAACTACCGGGTGGTTGCGCTCGGCCGCTGGGACGGCGAGACCAACGCCACCGAGGTGTCGACGGTCGACTTCGCGACGGACGGCACGTACTCGATCGAGATTGCCGACAACGTGATGGCGCCGCTCGAGATCGTGGCGCGGCCGTTCGACGAGAACGATGTGTCGCCGACGCTGCGGCTGCGAAATGTGAACCTCGCATCGCAGCAGCGAAACCTGACCCAGCCGTCGGGGCTTGGTCAGCGTCGCGTGATCGATGTGCCCGTGCAGGCGCTGGCCGGCAGTGGCGAGGTCAAGACGGTCGCCGGCGTGCGCGTGATCGTGACCGCGCTCGTGACCTCGACGCTCACCGACGATCTGCGCGCGGTCTTCACGAAGGAGACCACGACCAACGAGACCGGCATCGCGCGGATCTCCGTGCTCGACGGTCCGGCGCTCGTGAACAGCTACAAGGTTCGTCTCGTGCCGCCCGCGAGCTCCACGTATGGCGTCGTCGACAGCGGCACGCTCAAGCTGCCCGCGATGGGGGCAACGAGCACCGATCCGGTGACAGCCGATGCGATGCGCCTGCCGGCGCGCGTCGCCCTGCGCGGCACGGTCGTCGATAGCCACGGCAATGCCCTCGATGGCGTGTCGGTGACCGCGCGCCGCTCGCAGCGGTTCCTGTGGAGCGTCTCGGATGACGATCAGGCTTTCCTCGATGAGATCCCTGCATCCACCGCGCTGACGCCGGAGAGCGGCGAGTTCATCCTGTGGGTCGACCCCGCCGTGGCTGACATCTGGGGCAACTACGACTTGTTCTTCGAGACGCCTTCGAGCTCGCCCGCACCGAACTGGCTCGTGCCCGACTACGCCCTGCCCCGCGTACCCAACCCCGGCACGATCACGCTCGCGACGATCGTCATTCCTGATGGCGCCCGCATCCACGCCAAGGTCATCGACAAGGACGGCGCTGCGGTCGAAGGCTGCGACCTGCGCGTGTTCCAGATTTCCAGCAACGATAACGTGTGCATGGAGGTCGGGCACCCGCCCCAGACCTGTCCGCCGGCGACGGTCGTCCTGGGCCATGGCTTGTCCGACGACCGCGGCAAGCTGCAGCTGACCCTGCCGCGCCCGTGACGCAAACCCACGCTTGACCGTCCCCCGGTGCCCGACTATGGTTCGCGGCAACTAAAGGTCACTACGAGGTTTCTGTTTCGTTTCGTTCTGTCTCGGTAAATGCCACGCCCGGCCGCAATCAGCGACGTCGTTTGATTCCGGCGAATCCAGGCTCCGCACCCGACCAGCTGCCCGACTGGCTTTTCTCGGCGCGATTCTCTCTCCCAAGGTTCTTTCGATGACAAATGATACGACGCCCGCCGACAATGGCGTGGGCGACGCGGCCGCCATCCTGGCCGCCATCTCTCCTGATTCTTCCGAAGCTGTTTCCACCGACGCCCCTGCAGAGCCGAAGCTCCCCAGCTTCGATGACCTGGGCCTCCACCCGGACGTCAAGCAAGCGCTCGACGACATGGGCTACTTCACGCCGACGGCCGTGCAGACCGCGGTGTTCACGCCGGTCTCCCAAGGCAAGAACCTGTTGGTTCAGTCGCGCACCGGCACCGGCAAGACGACCGCCTTCGGTCTCCCGCTGGTCAACAAGATGGTTCCCGCCGTTCGCGAGCCGCAGGCGCTGATCCTGGCCCCGACCCGCGAGCTCGCGCTCCAGGTTGCTCGCGAGCTCACCAACATCGGTAAGCACCGCGGCATCATCATCGAGGCTGTCTACGGCGGCGCGCCGATCGGCAAGCAGATCACGAATCTGAAGAACGGCGTGCACATCGTCGTCGGTACGCCGGGCCGCGTGCTCGACCATATCGGCCGCCGCACGCTCGACTGCAAGAACATCACGACGTTCGTCCTCGACGAGTGCGACGAGATGCTGTCGATGGGCTTCCTCGAGGACATCGAGCGCATCACGTCGAACCTGCCCGAGAAGCACCAGACGCTGCTGTTCTCGGCCACGATGCCCGACGAGGTCACGCGCTATGCGCGTCGCCACATGCAGGAGCGCGAGCAGATCTCGCTCTCGAAGGATTCCGTCTCTGTCTCCGACATTCACCACGCGTACTACATCGTCAGCGGTATCGCGCGTAGCCGCGACCTGCTGAAGATCATCCTCGCGGAGGAGCCGGAGAGCGCGATCATCTTCTGCAACATGCGGGACGAAACGACGATGGTCGCCAAGTTCCTCACCAAGCAGGGCTTCGACGCCGAGCCGCTGTCGAGCGACCTGTCGCAGAACGATCGCGAGCGCGTGATGGGTCGCATGAAGGCGAAGAACCTTCGCTTCCTGTGCGCGACCGACGTTGCCGCCCGCGGCATCGACATCTCGGACCTCTCGCACGTGATCAACTACTCGGTGCCCGAGTCGCCCGAGGTCTACGTGCACCGCACCGGCCGCACCGGCCGCGCCGGCAAGAAGGGCACTGCCCTCTCGATGGTCGGCCCGCGTGAGCTCGGCAACTTCCGCTTTGTGCGCCTGACCTTCGGCATCAAGCCGGAGGAGCGCCTGCTGCCGAAGGATTCGATCTTCGAGGGCAAGCTCAAGGTCGCGCTGCCGCCGATCGGCAAGCAGCAGGCCCCGGACCCGGTCCAGATCCTGATGCGTGCCGTGACCGGCACCGCGAGCGATCTCGAGAAGGGCATCTTCGAGAAGCTCCTCGCGAAGTCCGACGGCCGCCGCGTCCTCGCGCAGCTCGTCGCCGACAAGCTCAACGAGATCACGACCAAGACGTCGCGTCCGCGCCGCCCCGAGCGCGCGCCGGAAGCCGCCGCCCCGAGTGAAGGTGGCGAGCGTAGCGACCGTCCGCGCTTCGGCGAGGATGGTGGCGGCGATCGTCCGCGCTTCCGTGACCGTGATGATCGTGGTGGCGACCGTGGTGGCCCGCCGCGTGGCGACCGTCCCCGCTTCGGCGACGATCGTGGACCGCGTGGTGGCAGTGACCGTCCCCGCTTCGGCGGTGATGATCGCGGCCCGCGTGGTGACCGTCCGCGCTTCGGCGCTGATGGTGCCGCCGCTGGTGCCGAAGCTGGCAGCGACCGTCCGCGTGAGGATCGTGGACCGCGTGAGGATCGTGGACCGCGTGATGATCGCGGACCGCGTGGCGACCGTGGCGACCGTCCCCGCTTCGGCGCGGATGGCGATCGTGGCCCGCGTGGCGACCGTCCCCGCTTCGATGGTCCGCGCACCGATGGCCCGCGCGCCGAGGGCACGCCCGCCGAGGGTGTTGCTGCCGTCGAGGGTGGCGAGCAGCGCACCGAGCGCAGTGGTTCGCGCGACTACGGTGATCGCTTCCGCGGTGACCGTGGACCGCGTGAGGATCGTGGACCGCGCGAGGACCGTGGTGACCGTCCCCGCTTCGATCGCGACCGCGATCGCAACCGTGGTGACCGTCCCGCCCCCGCCGCTGCGAGCGCCGAGGGTAGCGGCGAGATCGTGACGCCCGAGGCCGCGACCGCAGCCCCGGCCAGCGCCGACGCTCCGGCGACGACCGAGCGCAGCCGCGATGACCGTGGCGAGCGTAGCTTCGACCGCGACCGTGGTGATCGTGGCGGCCGTGGCGGCCGCGACCGCGGTGGTCGTGACCGTGACCGTGGCCCGCGTGAAGACCGTGGCCCGCGTCGCGACGCCACCGAGGCGAGCGCCGCACCTGTCGAGTCGACCGAGGCCGTCGAGGCGCCGGCCGCCGAAGCACCGCGCGCAGCAGAAACTGCCGGTGTCGACGAGGTCGCGCGTGGTGCGGTCGACCGCGCCAAGAAGAAGGACAAGAAGTCGAGCGAAGTGACCGACGCGACGCGCGAGTTCTGGGAGACGTGGGCCGAGACCAAGACGTCCAAGACCGAGCCCGTCAAGGCCGAGGGCGCCGACGCCGCACCGGCTGACGCGGACGGCGAAGCCCCGAAGCGTGGCGGCCGTGGTCGCGACCGCGGTGGCCGTGGTGGTCGTGACCGTAAGGACGCGACCGAGAAGAAGCCTGCGGCAGCCAAGGACGACGAGAAGCCCGCGTCGTCGCGCACCAAGCGTGACACCGTCGAGTCGACCACGCGCACCGCGCCGGCGGCAGATGGCAACCAGGCGCGGCTGTTCGTGAGCCTGGGCAAGAAGCACGGCGTGTCGGCCGAAGATCTGCGCACGCTGCTGGCGGGCCCGATCGGTGGCGACGCGGCGCGCATCGGCTCGGTCAGCCTGCGTGACTCGCACGCCCACGTGCGCGTCCCCGAGGAGCACGTCGATGCCATCATCGCCGCGGTCCACGGCACGCTGCACAACGATCACAACGTCACGGTCGAGCGCGCTCGCGCCTGATCGATACCTGACTGATTGATCGCAACGCGCGCGGCTCATCCCGCGCGCGTTTGTCGTTTGTGCGCCCAGCATGGGCATCCATCCAGAGGTGAAAGTCCTCTCGTAAACAGGCCAGCGTGAACAGAGGCCGTAGTAACGGCGGCTAAGCCGGTGAAGAAACCGGAAGCCTTTGTCGACGATAGAGGGCCAAACGAGGGAGGGAGGGAGCGAGGACGAACTCGGCACGGGAGTGCGCCAGATGCCACGCAACACCCAGCATGGAACGAGTTGATGGAAGAGGTGACGGCACCGGCGAACATCGCGCGAGCGATGAAGCGGGTCGTCTCCAACCAGGGAAGCCCTGGCATTGATGGGATGACCGTGGACGAACTGCCTGATCATTGGCGGCGGAGTGAGTGCAGCCTGCGCGTACAACTCCTCGCAGGCAGCTACAACCGGCTCCCGTGCGACGGGTAACGATCCCAAAATCAGACGGAGGCGAGCGCGAGCTCGGCATCCCGACGGTGACGGACCGGCTCGTTCAGCAGGCCATTCTGCAAGTGCTGGGACCACGCTACGACGCGACGTTCTCGCCCCACAGTCACGGATTTCGCCCGAACCACAGCGCTCACCACGCGGTGATGGAGGCGCAGCGATACATCCAGGAGGGATACGACTGGTTGGTCGACGTGGATCTCAACGGGGTCGTGTTCGACCGAGAGAAAGGAACGCCACAGGGTGGGCCTCTCTCGCCGCTACTGGCCAACGTGCTGATCGACGATATCGACAAGCTTCTCGAAGCACGCGGTCATCGCTTCGTCCGCTACGCCGACGACTGCAACATCTATGTGCAGTCGCGACGGGCAGGCGAGCGTGTGATGACAGCGCTGCGCAAGGACAAGCGCCTCGCCGAGTTCCTGCTCGCGCAGTCACTCTGCGAGATGAAGTACTACGCCGCCGCAATCACAGTCTTCAACATGATTCTCCAGGCGCTCCTGCTCGGGCTCGTGCCGCTGATGCGGCGCCGCCGGCGCTAGTCCTTGGTCTCGGGCAGCTTCGCATCGCGCCAGCCGCGGATGCCGCCGTCCATCGAGACCACGTTCGTGTAGCCCATCTTCGCGAGCACGTCGGCCGCGAGCACGGAGCGAAAGCCGCCGCCGCAGTACAGGATGATCTCGGCCGCGGGGTCGGGCAGCTTGGCCTCGATGTCGCGCTCGATCACGCCCTTGCCGATGTGAATCGCGTCGGGGATGTGGCCAGCCCGCCACTCGTCGTCCTCGCGAACATCGACCAGGGTGAGCTTGTCGCCGCGCTCGATGCGCGCGGCGACCTCGGCGACATTCGTCTCCTTGACGCATGACCGCAGCTCGTTCACAAGTGCCAGGAACCTTGGGGAATGCTTCACTTCGCAAGGAGTGTAACTCCACCGTTCCCCATGCGTAGACACGACATGCAGCTCCGCACCGTCGTCCTCGCTCTGGTTGCCGCCTGTTCCTCGCCCTCGATGGAGTCGACCGCGCAGGCCGAGACCCAGGCCGCGGCGGCCGCCCGGCCGATGCGCAAGGTGAAGCCGGCGGACGACGTGATCCGCAAGGAGCTCACGCCGCTGCAGTACTCGGTCACGCAGCAGAGCGACACCGAGATGCCGTTCAAGAACATCTACTGGGACCACAAGAAGCCCGGCATCTACGTCGACATCGTGACCGGAGAGCCGCTGTTCAGCTCGCAGCACAAGTTCGACTCGGGCACCGGCTGGCCGAGCTTCTATCAGGCCCTGGTTCCCGCGTCGGTCATCGAGAAGCGCGATGTCTCGTACGGCATGGCGCGCGTCGAGGTGCGTTCGAAGATCGGAGACTCGCACCTCGGCCACCTGTTCGACGATGGCCCCAAGCCGACCGGCCTGCGCTACTGCATCAACTCCGCGTCGCTGCGCTTCATCGCCGTCGATCAGCTCGACGCGCAGGGCTACGGCGCCTACAAGGCCGCGTTCGCGAAAAAGTAACTCACAGCTTCACGCCGCACTTCGCCGTCTCGTCGAGCCTGGTCGCGCCGATCAGGCACTGGATGGACTTCGGCTGCCAGCGCTCGCGCACGCAGCTCTCGTGCTGCGCACGCTTGGCCGCCGCGCGTTGCTCGGCGAGCTTGACCTCCTCGGGGGTCGGCTTGCGCTTTGATTTCTTCTTCGGCAGGTCGAGCAAGGCAACGTGATCGACCGCGATGCCGCACATGCCGGCCCGCACTTGCGATGGCGACATGCCGTCGAGATAGCGCGGCGGGTTGGCGATCGCGGTCGTCGCAATGAGCGACTTGCAGATCCGCAGCAGGATCTGCGTGTGTTCCGTAGCGTCGCTCGACACTGCGCTACAAGTGAGCACGCTGTCGTCGATGTAGCGATGCGAGAACACAGCGCGGCCAGCCTCGTACGAGATCGCCCAGCCGTCGCCGTAGATCTCCTTGGTCGAGAACGCGATGCCCGTACGCTCGATCGGGTCCTCGAGCCCGCTGAAGTCTGGCTCGAGGCGCACCGCCACCTTGAGGCCACTCGAGGTGAGCTCGACCTCGTTGTCGCTGATCGGCTGGCTGCCTGCGCCGCGCGGAAGCTCGATCCGGTAGCCAGTTCCTTCGAGCTTGCCCTCGAGGGGAGCGCGTGGAATCTGGTGCCACTCGAGTGGCTGCGGCACTGCCGGGTAGTCGTCCTTGCTGCCGCACCCCAGCACCAGCGTGATCAGCACGAGCCGCATCGACTCGATCATCGCCGACAACGAGTCGCTACGGACCGTGCTTGCGCAGCCATTTCGCAGCGGTGTCGCGATACGCCGCGAGCGCCTCGCCCGTGCGCGCTGCGGCGAGATCCTTCGCCGCCTGGCGCATGACCTCGACTGCGCGCTTGCGGTCGGCGTTCGAATCCAGCAGCGCGCGTGCGAGCGTGACGCGCAAGGTGCCGAGGTCGTACGCGTCACCCTCGTGGGCGAGCAGTGCGGTGAGCGCTTCCTCGAGCGGCGCGATCGCGAGCTCGGGCTGCTTGTTCATCAGACGTGCATGGCCGAGATGGATGAGCAGATAGGCACGCTCGACGGGGAGGTCGACGTGGGCGAGCGCGGCCAGCGCCCGTTCGCGCAGCGCGATCGCATTCGCGCGATCCTTGCGGTCCGCGGCCAGGGTCCCCATGAGATCCAGCGCACGGGCCGCGATCAGCCACGACTCGCTGCCCGGCTTCTGTGCGTTCGCGGCGAGCGTCTCGAGGATCTTCGCGGTCTCGGCGGGCTGCTTGTTCGCACGATATGCGAGCGCGAGGTTGTAGTCGGCGGCCAGGACCGAAGGATGCTCCGGCGCCAGCGTGGCCCGGCGCGCGTCGCGGATCTGGACGTAGAACGGAATGGCCTCGGCCGGCCTGCCCTCGCGCAAAGCGATACTCGCGAGTCCCTGCACCGGCATCAGCCGCTGCGGATGAGTCGGGTGATGCCGATCGAAAGTCGCGAGCGCTGTGGTGTAGAAGGTCTTCGCCTTCGCGAGCTGGGCGCGCTCGGAGTGCACCGCGCCGAGATTCGACTGCGCGAGTGCGTAGCCGATGTGCTCGCGCACGCCGCGCAGCTCGAAGATGTCGATCGCCCGCTGGAAGGAGGTCTCTGCCGCCGTGAAGTCTCGCTCGGCGTATGCGAGCGCACCGATCTGGCTCATCGTCACCGCGACGCGCACGTGAGTCGGCCCCAGCGCACGCTCGAGGCGCGCGATACCCGCCGTGCAGCGCTCGCGCGCCGCCGCGAGCTTGCTCTGCTGCCGCTCGACGTCACACAGCGCGATCTCGACGAGACCGAGCTGCGCCTGTCGCAGCGGCTCGCTCGCGGCAAGCGGGAGCACGGCCTCGAGCCGGCGCCGTGCTTCGTCGAGCTGGCCGTGCGTGAGCAGCAACGTGCCGAACGTGTAGCCGTAGCGCAGCTGCAGCTCGACGCTCGGTCGGATGCGCGCCAGCGCGGCATCGGCGGCGCGCGCATTCGACAGCGCGAGATCGAAGCGCTGCTTCTGCCCACCGGTGGCGCCCACGATCTCGACCCACAGCGTCGCCGCGAGCACGTCGTCGTGGCCCTGCTCTGCTGCGTGAAGTGCGTCGAACAGCAGCTGCTCGGCCTGGTCGTGGCGGCCGCGATCCATCTCGACCCGCGCGCGTAGCTGGAGCGTCTCGGCCCGTAGCGGCGCACCGGGTGACAGCTGCGCGAGCAGACCGGCGGCAAGCGCGTCGGCCTCGTCGATCCGGCCGGCATACTGCAGCGCATTGCCGCGGGCGAGCACGGTGCTGCCGTACTCGGCGAGCACCCGCTGCGCCGTGTCGGTCGGCAGCGCCGTGAAGCTCGCGGTGCAGCTGCGCGGATCGGCGAGCTGCTCGATCGTCTCGATCGCGCGCGCGGCGACCTTGCGATCGGCGCTCGCCAGCACACCGGCGAGTGCAGCGAGCTCGCGCCGGCTGCGATCGAGACAGCCGAGCGTCCGTGGATCCGCAGCCGTGCACGCCTCGCGCTGGCTTGCTGCCCAGCGCGCCGCGTACCGATCGAGCCCAGCGGTGACCCGGTCGGCGGTGTCAGCGTCGGCCGCAGCCGCGAGCGATTCACGAACCGCGTCGCGCTGCGGGGTCGTCCAGGGGTCGTCCACCGCACAGGTCGCGGCGGCGGTGCGCGGCATCAGCTGGACGATCAATGCCCCGGTCGCGACGGCTGCAAGCGCACCGGCGCCCAGCAGCAGCCGGCGCCGGCGGCGCACACCCGGATCATCGGCGAGCGCTGCGATCAGCGTGTGCATCGTCGGAAAGCGCGCCGCCGGGTCGCGCGCCAGGCCGCGGCGCAGTGCACGCATCACCCATGCGGGCACCGACGCATGCGTCGCCGGCAGGTCGCCGGGTGGTCGCTCACCGGCGAGCAGCTCGAACACCGAGACGCAGTAGCTGTACTGATCGCTTGCCACGGTCGCGCCTTCGCGACGCAGCACCTCGGGCGCCATATAGGCCGGCGTGCCGCACAGCGCGCCGTCCGGCGTGTCCTCGGCGACCCGCGCCAGCCCGAAGTCCGAGACCTTGACCTCGCCGTCCGATCCACACAGCACGTTCTCCGGCTTGAAGTCGCGGTGGATCACGCCGGCATCGTGAGCAGCGGCGAGACCGCGACCGGCGCGCACGCACGCATCGAGGATCTCGCGCAGCCCGCGTCCCTCGCAGTACGCGCGCAGCGTGTCGCCCTCGACAAGCTCCATCGCCACGCACACCGCATCGTCCTCGAGGATCACGTCATGGACGGTGACCACGTTCGGATGGCGGAGCTTCGCGAGCGCCCTCGCCTCGCGGCGCAGCAAGTCTCGCGTCTGGGCGTCGACATCGCGGACGAGCTTGATCGCGACCGGACGTGCGAGCTCGGGGTCGTACGCGCGCAGCACGATGCCCATCGCGCCGCGGCCCAGCTCGCGCAGCAGGTGATAGCGACCGAGCGTCCCGGTCGGCGCATCGCCCAGATTCACGTGCGGCTCGCTCTGGATCGAAGCGAGCGTCGACAGCTCGCGGCGGCACGAGCCGCACGCATCGATATGACGATCCGCGCGGCCGAGCTCGGCCATTGCGAGTCGACCGTCGACGTACGCGGCGAGCGTGTCGTCGTCGAGGTGTGTCTGCAGCTCCATGGCGGTGCGCGGCGGCATGCTAGCCTGACCCGCGAACCGCGTGGCCAGCGAATTCACCCAGCTCGTCGACGAGCACCACGCTGTAGCAACCGTGGCGTGGCCAACATTCACGGTCACGCGCGAGCGGTTTCGCGAACATGTAAATCGCTGCGTGCAGGCCCGCAACCAGGAAACTGCACACGACGTGTTGCGTTCGCTGCCTGCCGCGGACATCTATCTCGCCGCTGCGTGCGCCGATGGCGATCCGATCGCGCTCGCCGCCTTTCGCGACACGCTCGTGCCGCCGTTGCGAGCTGCGCTCGGCAAGCTCGCGATGACCGCGACGCAGATTGACGAGACGGTGCAGCGCGTGCTCGTGATGGTGTTCGTCGGCGACGGCGTGCCACCGCAGATCGCGAGCTACTCGGGACGCGGCACGCTGCGCAGCTGGCTCCGCACGATCGCGGTCCGGACGGGCCGCCGCATGCAGGGGATCGAAGCAGTGCCGAGCGCAGACGACGAGCTCGCCGACCTCCCCTCTGCCGTCGGGGATCCCGAGCTCGAGCTACTGCGCGATCGACACCGCGATCAAGTGCGCGAGGCCTTCGCCGCTGCATTCGCGGCGCTCGGCGAGCGCGAGCGCAACGTGCTGCGCCAGTACCACATCGATG
>JBBQFU010000102.1:0-28878 GCA_038322185.1 Haliangiales bacterium
GTGCGTTCTTCGCGTGCGCACGACCGACGAAGAAAGGCGCCAGCATCGGTGAAGGCTGCGAACGCTTGCTGGCCGCGATCACCGTCGGGCGCCCGCTCATCGAGATCGAGTGCCGGCGCTCCAAGCCCGTGGCGAGTCGCCGCATTGCATGCGACCTCGGCCTCGCCGTGCTCGCCGCACTCAAGGGCCGCGGTGAAGCGCGCCGCCACCTCGTCGACATGCTCGGCGACATCGTGCTCCTCGAGGTCGCCGACCAGGACGTCGGCATGCGCATGCGCGACGTGCTGACACGCTGGCTCGACCTACCGAAGGACCTGCCGACACCGCTGCTTGAAGCACTCGCATCACCCGACCTCGGCGCCGAGCTGTCCGACGAGGCGCTCGACAAGCGCTGCAAGGACTGGAACGAGATGCGCCGTGCGCTCGACGAACCGTCGAACCCGCTCGCGTGGCTGTGCTTCGCGATCACCCACGAGTCGGTCACGACGCTGCTGCAGGCGAGCGTGACGATTCGCGAGAACGGCAAGACGCTCAACAAGAAGATCGACCACTGGGTGATCGCGAGCGCGATCAAAGACCTCGACAGCGACCGCGCCGACGAGGACGCTGTGTACCGCGTGTTCGCGGAGCTCGCGTTCGACGCCGAGTGCCCGGCCACCAAGGATGTTCAGCCCGACACGTGGCCGTGCTCCGGCAAGCGCCTCGAGCCGGGCGCGCAGGTCTCGGTATACTGGCTCAAGCGGCCGCCCTACATGATGACGGTGAACCAGGCCGGCAAGCTCGCCGGACCCCGCCCAAGTTCCTGCTGACCAACGTCGTGAAGTTCCGCCGGCTTGCCCGCCGCATTCACGAGCTGCGCACCGCAGTGCCGGCTTCACTCGAGAAGTACCTGTTCCACGCCGGCCAGACGGTCGCTCCGGAGACCAAGGCATCCCTGCGCGCGGTGCACCGAATGGCGCGCCTCATCGGTGAGCTACGCGGCCGCTGGTATCTGTGGTCGCAGAACTCGCGCTCGTTCGAGGAGCTCGACGTGGCCGAGCTGATCCGGGTCGCGCGGTCCTCGCTCGATCAGGCGACGATCCAGAACAACCCGTCGCTCGCATTCCTCGACCAGCAGGTCGGCGGTGCGGCCACGATCGATATCGGCGACTGGCTGCGCCTGGTGATGCGCGCGGATTACCGCTCGCTCGCCATGGAGTCGCTGCGCGCGGCACTGGACCTTCCGCTGTCGACGACAAGTCGCCCCAAGGAGACGTTCTTCCTGTCGCTCTCGGCATACCTGCTCGACAACAGTGAGGGCGTCGGCGAGGCGGTGGCACGCTCGGCATTCCGCGCATCGGCCAAGGAGCTGCTGCTCTCGCAATCGACCCGCGGCGTGCCGCGCAGCGAGGATCGCCTCCGCTTTCGCCTGGTGCCGCGCCTCGCGATCCGGCTGTCGTTCGGCGAGAGCTACCAGTCGACCGAGGGTGATACGCGCCGGCGCACGGTGGCCGCCGATTGGCCGACCGCGATGGTCGCGTTCAACGACTACGTCGGCCTCGAGCTCTCCGTGATCGACTTCGTCGCGCCGCTGGCCGAGCTCGCGCTGCGACCCGCAGGCTCCTACGACAACGAGGGAGTGATCGCGCTCGATCTGTTGCGACCGCGCCTCGGCGTCTGGATCGCGGTGCCGCAGTTCTCCCGCCGGCTCACACTGTCGTCGGGCTTTGGGGGGCGCTTCCTCGATGTCGAGCGCACCGATGACGGGACCTCCACGCTACGCGCCAAGTACGGCTACAAGGCCTCGTTGATGTTCGACGCCGGCCTGCAGTTCGTCTTCTAGCGTTCACGTCTGCTTCACTCGCGCGCCCTGGGAGCTTCACGCGCGGTCGTGGCCAGATGGTCTGCATGAAGACCATCTCCACCATCCTTCTCGCTGTCCTGGCCCTCACGGCGTGCGCCGTCGATGAAGAGCCGCAGTCCGGCGTTCCGGGCGTTGCCGCGAGCGACGTAGGAATCACCGAGGTCGAGACCGACATCGACGAGCTCGATTCCGGCGAGTGGGCCGAGGACATTTTCGTCAACGACCTGCCGCGCACGCTGATCCACCGCCGCGATGGCCGGCTGGAGCGGCTCGACTGAGCGCTGACAGATTACGAGTTACGGGAGCACCTAAATAAGTAGTCTGGAGTCGGGTCCAGACTCACGACGTCCTACATCGAGGCGTGTTTTACCTACATTCGGCCTACATCTGCGCGTGGTCCATTTCGGCGCAGGTCGCATCCTGTCGCCGTCCTGTCGCAATGTCGTCGCACCAGGTCGCAGTAGCGGTGAGTGCGCACCTAAACCCCGTCCACTTACGTAGGTGCCAAAGATTTATTACTTTTTTTAGTCTTTATATCTGGATCTGCGGAATCGAATGCTCACTATAATGGTCTGTCACGTGTGCTTCTCTTCGTTCTCACACGTCAGCCAAGCATGTCAGCCAGGAGGGTCTCTATGAAGCTCGCTACCACCACCACCGCACTCATCGCTGCTCTTTCGCTTTTCGGTTGCGCCACGGATAATGATGGTGAGGGAGGCGGCCACCTGGCCGGCCTGCGCCCTGCGAAGCCGTCGGCTGACGATCCGAAGTCGTTCGGCCCCGCCCCGAGCCCGGCCATCGAGAAGATTCTCAATGGCGACATGGGCTTCGACATCCGCGGTGGCGGCTTCGTTGCCGACCCCGAGATCAGCGCGGAGACCATCAAGTCCCCGTTCCCCATCAAGGGCGTCTGCGAGACCTGTGACCTCGTCGTGCTGGTGGACCGCCGCAATCCGAGCGAGCTCAACGTCCTCGACGAGTACGGCCGCTTCTTCTGCCGCCTGTGGGTCAGCGAGGACGGCCACGTCGAATCGACCGACTGCCGCTAGCTCTGCCCGGGACGGCGCTGGAGGCTCTCGCCTCGCAGTCGTCCCCTTCGCCTGACATTCAATGCACGCGTCAGCGCGACCGCGGCGTTTGCACATCTTGCTAGCCAGGGAACTGGTCAGCAGCGGATGTAGGTGTAGCCGTTGATCGGCAGCCTGACTGGTCGGCGTGGATGTAGGCAGATGCCGCAACATCGCAGAAGTACTTCGCATCGTAGTGCATACCGAAGGTGGCACTGCCGCTGCACATGGACTCGCTCGCCATGATGAAGACTATCGCCATCCGCGTTTGCACTCACGGGCTGCGCCACTGACAGCCCCGACGATTCGAACCCGCTCGACAAGCCCGGCCACTCCTGGCGATACCAAAGGGCATCGTCAGGTGCGGCCTCGACGACCGCAAGGACATCGATCAGCTGCTCGAGCCTGCCGTCGCTGCCTGGGCGGAGGCGTTCACCGCCGAGCGTCGTCCAGTCCTGAATGGCGACGTCGGTGACTGGGCGGAAGAGGTCCTCATCGGCGGCAAGCTCTACACGGTCCTCCACGGCCGCGTTGGTGCTGCGCTGCTCGACGCCCTGGGCGAGCAGGTCCTGTTCATCCCGTGCCGCATCTGCGAGCGCGGGATCTAACCCGCTGCTAGCGCCGCAGAGTCGTTGCCCGCTTCCAGTGAGCGAGCAAATCTTGCTGGCGCGCAGCCGGTAGTCTCTCGACTGCATGGCGCGCGCACTCCCGCGACATGAACCGCGCGTGACGCCGCACGAAGGCCTCCACCCGCGTCGGTTCGGCTCGCGAGAGCTCGTGTAGCAACCAGCCCACCGCGGTCTGGTCGCTGCGCTCGGGCGACCACACCACCGTCGAGCACACCGTGAACACGAGCTGTGCGAAGCCGGGGCACGCCGCATCGCCTTGCGGTGCCAGCGCGGTGAACGCAACGCATGCCGCACGGCGCTGCCACGGCGAGTCTGCCGATCTCCACTGCGCCAGCGCACGAGCGACATCGCCGCGTCCTCGCACGCGCCGCAATAACGTCCCGAGGACCTTTACGCCAAAGGCATCGACCACGCTGCCATCCGTCAGACGGTGGCGCGTGAATAGATCGGCAAACGCGGGCAGATCCCCGGTCCGGAGGTGATCCGCGAGCAGCTCGTCGAGCACCAGGATCCCGGCGAGCTTGTCCTCGGTCGGCTTTTGCTCGAGCAGCGCGAGCGCGATCCGCTTGCCGACCGCGGCCGGATGCTCGATCAGCCCGTGATCGCTCCACCAGCGCAGCACGATCGCGCGAGTCGAACGCAGCACCTGGCGAGCGCGCCTGCGGCGCAAACGGCGATGCAGATCCGCGACCGGATCGAGCATGCGCGCCTTGGCCGCCATCTATCCACGATGCCTGAATTGGCCTCATCTCGTCTGTGGCGGATCGCCGATCTCACGGCCCTGATGCCGGGAATTGGATCCGGTGTGTGAGGCCATGTAGGATAAAGTGCTCCAGTACCCGGGATGAGCCATGTCCAAGAACCGTAAAGTTTCCAGCAGTTCGGGCGGCGGCGAGGATCGGCGGAGCGAGGTGGCGGGGGTGATCGGCCTCGGTGCCGGCCTCTTTCTGCTGATCGCAGTGATCTCGCTTCAGGCCGGCGCCCTCGTGATGGGGCCGTTTGGCAAAGCGATCGCCGGCATGTTCTACGGCCTCGCCGGGATCTGCGGCTACGCGCTGATCGCGCTCGGCGTGACCGCCGCGGTCCGCCTCCTGGTAGGCCGCACGCCGGTGATGCCGCCTGTGGTGGTCGCCGGCACGCTGCTCGGCGTGGTGTCGCTCGCGACGCTCGTGCACCTGGTCGCCGCTGGTTATCGCGTTGCCGGCCACGGACCGGGCGGCGAGCTCGGCGAGCACCTCGCCGAGATCCTGCGCGCGGTGATCAGCACGGCCGGCACGGCGCTGCTCGGCTGCGTCGGTCTCGTGATCGCGGTCGTCGTTGCAACGCCGCTGCGCATGCGCGAGGTGCTGTTCATGATCGGCCGCGGCCTGGCTTCGGTCGGCAGCGCGCTGCGTGCCGCTGCATTCGCCTTCGCGAAGTTCTGGGCCGACGTGTTCAGCGCGATCCTCCCCGAGCGCGGCGCGCGAGATGAGGACGATGACGAGGACGTCGAGGAAGACGATGTCCTCGAGGCAAGCGATGACGAGCACGGCCCCGAGCCGATGATCATCGAGCGCAACCCGAATGCGATCGAGGTCGTCGAGCTCACGCCGGAGACCAAGAAGAAGCGCAAGAAGGAGTCCGCAAAGACCGAGATCGATCTCGTCGTGCCGGGTCCGGTTGCCGACGACGACGATATCGTCGAGGCCGAGGCCGCTGCGCCCAAGGACAAGAAGCGCATGGCGAAGGGCACGATCGCTCCGCCGATCGCCGAGGCCGATGCGGAGCCGCTGACCGATCACGCGGGCCCGGTGATCTTCGAGCCGAAGTTCAAGGCGCAGGACAAGGCCACGATGGCCGCCAAGGAGAAGCAGGCCGACGCCGAGCGTCAGCAGACGTTCATCAAGCTCGGCGACGGCGACTACCAGCTCCCGTCGATCCAGCTGCTCAACTACGACGCCAAGGACCAGAACACGATCGACAAGACCGCGATGCTCGAGCTGTCGGCGAAGCTCACGCAGACGCTCGAGAACTACGGCGTCAAGGGCGACGTCGTCGCGATCCGTCCCGGTCCGGTCGTCACGATGTACGAGTTCGCGCCGGCGCCGGGCATCCGCGTCAACAAGATCGTCAACCTCGCCGACGATCTGGCGCTCGCCCTCGAAGCCCTGCGCGTTCGCATCGTCGCGCCGATTCCGGGCAAGGCGGCCGTCGGTATCGAGGTCCCGAACAAATCCCGCGAGAAGGTGTTCATCAAGGAGATCCTCGCCGACGAGGCGTTCCGCAAGGGCCGCCACCGCCTTCCCATGGCGATCGGCAAGGACATCGAGGGTGCGCCCTACGTCGTCGACATGGCGCGCATGCCGCACCTGCTCGTCGCCGGTACGACGGGCTCCGGTAAGTCCGTCGGTGTCAACGCGATGATCACGTCGCTCCTCTATCACTGCTCGCCCGAAGAGGTGCGCATGATCATGGTCGACCCCAAGATGCTCGAGCTCTCGATCTACGAGGGCATCCCGCACCTGCTGCTGCCGGTCGTGACCGATCCGAAGAAGGCGAACCTGGCACTGCGCTGGGCCGTCGAGGAGATGGAGCGCCGCTACGACCTGCTCGCGCAGATGGGCGTGCGTGACATCGCGTCATACAACGAGAAGATCGCGAAGACCCTCGCCAAGGTCGAGGCCGACAAGCTGCGCGAGGCCGCCGACGCTGCGGCGCGTGCGCTCGAGGAAGACCTCGACAAGTGCGTGTCGTCCGACTCGCCCGAGGCGGCCGACGCGCGCGACAAGGTCGACCTCGCAATCCACCAGCAGAAGCTGCCGTTCATCGTCGTCGTGATCGACGAGTTCGCGGACCTCATGATGTGCGCCCCGAAGGAAGTCGAGACCAGCGTCGCTCGCATCGCTCAGAAGGCGCGCGCCGCCGGTATCCACCTGATCCTCGCGACGCAGCGTCCGTCGGTCGATGTCATCACCGGCCTCATCAAGGCGAACTTCCCGTCGAGGATCGCGTTCTCGGTCGCCTCGAAGACCGATTCGCGCACCATCCTCGACCAGAACGGTGCCGAGGCCCTGCTCGGTGCCGGTGACATGCTGTTCTCCGATCGCGGTGCCTCGCCGGTTCGTCTGCACGGCTGCTACGTCGACGAGAGCGAGATCCATCGCGTCGTCGATCACCTCAAGACGCAGGGCCGCCCGGTCTACAACCTCGACATCGTCAAGCCGCGTGAGGACGAGGGCGAGGGCGAGGGCGGCTTCGGTGGTGGTTCGCCCGGCAACAAGAGCGGCGACGATATGTACGACAAGGCCGTGTACATCGTGACGACCACGCGCAACGCGTCGATCTCGTGGGTCCAGCGTCAGCTGCGCATCGGCTACAACCGCGCCGCGCGGCTCGTGGAGGAGATGGAGAAGCAGGGCGTGGTCAGCCCGCCGGACCACACCAACACGCGCGAAGTGCTCTCGGCCAGCGTGTAGACGACTAGGGCCCGGTGAGAAACGTGAAGTAGAGCTCGGGCGGCGCCGTGAACACGAGCGGCTTGCGGCAGTCCGGGCACGGCATCGGCGGCGCCTGCATCTTCGCGAGCGCGGCACCGTGGAGCCGGACATCGAGCACCACCTCGACCTCGCTGTCGCAGTTCTCGCACTCGTAGGGCGCGAAGAACGACGTGACCATCGAGACGCCGCGCGTGGCCGGCACGATGTTGAGCTGGTGCACGAGCGGCTCGCATACGCGCCGGAGCTCGATCGCCACGCCGATCTTCCCGGCGGCCTGCTGCATGCGAATCCACTCGCGCACGCCGATCGAGTTGATGAACGTGATGCCGCCGAGATCGAGGATGAGCTTGTTGTTGCGGGCCCGACCCACCAGATCGAGCAAATTGGCGTTCTCGTCGATGACGCCCTCGAGGAAGAGCTGATCGCCCCGAACCTCGCTGCTCATCCGCGTCGGCATCTCGCACCGATGGTAGCGCAAGGTATGCTCGTTGGTGTGCGGGCCACATGGCTCACGGATATCCACCTGAACTTCATGCGGCCGCTCGCCCTCCGGGCGTTCTACGACCGCGTGAAGCAGGAGGCGCCCGAGGTCTTGCTGGTCACCGGCGACATCGGCGAGAGCGACTCGGTTGGCCGATTCGTCGACGAGCTGCGCGCAATCGCGCCGATCTACTACGTGCTGGGCAATCACGACTACTACCGGTCGAGCCTGCGGACGGTGCGCCCTGCCCTGCCCGAGGGCTGGCTGCCCGGCGAGGGTGCGATCCAGCTGACCGAGCGGACCGTGCTGCTGGGGGTCGATGGCTGGGGCGATGCCCGGTGCGGCGACCTCGCGTCGACGGTGCAGCTGTCCGACTGGCAGCTGATCGACGAGCTGGTCGAGGTCCGCTACGACCGCGCCGCGCGGATCCAGCGGCTCCAGGAGATGGGCACCACCGAGGCCTTCGTGCTCGGCGAGCTGCTCGCGAGTGCGCCGCCGAGCGAGCACCTGCTGGTGCTGACGCACGTGCCGCCGTTTCCGGAGGCGTGCGTCTACGACGGCGAGCAGTCCGAGCCCGCGTGGCTACCGTGGTTCACGTGCGTCGCGACGGGCGAGGTCCTGGCGGAGTACGCGCGGGCGTGGCCCGACAAGCAGATCACCGTGCTGTGCGGGCACTCGCACGGCGTCGGTAGCGTGCGGCCGTTGCCGAACCTCGAGGTGCGCACCGGCGGGTGGCCGCCTGGTGTCGAGGGCTACGGCAATCCGATCGTGCAGGCCACGATCGACGTGTAGCTACTCGGCCGCGATCTTCGGCATCGCGCGGTGGCCGCGCAGTCGCGACATGCACTCGCGGGCGCGGGTGATCGAAGCGATCGCCGCGTCATCGGCCTGGACCTCATCGGTTGGGCGCGTCTCGAGCCGCGCGAGCATGACTTCCATGGAGTCGAGACACGCGAGCGTGCGGCACGCGCACGCCCGGCCGTGCAGCTCGGCGGTCACTCCTTGCCAGCTCGCGAGATCGAAGCGCAGCGGGGCGTCGAGCTTGGGATCGCCTGGGCTGTCGGCGGTGTATGGCCAGGCCGGATCATCGAGACGAGGCGGGCACAGCCGCCGCTTGCTCTCGCACAGCTCGAGCGTCCTGATGAAGCGGCGGCGTACGGCAAGATCTGCAAGCGCGACGCTCAGCGCCTCGGGGTCGCGACCCTCCGCCTCGGCAACCCGCCGCTCGTCGCGCGCCTCGCCGGCGCGCTCGGCAATCAGTGCCTTTTGGACGGCCGCGCCATCGTAGGAAGGGCTCGGCTCGTCGTCGGCGGCGAGCGTCGTGCGGGGCTCCTCATATTCAGTCGTAGCAGGCGTACTCCCGTGCTTGCACGCCGCAAGTACCAGCAGGAGCACGATGCATTTCATTCACACTACGTTACATTGCAACCTATCGAGACTGATGGGGTCTCACCCATGAATCGTCTGCCGTCGCCATGCGTCTTAATCACCGTGGCGCTGGTTTGGCGCCCTTCGGAGCCTGAACATGATCGACATCATCGGAATCCTCACTCGCACCTGGCTTGCCGCGCATCCCGTACCCGCGCAGCAGCACATCGTCACCATCCCGCTGGTCTCTGCACCGGGCGCTTCGGCTGCGGGCTCTGCGGCCGCCGCAACGCCTGCCCCTGCTGCACCCACTGCAAGCTCGGTCGTGGCGGAGGTCCAGAAGTTCTACGCCGGCATCAAGCAGGTGTCCGCGCAGTTCCGTCAGTCGGTGACGAACAACACGTTCGGCAGCACCAAGACCAGCGATGGCAGCGTGTGGCTGAGCAAGCCCGGCAAGATGCGGTGGGATTACGTCGAGAAGAAGAAGGGCGCGGTCGTGGTGAAGAAGAGCTTCATCTCGAACGGCTCGTATCTCTACGTGGTCGAGCACGACAACAAGCAGGTCGTGAAGAAGAACCTCGCGAACGATCTGATGCCGGTGGCGGTCTCGTTCCTCTATGGCAAGGGCGACCTGTCCGCGGAGTTCAACTCGGTGATCGAGAAGGGCGGCAAGTACGGCGGCAAGGACGACATCGTCCTCAAGCTGACGCCGAAGAAGGCGTCCGCTCAGTACAAGAACCTGTACCTCGTGGTCGCGAAGGATAACTTCCGCGTCAAGCAGTCGGTGATCATCGACTCGTCGGACAACGTCAACTCGTTCATGTTCTACACGCCCGACTTCGAGAAGGCGGTGAAGCCTGGCATCTTCGAGTTCGACGAGCGCAGCGTGAAGAACTACCGCATCGTCGATGCCGACGCGCAGGGCGCTGGCTCGGGCGCAGCGCCCGGTGCGACCGCGCCGAGCGTTCCCGCGCCGATGGGCCCGACGCCCGCGCCTGCGAAGAAGTAACGGCGGTACAGTGCTGGCGTGGAAACCATCCGCGCCAACGGCCTCGACTTCGCGTACCTGAGCGAAGGCACGGGCCCCCTGGTGTTGCTGCTGCACGGGTTTCCCGATACGGCGCACACCTGGGACCGCGCGATGTCCGCACTTGCTGCAGCGGGCTACCGCGCGGTCGCGCCGTTCATGCGCGGCTATCACCCGACGAGCATTCCCGCCGACGGTCGCTACGACCGCGACACGCTCGGTCGGGATGTGCTCGCGCTGATCGAGGCGCTCGGCGAGCAGCCGGCGATCCTCGTCGGGCACGACTGGGGCGCGAGCGCGGCGTACTCCGCGGCAACGCTCGGGCCCGAGCGCGTGAAGCTGCTCGTCACGATGGCGATCCCGCATCCGCGATCGGTCCGTCCGACGCCGAAGCTGCTGTGGTCGGTGCGCCACTTCGCAACGCTGCGCGGCAAGTCGGCCGGCGCCAAGGTCCGCGCGAAGGACGGCGCGCTCGTCGACGAGCTGTGGCGTCGCTGGTCGCCTGCCTGGACGACGATGCCGGCGAGCGAGACCACGCACGTGAAAGCAGCGTTCGCGCAACCCGGCTGTGCGGAAGCGGCGTGCGGGTACTACGCGGCTCTCACACCGTTCGTCGCGTCCTCGCATCGCGCTCAGGTCACCGTGCCCACCATCGCGTTCGCCGGCGAGCACGACACTATCTCTCCGCGCCTGTTCGAGAAGGCGCGGCTCTGCTTCGACGCGTCGTACGAGGTGGTGATCGTACCGGGCGGCCACTTCATGCACCGCGAGCATCCCGAGGCGTTCACCGGCGAGCTGGTGCGCACGATCCGCGATCACACGCGCCGCTCGGTGTGATCACTCGAGCAGGCTGTCGATGCGCGCGAGCACGTCGGGCATGTCGACATCGTCGCGCACGCCGATCACGAGCGACGATGCCGGCTGGCCCATGCGAGTCACGTAGTAGTCGACCTGATCGGTCGGCACGAGCACGGCCACGAGCTTGACCAGTGCGTCACCGACGAGCTTGGCCGCATCCTCGGGCGGCTCGAGCGCGATCACGCGATAGCCGGCGTCGGTGATCACCCGGATCCCGGCAATGTCGCCGCACATCACGCTGTGGTCGCGGCGCTGGCCAAGGCGGAGCAGGTAGCCGAGGAGCGCGTCGTCGAAGCCGGGCGGCTTGCCGATGATCTCCATGCCGGCGCCTGCCTTGCGGCCACTCGCAGTGGCGGCGCTGGCGTCGATGATGAACACTGACTTGGCGCGCACGTTCCATGCGCCCTGGCCGGGGAGCTCGATCGAGACGTCCGTCTCGGTGAGCAGCGGCATCTGGTGCGCGCCGGCGAGGAACAGGCCGCCGATCGAGAGGTTCTCCACGTAGTCGGTGACGAACTGCTCTGCGTTCGTGTAGCGAACCGCGAGGTGCACCCCGTACCGCGGGTAGCGGCGCTGGTCGACTCCCACGCGCTGACACTACCATCCGTGCCGATGTTCGGCGCGCTTGGAGACCGCAGCCGTGGCGGCGGGTAGCTGCTAAGGTCCGCGGATGCTGTCGTCTCCGTTGCGCCCGCATTCCCGCCAGCCGAAGCCGAAGGGACCGGTGGTCCTGGTCGTGATGGATGGCGTCGGGCGCGGCGCGGGGGACGAAGCCGATGCGGTGTCGATCGCGTCGACGCCGACGCTGGATCGCCTGTGGGTCCCCGGCGCGCGTGCCGAGCTGCGTGCGCACGGCAAGGCGGTCGGGCTGCCGACCGAGGACGACATGGGCAACAGCGAGGTCGGCCACAACGCGCTCGGTGCCGGCAAGATCTACGACCAGGGCGCGATGCTCGTCGGCCGCGCGATCAGGAGCGGCGCGCTGTTCGAGGGCGACACGTGGAAGCGCGTGACGGAGCGTGGCGCGAAAGGCGGGGCGGTTCACTTCCTCGGGCTGCTGTCGGATGGCGGCGTGCACAGCCACCTCGATCACCTCGAGGCGATGCTCGGTACGGCGGCGAAGTCCGGCTGCAGGAAGCTCTACGTGCACGCGCTGATCGATGGGCGCGATGTGCCGCCGACGAGCGGGCTCGAATACATCGATCGTATCGAGACGTTTCTCGGCGGCCTGCGCGAGGCCGGCATCGATGCACGGATCGCGAGCGGCGGCGGTCGCATGAAGATCACGATGGACCGCTACGAGGCGGACTGGGCGATGGTCCAGCGCGGCTGGCACACGCACGTGCTCGCCGATGGTCGCGAATTCGCATCTGCGGCTGAAGCGGTGCAGACGTTCCGCGGCGAGAACCCCGGCGTGATCGATCAGGATCTGCCCGCGTTCATCGTGCGGCCCGCGACGCCGATGAACGATGGCGATGCGTGCGTGATGTTCAACTTCCGCGGCGACCGTGCGATCGAGATCTCGCGCGCATTCGATGACGCGACGTTCGACAAGTTCGATCGCGTGCATCGACCGGATGTCTTCTACGCCGGGATGATGGAGTACGACGGCGACCTGCACGTGCCGCGGAGCTTTTTGGTCGAGCCGCCCGAGATCGAGCGGCCGATGGGCGAGATCCTCGCCGCTGCGCAGGTGAGTCAGCTCGCGATCAGCGAGACGCAGAAGTACGGCCACGTGACATATTTCTGGAACGGCAACCGCAGCGGCATGTTCGATGATGCGACGGAGACCTATATCGAGATCCCGAGCGACCGCGTGTCATTCGACGAGCGGCCGTGGATGAAGGCAGCCGAGATCACCGACCGGCTGATCGACGAGCTGCGCACCGGCAAGCATCAGTTCACACGCGTGAACTACGCAAACGGCGACATGGTCGGTCACACGGGCTCGTTTGATGCGACCGTGATCGCGGTCGAGACGGTCGACCTCCAGCTCGCGCGGCTGGCGAAGGCGGTCGAACAGCTTCAGGGAATCCTGGTAGTTACGGCCGATCACGGCAACGCCGACGAGATGTTCCAGCGCGACAAGAAGGGCAAGGTCCAGCGCGACAGACAGGGCCATCCGATCGCCAAGACCAGCCATACGCTCAACCCCGTGCCATTCTTGATTCACGACCCGATGCGCGGCGACCGGTACGAGATCGACGCAGAGCGGGTCCAGACCGCAGGAATCGCCAACGTCACTGCTACCTGCATCGAGCTACTCGGACTTGTGCCACCAGATGATCTAGAGTCATCGCTCCTGAGGTTTCGATGAGCACGAAGACGTTGATCGGCATTCTGTTGGCGGGAACCACGGGCGTTCTGATTTTTCTGTTCGTCCATCTGTCGGAGGACTCGGGCAAGGTCTCGATCGGCGGCAAGGATGCCGCGGCCTGCACGAAGGGCGATGACTGCCTCCCGCAGGTCGGCTACATCGACACGACGGGCCAGGCCTATACGGTCGAGTCGCTCAAGGGAAAGGTCGTCGTCATCAACTTCTGGGCGACGTGGTGCGGTCCCTGTAAGAAGGAGATCCCGGACCTGTCGAAGCTGTACAAGAAGTACAAGGACCAGGGCGTCGTGATGCTCGGTGTCCTGTCGAACGACAACCCGACCGACAGCGACCTGCTCAACTTCCAGTCGGACTACGACATGGAATTCCCGGTCGTTCGTCAGAGCTCGGACATCCTGGTCTCGTTCAACTATCCGCAGGCGCTGCCGACCACGTTCGTGTTCGACCGCCACGGTCGCCGCGTCGGTCCGCCGCGCGTCGGCGCGATCCAGATGGATCAGTTCGACGCGCAGCTCTCGCAGCTCGTCGCGAAGTCTTCTCTCTAGAAGCTGCCGCCGAGCGCGACGCCCGGCACGAGGCCCTGCGGCCCCATCATCGCGGTCGGCGTGGCCGTGAAGCCGTGGCGCTTGTTGTAGCGATCGGCGGAGTCGGGAGCATCGAGCACGTCGTACCAGACGCCGCCGATGAAGATGATCGCGGCGATGCCGAGCAGCGGCGCAGCGTTCTCGACGAAGCCCGTGCACTTCTGCTCGGAGTTGCTCGCGTCGTCGCAGGTGACGACCTTGGTCTGCGTTTGCAGCGTCCACACGGCGAGGCCCGTGCCGACGGCGCGAACGCCCATGCCGATCGTCAGGTACTGCCCCGCATAGAATTCACCGGCGGACGGACCGACCAGCAGCATGCCGAGCCCGGTGTAGAGCAGTGGCTTGTGGAACGGCTCACCGTCCTGCGCGAACACGAACCCGCCGAGCGTGACGGCACCGGCGACGCTCGCCGAGATGCCCGATGCGAGCCGCGCGGTCTGCCGGCTCTTCTTGCCGGCGTGTGCCGTGCCGCAAACCAAGAGAACGGCAAGGACAGCGAGAGCACGGCGCATGGCCGCCATTGAAGCACGTGACGGGTGGCGGCGGAACCTAGAACGTCGCATCGAGTTGCGCGTGGAGGGCGTGGTCCGTGCCAGCGAAGCTGTCGCGCGGCGTGCGCACGATCCAGTCCGCCTGGAGCTTCAGCTGGTGCCCGGCGACGTAGTAGTTCACGCCGCCGGCGATCTCCTGGCCCAGGTTGCGCACCTCGGTGATCCACTTCGGATCGGTCCCGCCTGGTGCGTACAGCCGCGAGTAGCGCCCGACGATCTCGATCGGCGGATCGAACACATACGATGCCTGGAACACGAAGCCGCTGCCGGCCCGCGTGTACTCGAGGACCATCGGATCTGCGGCCGACGGGATGGTCTCGCGCGAGCTGGTCTTCTTGAGGTACTCGGCCTGCACGGCCAGACCGTTCCACTTGAACACCGCGTCGAGCGCGTAGTGCGTGTAGTCGGTGGTACCGCCGGTGAACGTCGAGCCGGTCGTGCTGCGCAGGCGGTTCGTGTTGCGGTTGTGTGCGATCGCGGCGCCCAGCGCGACCGCCGGTGCCGGCCGGCGCTCGAGGTCACCTTCGCTGTCGTCGTCGATCGTGCCGAGCGGGCGCACCTCGACCCGAGCGACGAACAGACCGCCTGGCTCGCGCCCCGTGGTGAGGTTCGTGCCGCCGCCACCAAATGCACCGACGCGCCACGCGAACGGAGACTTGTCATCGAGAAAACGGTCGGAGTAGAGGGTGACACCGACGTCGCGGTCGAGAGTGAGCTCGCTGACCGGACGCGGACGATCGGCCAGCTGCAACGCGAACTCGCGCACCGTGCGCAGGCGATCGAAGGGCACGAAGAACTGGCCGACCTTGACCGACAGGTCGCGGTGGGCCTTGTAGTCGATGAACGCGTCGAAGACCGGCGACACCGCGCCGTCGCGATAGTCGCGCTGGCCGAGTGCGAGCTGGAGCATGTACGTCAGCCTGGGATCGCGAACGTGGCCCGAGAACCAGACGCGCACCGTGCCGATGCCGACCACCTGATCGAATTTGCGCTCGCCCATGCTCGGGGGCGCGCCGTGCAACTGATAGCGGAGGTTGATCCGCGAGCGCAGGTTGAGCGAGAACGCGTCGCCCGCATCGAGCGTTGCACCTTTGCCCGGTGCCGCCGTCCACTTGATCGCTTCGTCAGCCACCGCGACGGTCGTCGCCGCGCACAGCGTCACGAGGACGAGGGATGACCTCATCGCTATGGTGCGCAGTTGTTCGGGGACGCCTTGCAGCGTCCCATCGTGTTGCACGAGACCGGGTTGCCGTCCTTGTCGGCCGGACACGGGTTGCTGGCGTCGCACGTTGGCGTGCAGATCGTGAACCCGTCGCTCATGAACAGGCGGCACGTCATCCCGCTCATGCAGTCGCTGGCCGCGACCGTGTCGGTACACGAGTCGTAGGCCACGCCGGTGCACGCGGGAAGGTTGGCGGCATCGGCGACCGTCTCCGGATCGTCACCACCGCAGGCCGACAGGAGCGCGACGAACAACACAATCGAACGCATGGGTAGATCCTCGTCTGAATTTGCGCCGGCGTCTAGCAACAGTGTGATGACAACGCTACTGCCACTGACCTTGGAGCACGAACGTGATCACGCGGCCCGGGGAGAAGTAGCCCGCGCGCGTCTCGGGGCGCTCGTTCAGTAGATCCTCGACGCGTAGCACCGCGAGATGGTCGCGCGTGAGCTGCGCCGACGCGGTGAGCTCGACCAAGGCATACGCCGGCACGTTCTGCGTGCGATCGATCGCCTTGCCGAAGTAGCGGCCACGGGCGAGCAGTGTCAGGCGTCTCTCCGGCCGGCCCTGCAGCCACAGGTCTGCGCGGTGGTGCGGCAGGCGCTGCTCGGTCTCGGGCTGGTCTGTCTTGATGAAGTTGTACGACGCGCCTGCCTGCAGCGTCGCCGGCAGCGTGACGCGCGCCTGGGTGTCGATGCCGTAGTACTTCACCTCGCCGAGGTTGATCAGCATCCCCATGTCGTCGGGATCGGTCGATGCGCGCACCGTTCCCTCGGTGAGCTTGAGGTACGGCGCGGTCTCGATGCGGACCTTGTCCTTGATGTCGTAGATGCTGCGCACCTCGAGGTGAGTTGCGTGCTCGGGGTTCAGCGCCGCGTTGCCGCCGGGCTCGAATCGCTCTCGCAGGCTGGGCACGCGACCCTTGCGCGCGATGGTGCCGACGACCTCGAGCGGACCGAACACGGGACGCCAGCGCGTGGCGAGCTTGCCCTCGGGCCACGGATCGGCCCCGACGCCGAACGGGATGGCGACTCCGGCAGCCGCGTCGATGCGAAGCGTCGCGCGCTCGTACTGCACGTTGCCGGCGCCCTCGATGATCGTGACGTCACCGCTGACGCTGTTCGCGCTATTCGTGACCTTGGCTGCTGCATGGTCGACCGTCGTCGAGGCTGCCCAGCGCGCGGACCTACCGATCGGATGCGTGACGAGCGCCATGCCGCCCGTGCGCATCGCGCTGAGCGTCTCGAACGAGGCCATGTCCGTGAACGCGGGATCGCGGAAGTAGCGCGAGCGGCGCGCGATCTGATGGACCCAGCTCTGCCCCTGCAGCTGCAACTTGCCGCGCTTGTGGTCGCCCTTCGCCGACGCGCGTATCGTGGTCTCGCGATCGATCAGCAGGATCGGCGCGGTCGCACTCTCCTCGGACGGCGGGGACACGTAATGGCGGTCGTCGAGGAAGCCATCGACCACGATGCGCGTGTTCGCATCGCGATACTCGAGGCGCGCGGAGCCCGTCGCCGCGCGGCGCTGCTCGCCGATCGACGCGTTTGACGGCAGCTCCATGTCCCTCGCACCGGCGAGACCGGACATCGAGATCCGTAGCGCGAGGCGCTTCGCGAGCGGCACACGCGCGGTGCCCGTGACGCCGAAGCTCGGCAACGAATCGCCGGTCGCGCGCGCGATCACGAGCTGCTCGCCGTAGGCATCGCGGGTGTGGACCTCGATCACGCCACCCGGTCCGCCGGGCCCGTCGATCGGCGACTGCGGCGTGGTCGACATGCGGATCTGCACGATGTCGGTGATCGGAATCGTCGAGACGTCGAACGTGCCGTAGTACGGATCGCTGACGAGCACGCCATCGACGAGGATGCTGACCGCGCCTTTGCGCGCGCCGCGAATGTCGATGTTGAATCCGCCGCGTCCGACATCGCGCACGGTCACGTCGGGCAGGAGCGACAGTGCGGAGCCGAGATCCGTGGCGCCACGCGCGGCGAGCTGCTCGCCGGTCAGCCGGATGTCCGTGTCGCGGTCAAACGGCTTGTCGGGGCGCTCGTCGTAGACCTCGACAGTCTCGGCCAGCGACATCTCGAGCAGCTCCGCGTCGGTGAGCTGGCTGGCGACGGCTGTGGGCTGGGTAGGCGCGTCCTCGGCGTGGGCACTGGTGCCCCGGGCAAGAACGGCGCAGATCAACCACTTGGACCACCGCTGCATCCGTCGAGGGAACTATACGCAATCACGGGTCCAACAAGTCAGAACCGGTAACCGAGCCCGACGCTGACGAACAACGCAAGCTCGGTTTCCCGCTGGTCGAGCTGCTCGAACGACGCGAGCCCGGGACCGGCCTCGGCCCACGCCGCGAACCCACCCTGCGCCGCGAGCTCGATCCCGAGACCCGCGGCGAGGAACGGATACGTGCCGCCGTCGCCTTCGTCGGGCGAGCTATCGTACGCGCCGACCCGCGAGAACACGTAGGGCGCGAAGCGATGGTCGGTCAGCAAGTAGCGCCCGCCCACGTGCACGAGCGCCGCATGGGCGCCGTACGGCAACGGCAGGTATGAGATGCCGAGCTCCACGAGCATCACCGGGTGCGCCTGATAACCGATGCGCAGTGCGGGGAGCGGGAACGTGACGTCGTGATTGTTGATGAACAGCTCGTCGGGGATCGAGATGGCGATCAACCGGCGACGAGCGCTGCGGGTGCTCACGTCCGCAAACGCGGGTGTCGAAGCGAGTAGCACCAAGGCGACTGCGCGAAGCACGTCGCATTGTAATCCGCGATCAGCCCGCGGCGCGCAGCGCGGTGGCGGTGTACTTCGATTCCTCGGTCGTTCCGGCGGTGCGCTTGTCGGTCAGCAGCGCGTGGACCTTGCGGCGGAGCTGATGGAGCCGCTGCACGACGGTGAACGCGGCATCGGCCCGGACCCGCAGCGCGGAACGTTCCGCGCCCTGGATCGGCTGCGACTCGAGGGTGCGGCGCTGGAGCGAGATCACGAGGCCCTGCTGCTCGACCAACGTGGTCAACACGTCGTGACAGAGGCTGCGCCACTCATCGAAGCGGACGTCCTCCTGCAGCCGGTCATAGCGGGCAAGGAGGGTTTCGACGGTGTGCTCGCGCATCGAGGCAGAGCTTTTCTGCAAGGGACGCCGCAGATCGCGGAGGGCCGAACCCACGTGGCGTCGCGCGGTTAGCGCGCGTACTCCGTGGCACTGACGCGCGCGCGCGTTCTCGCACGCCACGATATGGGGGATCTGCGCAACGCAGGGACAACCTCACGGAATCGCGAGGTAGACGTCCTCATGAGCTCGCCCCAGAGCACGACGAGACCGGCTGTTAAACCCTCGCATCTTCGAGCAACATCCGCGATAGCGGACAACCCGACATTATAACGCCTCCGTTATCGTTGACATCCCGTCCGCTCCCGGGCTAGATAGGTATCCGTTATGGCGGATTGCCGACGATGACTCTCGAGGTTCTCTTCGTCCTCGCGATGACAAGCTTCGGTGCCGCGACCGTCAACGGTGCGCTCGGCTACGGCTACTCGTCGATCTCGGTCCCGATCGCGCTGCTCGTCGTCACCGGGCGTGTGCTGAACCCGGCCCTCGTGCTCATCGAGGTGGTCGTCAATCTCTACGCGCTGGTGATCAACTGGCGCCACGTCCACCGCATCTGGCGCCGCGTGCTGCCGCTGTCGATCGGCTTGGTCCCCGGTGTGATCGGTGGCGCCCTGCTGCTCGGTCACGTCTCGACCAGCAGCGCGAAGCTCACGGCCTACGCCGTCTTGCTCCCATTGATTCTCGTCCAGGCCTCGGGTCGCCGCTTCCCGCTGCGCAACGAGCGCGCTGCTTCGGTCCCGCTCGGTGCCGGTGTCGGCGTGCTCTACGGCTTGACCACGATCTCCGGGCCGCCGCTCGCACTGTTCTGGAACAACCAGGGTCTGCAGAAGGATGACTTCAAGGTCGCCCTCGCGCTCATCCGCTCGATCGAATCCCTCTGCGCCCTCGCCGCCTACGCCTATCTCGGTCTGCTCACCTCCGAGAGCGCGCAGCTGTTGCCGTACCTCGCTCCGGGCGTGCTGATCGGTTTCCCGCTCGGCCACTGGCTCATCCGCCGCGTCTCCGTCGAGAGCTTCCGCCGCGTGTGCATGAGCTTCGACGCGTACCTGGTCGCGTTCGGTCTCGCCCGCACGCTGACCACGTTCGGTGTCGCGCCCGCCCTCGCCTATCAGCTGATGGTTGTCACCGCGCTGATCGATGCGCGCCTGCTGTGGAGCTTCTTCCGCGCGCCTCGCCGGAAGAGCGATCCGGGCATGGAAGTGCCGCCGCTCGAGCCTCCGCTGCGGGCGACCGCTTAGAGCGGCATCGCGCCCGGCGCGAACAATCCGAACATGCCGCCGGTGTGAAGGAACGCGACCGCGGAGCCAAAGCGCTTCGGATCCTTCTTCAGCTCCTGCACCACGCCGTGGAACGCTTTGCCCGTGTAGACCGGGTCGAGCACGACCCCGTCGGTGCGGCACACATCGCGGATCGTCTCTAGCTCCTCGGGGCGGCTCTTCGCGTAGCCCAGGCCCACGTGACCGTCGACGATGTCGATGTCTTGCGGCGTGACGCGCGCGTCGAGCTGCCAGCGCTCCTCGAAGTCGCCACAGATCTTGCCGATCGCATCGATGAAGTACGGCTTGTCATCGCACACGTTCACGCCGGCGACGCGAATCCCGAGCCCCCCCAGGCCGAGCAGCTTCCAGCCGAGCACGAGGCCCGCGCCGGTGCCGCCCGATCCACACGCGTACACGATGGTGACCGGATGATCCGGCGCTGCGATCCCGGCGAGATCCTCGACGAGCTCGCGCATCGCGCGCAGATAGCCCCAGCTACCGAGTGCGTTCGAGCCGCCCTCGGGAATGACATAAGGCCGGCCACCCGCACTGCGCACTCGCTCCGCCTCGTCGGCGAGCAGCCGCGTGCGGTCCTTCCACGCGGATCGCGAGATCCAGCGGATCTCGGCGCCGCACAGACGGTCGAGCAAGATGTTGCCGGTCGGTGCGGGCGGCTGCTCGGGATCATCCGTGCGCAGGATCAGCACCGTCTTGAGTCCGAGCTGCGTCGCCGCCAGCGCCGTCGCGCGTGCGTGATTACTCTGCTCGCCGCCGCAGGTGATCACGTGGGTTGCCTGCAGTTGCAGCGCCTCGCCCATCAGGTACTCGAGCTTGCGGACCTTGTTGCCCATCAGCTCGCTGCCGGTGTGGTCGTCGCGCTTGATCCAGATCTTGGTGCCGAGCTTCTCGCCGTAGCGCAGCCAGTGACCGCGGGTCGGGGTGTTCGCGAGCCGCACGCGCGGCGGTTCCTTGTCGGCGAGTCGTTCTAGCATGGGCCGAAGTCTAGCTCCACCGGCGTTAGATCGCGCGCGTTTAGAGACGTCACGGCAAACCACATCAACCCATGCGAATCAGCCTGGGCAGTTCAATGCTGCTGCGACGATGACCGACGTCCCCAGCGTCTTCGAGCGCGACTTCATCGGCGCTAAGCGCTCGAGTCGGTCTCGCAGTCGTTCACCTCGGCGCCGTAGTTCGCGCAAAACAGGTCGCCGGCCCCGGCGCATGTTAGATCGGTAGACGTGAGGCTGGCAGCGTTGGTTGTACTCGTCGCCGTGGCGACGCAGGCGTCCGCATACGCGCAGGTCGGCTGGGTCAGTCCTGCCGCGGGCCCGACGCTCACCGGCGATCCGGAAGTGATCTTCACCTTCGACGACGGGCCGGATCCGGCGCGGACGCCGGCGATCCTCGACGTGCTCGCGAAGTACAACATCAGCGCGATCTTCTTCACGGTCGGCCGGATGGTGGCCGCGCCAGAGGCCAAGCCGATCCTCGAGCGCATTCTTCGCGAGGGTCACATCATCGCCAACCACACGATGGAGCACGGCGATCTGTGCCGCATCAAGGAAGACGAGAGGGCGGCCGCTGAGATCGATCGCGGACACGAGGCGATCGAGAAGGCACTGGGTTACCGCGCCACGTGGTTCCGCGCCCCGTATGGCGCGAGATGCCCGCGACTCGAGGCGATGCTCGCCGAGCGCGGCATCACGCACTTTCATTGGGACCTCGATCCGAAGGAATGGCAGCACGGCAGCGCGAAGAAGACGCTCGACTATCTGATCAAGCAGCTCGGACGGATGCAGGGCCGCAATGTGTTGCTGATGCACGACATCAAGCTCGCGACGGTGGTCGCACTTCCGCAGGCACTCGAGTGGGTGCAGACCGAGAACGAGCGGCGCAAGGCGCTCCGCATCCGGCGCATTCGCGTGGTGCAGGCGTACGAGATCGCGATGGAGCGCGTGCAGCCTGGGCTGCTCGACTGGCTCAGCGCTGTGACGCCCGGCAAGGACTCCCTGTCCCGCGCGATCGCCGCCGTGTTGCCTTAGAGCGTGTTCTTCTTCGCGACGGTCGGCGTGGCGCAGGTGGTCCAGTCGGTCGCCGCGTTGTTGGAGTCGGCTCCGCTTGGGAAGCGGCACAGCGACATCTGCGCGGTGTTCGAGTCGGTGACGCTCGCGGGGAGCGCGGTTCCCTCGACGAGCGAGATGGGTGCCGGGAAGCCCGTGATCGTCGCGGCGGTGATCGCGCCCTCGTAGGAGAGGGCGTCGACGACGGTCTTCGTGACGTCGTCGATGATCGCGAGACCATCGGGCGAGCCGTTCTGGAGCTGATCCTGGCTCCACAGCGGATCGATGCGCTTGGCGCTGTTCTGGACCGTGACGCCTTGGCCGGCGATCACGAGGTACTGACCGATCGCGAGCTGCCCCGACGAGCTGAGATCGATCGTCTGGTAGACGGTGTTGGTCGCGCCATTGACCAGCACGACCTTGAGACCGTTGAGCGGCAGCACGGCCCCGGAGGCATTGTAGAGCTCGACGAACTCGGCAGAGTCGGTGCTGATGTTGTCGTAGTCGACCTCGTTGATGACGAGGGTTGGCCCGGTGTTGCCGCCGAGCACGAGCACGAACTCTTTGGCGGACTTGGGATTGGTGCCGTCATCGGCCGAGAGGAAGAGCGTGTAGCGGCTGCTCGCAGAGATCTGTGCCGAGGTCGGGCACCACTTCCAGGTCGCGGCGAGACCGCTCTGCGTGGTGAGGGTTGCGCCGGGGATCAGCGGTTCCTCCTCGCGGATCGTGACCATCGGATCGTCGTCCTCGATCAGGATGTCGAGGGTCACGCACGGGTCGGCGCCGAGATCGACGACCTTGCCGGTGCCGAGTGGCTGCTTGAAGATCGGGACACCTGCGGCGTTCGCACGCACGTCGATCTGGATCGAGAGAGTGGTGGTGTGGTCGCCATCCGAGGCGTTGAAGTCGAACACGTGGATGCCGGCATCGCTGATCGCCGGGGTCCAGCGGAACACGCCATTGCCATCGGGAGTCTGCGCCATCGAGGCGAGGCCCTCGAGCGGTACGTCGGCCTCGACGCTGTAGACGAGATTGTCGCCATCGGGGTCGACACCCTCGATCATCACGACCAGCTCCTGGCCGACGATCGCGACCTGATCGGTGAGCCCGATGATATCGGGTGCCCCACCACCTCCACACGCTGCCAGCACGAGACTGGCGATGAGCGCTGATCGCACGCAGTCCCAGTGTACTGCCCCTGGCGGGGCGGCGCGCGAAGACCCGTGGTAGGGTGCCAAGGCGTGGCGGCCTCGTTTCGAATTCGTCAATCGTATCGAGCAGATGTCGAGCAAGTGCTCGCCGTCGCCGAGCACCTCGATACGGTGAATCTGCCGCACGACCGCGCCGTGATCGAGGGCATCCTCGATCGCTCCGAGCGATCATTCACGGCAGAGCTGCCGGCCGTCGATCGCGAGTTCGTGTTCGTGCTCGAGGACCTCGAGAAGAACGCGATCATCGGGACGTCGATGATCTATGCGCAGCACGGCACCAAGCGCGCGCCGCATATTTTCTTTCGTGTCGAGAACGACGAGCGCTACAGCGTCACGCTCGACAAGTACCTCGTCCATCGCACGCTGCGCATTGGCTACAACTACAACGGGCCCACAGAGATCGGCGGCTTGATCCTGCTTCCGCAGTACCGCCGCAACGTGCACGCACTCGGCAAGGCACTGTCGTACGTGCGCTTCCTGTTCATGCGGATGCACCGCGAGATCTTCCGCGACCAGGTGCTGTCGGAGTTGCTGCCACCGCTCGAGCCCGACGGCACGAGCAAGTTGTGGGAGGCGCTTGGCCGCCGGTTCACCGATCTGACGTATCAGGAGGCCGACCGGCTCTCGAAGGACAACAAGGAATTCATCCACGCACTGTTCCCGGATGATCCGATTCACACCGAGCTGCTGCCGGCCGATGTTCAAGCGATCATCGGCCAGGTCGGCGAGGACACGCGCGCAGTCGAGAAGATGCTGCGCCGGATCGGGTTCGAGTACGCAGAACAGATCGATCCGTTCGACGGTGGCCCGCACTTCAGTGCGAGCACGGATCAGATCACGGTCGTGCGCGATGCCGCCGAGGTCGAGGTCGCGGCGGATAGCGGCGCCGGCGGCGAGCGGAAGTGGGCGATCGTCGGACTCGAAGCGCCGGTCGACGGACGCGAGCAGTTTCGTGCGATCGGCGCACTCGTCACCGCCGTGGGCAAGGGCGCGGTCGGGCTGACCGAAGAAGCGCGGACGCGACTCGGCGTCGAGATCGGCCACAAGGTATGGCTCAGCTACGGCTGATCTGGATCGCGGCGCTCGCGGCATGCCGCGCGTCCGAAGCCAGCCCGACGTCGGGACTCACACCGCCGGCGGGTTGGAAGCCGTTGCCCGAGCTCGCGACCGCCGTGACCGAAGCGGCAAAGCCGACGAGCATCAACGTCGAGGCTGTCGAGGCGTGGGGCGAGCCCGCACGCGGATGTTATGCGGCGTGGATGGCGCTGCGCGGCGCGAGCGGTACTCCCGCCGCGATCGCCGAGACGATGCTCGCGAGCCTCTCGGCGGAGCTTCCCGGGCTCACGGTCACCGATGTGGTGAAGCCCGATCCCAAGATCACCGACGCGGGCGTGCTGTCGCTGTCGTTCACGCGGCCGCCCTATCGCGGCAAGCTGCGCGTCCCGATCGCGAAGACCGGTGCGCTCGGCGTGCTCGCCTGTTTCTGGAACGTGCGCGAGCCCGTCGCGTGCGAGGCCGCGTGTGCTCAGCTGATGGGGAGCTTCAAGTGAATCGCTTCGCCGTGGTCGGGATGCTCGCACTACTCGCTGCCGCTGACACGCCACCGGTCGGCTGGACCCAGGACATCGCGCAGGCGAACGAGCTCGCCGCGAAGGCAAACAAGCTGTCGCACTTCGGCGGCGCCGAGGTGGTCGCGAAAGCGCAGGTGTTCGTCGCGAAGGACGGCCCCGGCGGGCTCTACATCACCGCGATCACCGGCAGGGTGAAGGACAACCGCGATGCGGCCGCGCGCGTGGCGGTCGACAGTTTTCTCGGGATGCCCAAGCGGGCGCAGCTCACGTCGTCGAAGGTCTCGATCGCGCAGTCGGGCAGCCGCATCGACGCGGCCACCAAGCAGATCGAAGCGACCGTGCAGTGGCAAGACGACGCGTCCCAGACGATCACGCACGCACGCCTGCTGATCGCCGGCGACGCGGAGAGCCTGATTGCGGTGACCGCCGAGTGCGTGATGAGCCCCGCCACGCCGCAGGCAACACGCGATGCGTGCGACAAGGCGCTGACCACGCTCGATACCGGCATCGCGCCCGACAAGCGCCTCGCCCTGACGCTCGCCCCCGAGGGCAGCGAGCCGCCGCCAACCGCTCCCAGGATGGGAGCCCCGACGATGAGCGCGCCGACGATGTCGGACGGCAGCCGCACGCCGATGCCGCCCATGGTGATACCGGCTGCGGAACCGAAGCGCACCGTCGACCGCCGTCCGGTGTACGTTGGAGCAGGCCTC
The DNA here is from genome assembly GCA_038322185.1 of Haliangiales bacterium. Classification (GTDB taxonomy): domain Bacteria; phylum Myxococcota_A; class Polyangia; order Haliangiales; family Haliangiaceae; genus JABFXX01. The sequence goes on from JBBQFU010000102.1 coordinate 25,367, forward strand.
GTGCTGCTCGCGGGTCTATTCTGGTGGAACCGCCGCCGCCGCGAGCAACTCTGGGCAAAGACCAAGAAGGACAGCGATGAGTGAAGACTCTGCACCGGGGACCGGCGAGCCGATTCTGATCGTCGACGACGAGAAGAACATCCGGCGCACGCTGCGCATGGTGCTCGAGAGCGAAGGCCACGTCGTGCACGAGGCCGGCTCGATCGCCGAGGCAGACCTGGTGCTGTCGCGCGAGTCGCCCGACGTGATCCTGCTCGACGTCAAGCTCGGCGAGGACAACGGCCTCGACCTGCTGCGCGCACTCAAGGTTCGCAGCGAAGACGCCGCACGCAACACGTCCGATATCCCGGTCGTCATGATCTCCGGTCACGCCACGATCGAGGACGCCGTCTCCGCGACGCGCCTCGGTGCGTTCGACTTCATGGAGAAGCCGCTCGATCGCAACCGCGTGATGGTCACCGTCCGCAACGCGCTCGAGCGCCGCAAGATGTCGCGCGAGCTGTCGCAGCTGCGTCACGCCGCCGACGCGCGCTGGGAGCTGCTGGGCTCCACGGCGGTGATGGGCGAGCTACGCCGCCAGATCGCGAAGGTCGCGCCGACCCGCAGCCGCGTGCTGATCACCGGCGAGAGCGGCACCGGCAAGGAGCTGATCGCGCGCGCCATTCACCGCAACTCCACGGTGTCCGCGGGCCCGTTCGTGAAGGTCAACTGCGCGGCGATTCCACCCGAGCTGATCGAGAGCGAGCTGTTCGGTCACGAGCGCGGCGCGTTCACCGGCGCCATCGCCAAGAAGCGCGGCCTGTTCGAGGTCGCCGACGGCGGCACCATCTTCCTCGACGAGATCGGCGACATGGCCCAGTCCGCCCAGGCCAAGGTCCTGCGCGTGCTGCAGACGGGTGAGTTCACGCGCGTCGGCGGCGAGAAGTCGCTGCGCACCGATTGCCGCGTGGTTGCCGCGACGAACCGTGACCTCGAGGCGATGGTCAAGGACGGCTCGTTCCGCGAGGACCTCTACTTCCGCCTCAACGTCGTGCCGATCCGCTCGCCGGATCTCAAGGAGCGCCCCGACGACATCCCGCTCCTCGTCGAGAGCTTCATTCGCGAGTGCTGCGACGAGAACGGCCTCGGCTACAAGCCGGTCGATGATCCGGTCTTCGATCGCCTCAAGCTCTACGACTGGCCGGGCAACGTGCGCGAGCTTCGCAACGTGGTCGAGCGCCTCGTGATCATGAGTGACGAGGTGATCCGCGAGAAGGATCTGCCGCCATACCTCGGTGGGCCGCGCCCGCCGGGTCAGGCTCGCTCGGGCAACACCGGCCCCGTCAATGCGATCGATCTCGGTCGCTACGCCGGCAAGTCGCTGCGCGAGTTCCGCGAGGAGGTGGAGTCGGAGTTCATCCGCATCCGCCTCGCCGAGTTCGAGTGGAACATCTCGCGTACCGCGCAGGCGCTCGGCATCGAGCGGACGAACCTGCACAAGAAGCTCCGCGCGCTCGGCATCCATCGCGGTGAGGGCAGCGGTCCGATCGGCACCGGCGGCAGCGGCGACGACTGAGTTGCGCCCCGCCTGCGCAGTCGTCGCGATCCTGATCGCCGTCGGACTCACGTCCCTGGCGGCGGCCGACGCGCTGGTGCCGCCGCCCGAGCCCACCGCGCTGCTGCAAGACCTCGACACCGAGGATCCCGAGGCGCTGTCGGCTGCGATCGCCGCGATCGAAGATGCCCCATCGTCGCGCGAGATGGCCGACGTCCTGTTCGCCGCGGGCCGCGCCTGCGAAGACCGCCTCTACGATCCAGCACGCGCACTCGCGCTGTACGAGCGCATCCTGCGCGATACCCCCGACGCTGGCGTATCGATCGCTGCGGGCCGGCGCGCCGTGATGCTGCGCGGTTCGAAGGAGCACGCACGCGAGGCCGCGCAGCTCGCGGAGCTGATCGCGACCGCGGATGCGACCGCGCCCGCCGAGATCGAGCGTCAAGCCAACGAGCTCGCCGCCGCGAGGTGGCCCGGCGCTGTCGATGCCGCGCTGTTCCTCGCTGACTGGCTGTGCCGCACCGGCCGCTACCGTGATGCGCAGGTTCGCTACACGAAGCTGATCGCCGACTCTCCGGACGCCAAGCAAGTTCACCTCGCGCGCCGCAACGCAGCGGGCTGCGCGATCGACGCCAAGGATTGGTCGCTCGCCGAGCAGCTCACCAGCCAGCTCGGCTCTGATGATGTCGACGAGGCAGTACGCGCCAGCCTGATCGACAACGTCGCGATGGGCCGCCGCCGCGACTCGCTCTACGCCGCGTCGTGGGTCGGCCTGCTGCTCGGCGGCTTTCTCCTGCTCGCCTCGCTCGCCGAGGCAGTGCTCCGCGGCGGCATTCGCGCGCCAGCGTGGCAGCCGCCGACCGAGGCGCTCTACATCGGTCCCGTCGCACTCGTGGTCGTACTCTCGGCGCTCGCGATCGACCAGCTCGTCGCCTCGGCGGTCATCCAGATCTCGATCGCAGGCTTTGTCTCCGCCTGGCTCTCGGGAGCCACCCTCGATCTGCTGCGTCGCCGCGACCGATCGACCCGCATGCGCAGTGTGGTCCACGTACTGGCGTGCGGCGCGATCGTGCTCGCGGTCGGCTACATCGCGATGACGCGCAGCGACCTGCTCGACATGCTCGGCGAGACGGTCAAGTTCGGCCCGGGCGCCTGACGCCGCACGTAGTACACTCCGGGCATGCGTCGCCGCGGCCGGATTCTCGCGATCAAGTGGGGGATGAACCCCAACTCGTCGAGTCTTGGCGTGGACGTCACGTTCCTGCTCGTCGGTGCGACCGCGCTCGCGATGGTCACGCCGATGATTGGCGCGCTGCTGCGCTGGCGCAAGCCGGTGTCGGCGAGCCCGGTGCCGACGGTCGATGATCACAGCGAGTCGTGAGTACGCCGCGATCGCTCGCGAGTATGGCGAGCGCCGCGCGCAGCGCTCGCAAGTCCGCCTGATCCAGCACATCGACGACGGCCTCAGGATCCTCGAGGCGATCGGCGCGAGCGACGCTGCACAGCGCGCGTTCTGCCTGCACCCGCTGCTGCAGGACGACACGTCCTATGCGGCGAACCTGTCGCGCACGAGCGAGCTGAGCGACGACACGCATGTCATCGCACTGACGCTCGAGTACCGGCACGTCGCGAATGCAGCGCTGTCCTCACGCGATCTCGCGAGTGCAGCCGACATCGAGCTGTCACCCATGCTCGAGGTCAACGACATGTTGATCGCAGACAAGGTACAGAACCGTCGCGACTTCCTTCGCCATCATCGAGGAAGCCACCCGCGTAGCGCGATCCTCGACCGCTACTTCGAGCTGTGGCTCGAACGCCTCGGAGTTAGCGCACCGCGCTACGCCGAGCTCGCCGCCAAGCTCGCGACCTGAGTTACGCTGGCGTCCGTGAAGCTCGTGGTCTGGTTTGCAGCACTGGTGCTCGCGTGCAATTCGTCATCGTCGACGGCGCCCGCGAAGACCGAGCCTGCGGCTGCGAA
>JBBQFU010000103.1:0-28862 GCA_038322185.1 Haliangiales bacterium
CTCGGCGGCCGCCGAGGAAGTCGCACCGACGGTGCGCGATGCCGACGAGCTGCACGACGCGCTGCTCGCGCTGTGGCTCGTGCCCGAACATCAGGCCGAAGCGCTGGCACCCGGCGCACGCGACTGGTTCTCCGCGCTGGTCCAGACCGGCCGCGCGTCCCGCCTGCGCTGGGAGCTGACCGGGCCCGACGGCGAGGCGCGGGTTCACGCCGCGTGGGTCGCGACCGAGCGGCTCGGCGCTGCGCGGGCGATCCTCGGCGAGACCGTCGAGGCGGTGCCGATGATCGCCACGCCGAGCTGGGCCAAGCGCCCCGAGCGCGAGGAAGCGATCAACAAGCTGCTCAGCTCGCACCTCGATCACCGCGGCCCGATCAGCACGCACGCGTTCGCGGCCGAGCTCGGCCTGCCGGTCTCGGACATCCTCGCCGCGCTGCTCGCGCTCGAGGGTGATGGCGCGATCTTGCGCGGCTCGTTCACTGCCGCCGCCGGTCACGGTGCGCGCAAGAGCGTGCGCGATGCACTCGCGGCCTCGGGCGACCTGGATCTGCTCACGAACACCGAGTGGTGCAACCGCCGCGTGCTTGCACGCATTCACCGGCTCACCCTGGCGCGGCTGCGGCGAGAGATCGAGCCGGTCAGTCCGGCCGCGCTGATGCGGTTCTATCTGCGCTGGCAGCGCGTCGCGAAGAACACGCAGCTGATCGGCGCCGACGGCCTCGCGCGGATCGTCGAGCAGCTGCAAGGCTTCGAGACCGCGGCCGGTGCGTGGGAGCGCGAGATCCTGCCGGCGCGCCTCTATGGCTACGAGGCCTCGTGGCTCGATCAGATGTGTCTCGCCGGTCAGGTCGTGTGGTGCCGGCTATCGCCGCGCAAGGCAGAGGTCGTCGAGGAGCCCCTCGCGCCCGACGCTGCGGCGGCCCTGCTCGCCGATCTCACGCGCGTGACCTCGGCGCGCGGCACGCTCGACACGTTCCCGCCGCTGATCCGCGATGCGATCAAGTCTGGCGAGCGCGTCGCGGCTCGCCAGAATGCAAACGCGCGTGCTCGCAACGCACGAAACGCGTCGCATGGCAGCCCACGCGGCACGCCGGCGAACGCGAACGCGAACCGGCGCGCGGTGCTGCCCGCGTGGGTCACCTCGCGCGCGCAGTCGACCGAGGAGCTGCCGGACTGGGTCGCGCCCGAGTCCACGGGCGCCGAGGCCGAGCCGCCCGAGGTGGTGATCGATGTCCGCCTCCACGCGAAGATCGATCGCAACACCTATGGCCCGTCGGTCCCGAAGGCCGATGACACGCCGAAGCGAAATCCGGCGACCAGCGCGGTGATCGACGCGACGCAGGTCGCGGCCACCGAGGCCGGTGCCACGCGCCAGCAAACCGCACTCGCCGTCGCGGGCGTGCTGTCTCGCGCGTTCCCGATGCTCGAGGCGTTCACCGCGGCGGCGCTCGCGATGGAGGCGGTGTTCCCGCCGATGCCGATGCGTCGCAACGCACCGTCGCGCTCGGCGCCGCTCGCCCTGCTGCTACGCAACGACGCCAGCTGGCTGCGTGCCGCAACCACCGCTTCGGGGACGATTCCCGACGAACCGCTACTGACGCCGCTCGCCAAGGGCGTCCGCGATCATCTCGTCAGCGCGGGCGCGTCGTTTCTCCCCGATCTCGTCGACGCGATCGATGCGCCGCCGGACTCCGTCGAGGATGCGCTGTGGGAGCTCGTCGGCGCGGGCATCGCGACCGCCGATGGATTCGCGAGCATGCGCGTGCTCGTCGACCGCCGTCGCGGCGAGATGAAGAGCCTGTTCGATCGCTCGCTCGAGCGCGCCACGCCAGTGCCGCCGGTGCGCAAGTGGCAAGAGGCGATCAAGAAGGCGCGCACGCGCGACCGCGAGCGTCCGTCGTCGGCACTGCGCGCACTGCCGACCGCCGCGGGCCGGTGGTCGCTGCTGCCGGCGCCGCGTGCCGAGGCGCTCGATATCGAGGCCAGTGCCCGCCAGCTGCTGCTGCGCTACGGCGTGGTGTTTCGTGATCTGCTCTCACGCGAGTCGAGCTTGCCGCCGTGGCGCGAGCTGCTCGTCGCGTTGCGCCGGCTCGAGGCGCGTGGCGAGATCCGCGGCGGGCGGTTCGTCAACGGGTTCGTGGGTGAGCAGTTCGCGCTTCCCGAGGCGCTCGACGAGCTGCGCGGCGTGCGGCATCCAGGCCCGTACGCCGAGGTCAGCAAGGTCGCGGCGACCGATCCGCTCAACCTCGTCGGCGTGCTGTCACCCGGTCCGCGCGTGGCGGCCATCGTCGGCAATGCGGTCCTGTTCATCGATGGGCAGGCGGTCGCCTCGCTCGAGGGTGGCGAGGTCGTCTATCGCGCCCCGATCCCGCAGGGTGCCCGGATCGACGAGGATCTGACCTATCACCCGCCGCCGCGCCCCGTGGTTGCTGCATCGCAGGCCGCCCTTCCGCTGTGACTGCGCTATTTGCGACCTGGCGCGGGCGATTCATCGTGGCGTTCATCCTCGTGCAGGCACTACTGCCGCTGCACTACTACGCGGGGCGGCGCGACCCGCATGACGAGCGATTCGCGTGGCGCATGTTCTCGCCGATGCGCATGGCGAAGTGCCGGCTCTCGGTCACGGTGGACAAGCAGCCGATCGAGCTCGGCACGCGATTTCACGAGGCGTGGATCGAGACGGCACAGCGTGGACGCGCGGTGGTCATCGAGCAGATGGCGCAGCGGCTGTGCTCGCAGAACCCGGGCAAGCCCGTCGATGTGACGCTCGACTGCACGTACATCGACCGGCCGAATGCGACGTACGGCGGTTACGACCTGTGTACGAGGCCGCTGCTGTAGCCATGGCGAAGAACCGCAAACGCCAGGGTAAGCGGCCGCCGGGAAAGCCGGCCACGCAGAAGCCGAGCGCCACGACGACGCAGAAGTCGAGCGACGCCATGCCGGCGCCGGTCGCCGCCGCGAAGCCTGTCGACGAGGTCAAGGCGCCCGAGCGGCCGCCCCTGAAGCCGATCGCGACGATCGACATCGCGGGTGTGTCGGCGGGCCAGCAGCGGCGTGCCGCCCTGCGTGCCGAACGCGTCGTTCGCGCGGAGCGTGCGCGTGATGTGGCCGAGACCGGGCCTGTCGAGAATCCGGCGTTCTTCTTCGGGTTCGAAGTCGCGTGGGCCAAGCTCGTGCTGGTTCGCGTCCTGTTCTTCGGCTTGCTCGCGGCGGACGCGTTGCTGCAGATCTCGCACGCGCCTCGGTACGGTGCCGGCGGGTTCAACGTCGCTCAGCTGCCGTTTCTCGATTCGGTCGCGCCGGGCCGCGAGCTGTACAGCGTCGCGCAGCTCGTCAGTGCGTACCTGTTCGTGCTCGCCGCGTGTGGCGTGGCGTCGAGCGTGGTGCTGCCGATCGCGACGGTGATCTATGGCTGGCTGTACTTCAGCAGTCACCTCGACTCGTATCAGCACCACTACCTGGTGTGGCTACTGCTCGTGGTGTCGTGCTTCGTGCCTTGGCACAAGCCGCGCGACGGCGGACCAGGCACTCGCATACGGACGTGGGCCGTGCGCGTGATCTTGATCCAGCTCGCGCTGCTCTACTTCTGGGCCGCGATCTCGAAGGTCAACAGCGCGTGGCTCGACGGCAGGACACTCGACGCGCAGCTCAGCGGCTCGATCGAGGCGTTCATCCAGTCCACCGTCGGCTACAAGGGCGCGGCCTGGCTCGTGGTGCTCACCGAGCTCACGCTCGCGGCAACGATCTGGTGGCGACGCGGCTGGTGGATCGCTGCGCCGCTGGGGCTCGCGCTGCACATCGGCATCCTGAAGACCGGATTCGAGATCGGCCTGTTCGCGTGGCTGATGATCGCGCTGTACGTGCTCGTGATTCCCGATGCCGTCTGGGTCTGGCTCGCCGAGCGTGGCCCCGTGCGAGCCGTGCGCTCGACGACGAACGCGACCGCCCGGATGTTTCACGGCAGCGCGCGCTTCGTGGTCTGGGTGATCTGTGCCGGCGCCGCCGCGGTGCTCGCGATGCTGTCGCGCTTCGAGGATGGGCCCGCCGTCGGGCTCGGGCTCGTGATGGCGCTGCTGGTCGGTACCGTGTTCGCGGTGCTGCGTCGGCGCACGCACGTGGCGTGGCTGGCCGTCGCGCACCTGCTCGCGTTCGTGACCTGGACCGCTGTCGATCGCGGCACCTCGACGGCCTCGGACTACTACCGCTTCTGGGGCGGCAGCTCGCGCCGGCTCGGCGACTCGCGAACCTCCGAGGCAGCGTATCGCCAGATGACGCAGGTCTCGCCCAACGATGGCAACGGCTTCTACCAGCTCGGCCGGTTGCTGCTCGCGCGTGAGGCTGGCGAGGATGGACTCGCAGCGCTGCGTCGCGCGCAGACACTCGAGCCGCTGCGCGCACGGTCCTATGTCGCCGAGGCGCGCTGGCTCGCGGCGCACGGCAAGCGTGACGAGGCGATCGCGAAGGCGCGCGAGGCCACGATCGTCGACCCAACCGACCAAGAAGCCCGCACGCTGCTCGACAGTCTGCTCGGCTCGAAATGACCCGGCTCGATCGCCAGGCGCGTGCCAATCGCATCGGCGAGATCCTCGAGGACAAGTTCCCGGATCCCGCGATCCCCCTCGATCATCACGATCCCTATCAGCTGCTCGTCGCCGTGATCCTGTCGGCACAGTGCACCGACGCGCGCGTCAACATGGTCACGCCTGCGCTGTTCGAGCGCGCACCGACCGCTGCCGCACTCGCGCAGATGTCGCCGGCGCAGATCCTTCCGTTCATCAAGACCTGCGGGCTCGCGCCCGGCAAGGCGAAGAGCCTCGCTGCGATGTCGCGCTCGCTGGTCGCCGAGCACGGTGGCGTGGTGCCCGCGGACATGGACGCGCTCGAGGAGCTCGCGGGCGTCGGGCACAAGACAGCGAGCGTCGTGATGACCCAGGCCTTCGGCATCCCGGCGTTCCCGGTCGACACCCACATCCATCGGCTGGCCGCGCGCTGGCAGCTGTCCCGTGCGCGGACCGTCGAGGAGACCGAGGCCGATCTCAAGGCGCTGTTCCCCGAGGCCCGCTGGAACAAGCTGCACTTGCAGATCATCTACTTCGGTCGCCAGTACTGCCCTGCCCTGCGGCACGTCCCCGCGCAGTGCCCCATCTGCAGCTGGGCGATGTCGAAGGCTCGCGCCCAGCGCGAGGCGCGTGGCCTACATCGCGCGCGTCCCCGCAGAACATCATGATGCCGGTCTATCCGACATCGGCGGCATAACGCGCACGTACAAAGGTCGGGCGAGCTTGCCGACCCAGAGAGCATGAACCTCAAGAAGCTGCTCGTCCTCGCCGCCCTCACCTTCCCCGTCTCCGCCAGCGCCGACATTCGTACCGACGTCGGTGGCGCCGCGCAGACCAAGCTGACGGTCACCCGCGTGAAGAGCTTCGACTTCGGCAAGCTCTACGTGCACACGCCGGAGCGCCAGGAGCTGTACCGGATCGCGCAGCTGTGGCGCCAGCGTCCGACGTGGTGGACCATCACGGTCGAAGGCCATGGCTTCGTCGAGACCAACGAGGAGGCCAGCATCGAGCTTGGCCAGAAGCGCGCCGACCGCGTGCGCGACCTGCTCGTGCGCTTTGGCGTCGACCCGCGCTTCATCAAGACCGTCGGTCACTCGCGGTTGGAGCCGGGTCGCTTCGTCGACGTCAGCGTCGACGCGTGCTCCACCTGCCGCCGCTAAACGCTGCGTAGTTCGCGTCTCTACGCGTTTCCCTTTGCGCGGAGCGGCAGAGTCCGCACTGAAGTGGCACGCAGGCAACGCGAGTGCCGGATGCTACGCCTAGTGTAGATGCGCCGCCTCGCCATCGCCGCCGCACTCGCCCTGGGTGCGTGCGCCAACAACTCGCTGCCCGCGAACCGGGCCGTCGAGACCACGTTCCCGACGGTAGCGTCAGCCGCCCAGCTGCCGGCACGGCTGCAGGTGGTCACGTTCAACGTGCACATGGAGCCGGGCGACACGATCGCGAAGGCGATCGCCAACGATCGCGCGATCAGGAATGCCGACGTGATCGTGCTGCAGGAGGTGCATCGCTCGGTGTTCGGCTGCAGCGGCGCGTGCGAGATCGGCAAGCGCCTCGGCTACTACACGATCTACGCGCCCGGTCACGCACGCGGCAAGAGCGACTACGGCGTCGCGATCCTGTCGAAGGCACCGATCACGTCAGCGCAGGTGATCACGCTGCCGTTCTACAACGTGCACTTCAACTCGGGCCGGCGCATCGCACTCGTGGCGACGATCCAGCACGCCGGCACGCCGCTCACCGTCTACGCGGTGCATCTCGACAATCGGCTCAACGTGAAGCAACGCGGCAAGCAGATGATGCCGGTGATCGAGCACGCGAAGAAGCAGCCGACGCCGGTCGTGATCGCCGGCGACTTCAACACGAGCCCGTTCACGTGGATCGATCACGTGGTGCCGGTGCTGACGACGACGCAGGACAATCGCTTCGAGTCACTCATGCGCTCGCACGGCTTCGACACGCCGCTCACCGACAGCGGCGCGACGCATCGCTACATCGGCATGAAGCTCGACGCGATCTACACGCGCGGCTTCGTCACCCACCGGTTCGCGAAGACCCGCGCCCAGGATTTGTCCGACCACATGGCGTTGTGGGCGTATCTGGAAACAAAGCCCTCGTTCCGCGCAACGAGCCATGCTCGCACGGGGTTCTCATTGTAGAGTGCCGCGCCATGGCCGACCAAGACGACGACTTCGCTTCGATGTTCGCAGATAGCGAAAAGGACAAGCCCCGCGCCAAGCGCCCCAAGGTGGGCGACATGGTGAAGGGCAAGATCGTCAACATCGGCAAGGATGCCGTGTTCGTCGACCTCGGCGGCAAGGCCGAGGGCCAGATCGAGCGCAGCCAGGTCAGCGACAACGAGGGCAAGGTCCTCGTCAAGGTCGGCGATGTGCTCGAGGCCCGCGTGGTCTCCGATGCCGGCGGCATGATCTCGCTGCGCACCAGGCTCGGTCGCGGCCCGCAAGCGAGCGCGGAGCTGCAGCAGGCGTACGACCTCGGCATCCCCGTCGAGGGCACGGTCACCGAGGTGATCAAGGGCGGCGTCTCGGTCGACGTCGGCGGCCAGCGCGGCTTCTGCCCCGCGTCGCAGCTCGACAATCGATTCAACGAGGACCTCACGCCGTTCGTTGGCCAGAAGCTGCAGTTCAAGATCACTAAGTACGAGCCGCGCAACCTCGTGCTGTCGCGCCGCGCGCTACTCGAGGAAGCGTCCGCCAAGGTCGCGGCCGAGACGCGCAAGGTGCTGCAGCCGGGCGTGGTCCTGCGCGGCAAGGTCGTCGGCTTCAAGCCGTTCGGCGCGTTCGTCGATATCGGTGGCATCGAGGGCATGCTCCACATCTCCGAGCTCAGTTACACGCGCGTCGAGAAGCCCGAAGATATTCTGACGCTCGGCCAGGAGCTCAACGTCACAGTGCTCAAGATCGAGCCCGGCGAGAAGGGCGAGCGCATCAGCCTCAGCATCAAGGCGCTCGCCGATGATCCGTGGCTCGACACGGTCGGCAAGCTGCGCGAAGGCTCTCGCATCAAGGGCACGATCACGCGCCTGCAGCCGTTCGGCGCGTTCATCGAGATCGCGCCCGGTGTCGAGGGTCTCGCCCACATCAGCGCGCTCGGCGCCGCCAAGCGCATCAACCATCCCAAAGAAGTCGTCGAGGAGGGCCAGCAGGTCGAGGTCAACGTGCTCGCGATCGATCACGACAAGCGCCGGATCTCGCTGTCGCTCGGCGACTCGAAGGACGGCAGCCCCGAGGACATTGCCGCAGCACCGCGCGCTCCCGCCAACCTCGGCACGTTCGGCGATTTGTTCGCGAAGAAGAAGTAGGATGCCGCACATGCGTAACGCGCTCCTTCTCCTCATCCTCGCGCTGTCCCTCGCCGCCTGCGGCAGCAAGAAGAAGTCTCCTGCTGCGCCCATGAACATGGACACGACCGATCCGAAGGCCGAGCAGAGGGAAGAGGAAAACATCAACACGCCCGCGGACCGCGACGACGCCGAGAAGTCGTCCGACCCGTGTGAAGGCGGCGAGTAGCACGCATCGATGAGCACGCAGGATCACGATCCCGACGCCGCACCGCTGCCCGACGCCGGCCTGTTCGGCCTGCCGACCACGCCCGAGGAAGCCCGCCTCGTGATCGTCCCCGTGCCGTGGGACGCGACCACGTCGTATCGCCCCGGCACCTCGCGTGGCCCGACCGCGATCCGCAGCGCGAGCCACCAGCTCGACCTCTACGACTCCGATCTCGGCGAGCCCTGGCGCGCCGGCATCGCGATGCTCGATTTTCCCGAGGACATCGCGCAGCTCAACGCCGTGGCCCGCGCCGATGCCGAGCGGATCATCGACGTCGGTGGTCGGATCGGCGACGATGCAGACCTCGCTGCTGCCCTCGCCCGCGTCAACGAGGCCGGGGCCCAGCTCAACCGTCACGTCCACGAGCAGGTCGATCGCTACGTGCGCGCCGGCAAGCTCGTCGGTGTGCTCGGCGGAGATCACTCGGTCCCGTTCGGCGCGATCGCGCGGATGGCCGAGAGCAACCCGGACTTCGGCGTGCTCCACGTCGACGCGCACTCCGATCTGCGCGAGGCCTACGAAGGCTTCGAGTGGTCGCACGCATCGATCATGTTCAACGTCGTGGGCAAGATCCCGCAGGTCTCCAAGCTCGTGCAGGTCGGCATCCGCGACTTCGCGAAGGGCGAGGTCGACTTCGTCGCTGCATCCGGCGGCCGCGTTCGCGTGCACTACGACTCGCAGCTCGCCGAGCGTGGCTTCGCGGGCGAGAGCTGGCGCGACATCTGTGACTCGATCGTGGCCGAGCTCCCCTCGCGCGTCTACGTGTCGTTCGACATCGACGGCCTCGATCCGAAGCTGTGCCCGAGCACCGGCACGCCGGTCCCCGGTGGGCTGTCGTTCCAGCAGGCCGTCTATCTCGTCAAGCGCCTCGTCGAGAGTGGTCGCACGATCATCGGCTTCGATCTCAACGAGGTCGTGCCCGGCCCCGACGGCGACGAGTGGGATGCCAACGTCGGCGCGCGCATGCTGTACAAGCTGTGCGGCTGGGCCCTGCACTCGCAGCGCTAACGAACGGGTGCTACCCTGCCACCTGGATGGCTGACGATCCGCCGCTGCTACCCGACGAGCTGCTCGCGATCATGGAGAAGCTCGCAGCCGAGCTCCCCGAGCTTCCGGACTCCGAAGAAGCATCGCGCCGCTTCGAGTGGCTGCTCGACGCGTTGATCCTGCGCGGTCAAGTGCCCGATAGCTTCCGCAAGCTCGCGAAGAAGATCCAGGCAGATCGCGGCATCAAGGTCCGGCTGTCGATGGTCGGCGACAAGTACGACGTCGAGAGCCCAGACATCGACTGCGCTGCGCGCATCCCGCTGTGTGGCGCGCGCTGCTGCTCGTTCGACGTGATGCTGTCGCGGCAAGATCTGCGCGAGGGCAAGCTGCCGTTCATGATCGACCAGCCGTACATGCTGCCGCGCGATCCGGTGAGCAAGCGCTGCTCGTGCATGGACGCGACCGGCGCGTGCGTGGCCTACAACCATCGGCCCGCCACCTGCCGTACCTATGACTGCCGCGAGGATCGCCGCGTGTGGCTCGACTACGAGGCGCGCATCCCGGCGCCCATGCCCGAGGCGATCCGGCCGAGGCCGACCGAGTTCGTCAACAACGACGACGAAGACGACGACTAGAACACCCCGGCAATCGCCAAGCTCAGCCCGAGTCCAGCTCCGCTGCGATCGCTGTAGTGCGCTTCGCTCGCGTCGAGCCGCTGATAGAGCGGCGCCTCGATCGCCGTCCGCAATCGGATCTTGGTGCCGACCTCGAGGCCCGCACGCGGCACGAGGATCGCGTCGTGCGCGTCGATGTCCATCAGGCCGAGCCCTTCCTTGTCATTGCTGATGTTGTCGCGCTGGTAGCCAACGTCGGTGCCGGCGAACGCGCACACGAGCCGACCCGCCGTGCAGGTACGCGTCTCGATGCCGACACGCATCTGCGTGAACGAGCCCGTGTCGTCCCCGCTCGAGCCGCCCGTGAGCTGGCCGCGCACGAACACGGCGGACGTCCCCATCCGCTTCGCGCCGTCGACGAACATGCCACTCTTGAACGAGCGATGGACGCCGAGCGTCATGCCGACGCCGAGGTAGCCCTTGCCATGCTGTGCCGGCTGCGTCGCCGCATTGCGCTCGGCTGCGGCGGAGGTGACGGCACCCGTCAGGGTGACCACGACGGCGAGGGCAGCAAACGTCTTCATGCTCGGTCCAACGAGCAAGCGATGGACCAACCGCAAGTGCCTGAATCACGAGGAGTGGCTACGGTAGTCGCCTGCACAACGACCGTCGAAACCTGACGAAGTTCACCGCTTCGTGAACAACGCGTGAAGCGCTACGGCTTCACGTAGACGAACTCGTTTGGCAGGCCGTTGATGCCTTTTGCCGGCGGCGCGATCCAGCTCGCCATCTTGCCGGGCTCGTAGCACGCCTTCATCAGGCTCTTGATGTACGTCTCGTCGGCATCGTTCGGCAGCCACTGCCCATGCTTGGCGTCCCACGTGGACTGGTCGAGGATCTCGCCGTCGGGCGAGAAGCGCAGGCCGCTCCACATGCCGATCTGGCGGTGAAACTTGTGCGACGGCAGCACGAGCTGGAAGTCGATTCCCTCGTCCTTGATCGTCTTGTTCCAGCGATCGACGCCACGCTGGCAGTCCTTGATGTACTCGGTGCGGAGCACCTCGTTGAGCGCGGTACGCATCGGCACGTCCTCGTGGACGACCTTGCCGTCGCGCAGCACGTCCATCGCGAAGTGCGAGCCGATGAGCTTGTGCTCCTCGTAGCGGTCTTCCTTGTAGCGACCCTTGAGGCCCGCAGCGAATGCATCCGCTGCGTTCGAGGACACCTCGCCGCCGAACAGATCGAGCGACAGCGTGTACCAGAGGTTCAGGTACTTCTGCACCGTCGGCAGATCGACGCCGGCGAGTGCGCGGACGTCACCGCCCGGCTCCTTCATCAGCTCGCACGCGCGCTTCACGATGCGCTGCACGCCGGACTCGCCGACGAACATGTGATGCGCTTCTTCGGTGAGCATGAAGCGGCAGGTGCGCGCGAGCGGATCGAAGCCCGACTCGGCGAGCGCGGCGAGCTGATACTTGCCGTCGCGGTCGGTGAACATCGTGAACATGAAGAACGACAGCCAGTGGCTGGTGGGCTCGTTGAACGCGCCGAGGATGCGCGGCTTGTCCTGATCGCCCGAGCGGCGCATCAACAGCTCCTCGGCCTCCTCGCGACCATCTCGGCCGAAGTAGGTGTGGAGCAAGTAGACCATCGCCCACAGGTGACGGCCTTCCTCGACGTTGACTTGAAACAGGTTACGCAGGTCGTATAGCGACGGTGCGGTTGCGCCGAGGTTGCGCTGCTGCTCGACCGACGCGGGCTCGGTGTCACCCTGCGTGACAACGAGGCGGCGCAGCGAGTTACGGAACTCGCCCGGAATTTCGTCCCACACGGGCTGCCCCATGTGATCGCCAAAGCCGTGGACGCGGTTCGGGTCCTTCGGCTCGAGGAAGATGCCCCAGCGATAGTCGGGCATCTTCACGTAGTCGAAGTGCGCCCAGCCGTTCGCCTCGACGGAGATGGCCGTACGCAGGTAGATGTCGCGCTCCTGCCAGCCGACCGGACCCATGTCCTTCCACCAGTCGATGAACTTCGGCTGCCACGCCTCGAGCGCGCGCTGCAGGCGCTTGTCGCTGCCGAGGTTGACGTTGTTCGGGATCTTCTCGTCGTTGAGGATCGTCATTGTCGCTTAAGTCCTCTTCCACTGGAACTGCGGACGTTCGGGTTGGCCGTACAGCGTGAGTGCGCCGTTGGGGCCGGTCGAGTTGGGGCGGGTGAAGATCCAGTTCTGCCAGGCGGACAGCCGGCCGAAGATCTTGGTCTCGAGCGTCTCGGGACCGACGAAGCGTAGCGATGCTTCCATGCCGGTGAGCGCATCGGGCGACAGCGACGCGCGCTCCTCGATCGCGATGCGCAGCTCGTCGGCGAAGTCGATGTCATCGGCGGCCACGGTGGCGAGACCGATCTGCTCGGCCTCCTCGCTCGCGATCGGTCCTTCGCTACCGCGCGCGAGGATCTTCTGCACGCTCGCGGGGTCGCCGTAGAAGCGGGCCTCGAGCCGCGACAAGCCGGTCGAGGTGGTCATGAAGCCCGTGTTCGCCGTCGACGTCGCGACGCTGATCTTCTCATCGCCGTCGATCCGCATGTAGAAGCGGTCGGCACCGAGCGCGAGCTCGAGCAGCGAACCGGCGAAGCACGAGTCGGGTGCATCGGCGACCGCGTACAGGCTGCGCGCGGTGTTGTCGAAGCGCTTGAGCACGCGGCGCTGCAGCAGCCGGATCTCGCGGGCAAAGCCCGAGCTGGCCTTCGCGAGCGCCTCGTCGCACTGCTGCACGAGCGTGACGTTGCCAGCCGTGCGCACGGTGACGACGTTCGTCTCAGCGTAGTCGAAGCGCAGGCGGAGCAGCGCATCGTCCAGCTCGCGGAATGCGCGCAAAGACCAGGGCTCGCTTGTCGCCTCGAAGCTGTCGAGCTCGGTCGGTCCCCGGACGAGCAGGTTCGCCGTGCGTGCGTTTGCATCGAACTTCAGCTCGACGAACTTGTAGGTGATCCTGTCGGGCGTGACCTTGGCCTCGAGCGCGGGCAGCGCGAACGCCGGGCCGCGGGTCACTTGCTGCTTGGCGGCGAGCTCCTTGGCGCGAGCGGCGACAGCCTCGTCCCACTTCGTGCGCGACACCAGGTGATCGACAAGGCCCCAGTCCTTCGCGCGCTTGCCCTTGATGCCCTCGGCGAGCGTGCAGAACACGTCGGCGCGATCGCGGCGCACCTTGCGCTTGTCGACCAGGCGCGTGAGGCCTCCGGTGCCCGGGAGCACCGCGAGCAGCGGCGTCTCGGGGAAGCTGACCGCAGAGTTGCCGTCGTCGACGAGCATCGTTTCATCGCATGCGAGCGCGAGCTCGTAGCCGCCGCCGGCCGTGGTGCCCTTGCACGCGGCCAGCGTCGACAGGCCGCTGTTCGCCGATGCGTCTTCGATGTAGAGCCGGGTCTCGTTCGTGAACTTGCAGAAGTTCACCTTGAACGAGTGGGTCGACAGGCCGAGCATGTAGATGTTGGCGCCCGAGCAGAACACGCGGTCGAGATCCGCGGTGACCACGAGGCACTTCACCTCGGGATGCTCGAAGCGCACGCGCTGGAGCGCATCGGCAAGCTCGATGTCGACCGAGAGGTCGTACGAGTTCAGCTTGAGCTCGTAGCCCGGCCGGAACGGGTGGTCGCCGTCGACCGCCATCACGAGGCTGGCGGTGTCACCGTTCGTCGTCAGCTTCCAGTGCTTGTAACGACTCGGGTGGGTCTCGAAGCTGGTCGGATCCATCCCGATCGTCTATCAAGCAATTTAGTGCTTGTCACGCCTCTTCTGCATGCACTATAGTGCAGCGGAGACGCCATGGCCTCGTTCCTGGAAACCGTAGGCGCGACGGTACGTTCGCAGCGTGAACGCCGGGGCTTGTCGCGGCGCGAGCTGGCGGCCGCGAGCGGGGTCTCCGAGCGGTTCCTCGCCCAGCTCGAGACCGGCGACGGCAACATCTCCTTGCGCCGGTTCGCCGAGGTCGCGCACGCGCTCGGAACCACGCCGGCCACCCTGCTCGCCCCGTCCGAAGCGCCCGCCGATGCGCAGCCGATCGCGCTGCTCGGCGTGCGCGGTGCCGGCAAGTCCGCCGTCGGCGCTGCGCTCGCGCGCAAGCTCGGTATCCGGTTCGTCGAGGTCGACCAGGAGATCGAGGAGGCCGCGGGGCTGCCGCTCGGCGACGTGTTCACGCTACATGGCGAGGCCTACTACCGGCGCGTCGAGCGCGAGGTGCTCACGCGCCTCCTCGCCGAGCACGTGCCGATGGTGCTCGCGACCGGCGGATCGATCGTCAACGACCCGACCAACTATGCGCTGCTCAAGTCGCGTGCGCGCACCATCTGGCTGCGCGCGACACCCGAGGATCACTGGAACCGCGTCGTCGCGCAGGGTGATCAGCGACCGATGGCCGAGAACCCGCACGCGTTCGAAGAGCTGCGCGCCCTGCTCGCCGCCCGCAGCAAGCTGTACGCCCGCGCCGATCGCACGATCGACACCAGCGGCCGCTCGCTCAAGCAGGTCGTGGCATCGATCGCCGAAGACGTTCAGTAGCTCGGCGGCGCGAGCGAGGTGCTGCGCTTCATGAACGCGCGCCGATGCAGCCACCGGCGTAGCCCCATGACGCCCTTGCCTGCAAACACGCCCATCACGACGAACATGATGATGATGTCGAGCATGGGCACGCCGGTCGTGATCGCGCGAGCGCCACCCGAGCGCGCAGACCAGCTCGGCAGGCTGTCGTAGGCGGCTGCGAACACGAGCCACGGCAGCGCGAAGCCGAGCAGGAACCAGGCGTTCATCTTCAGCGTCTCGGTCTCGTCGTGGTACGCGAGCTCGCACTCTGCGCATGCCTCGCGCGCAAACGGCAGGTGCTCGCCGCATAGCCGCACCCCACAGCGAGGACAGCGCTCGGTTCCGGCCTGACAGTTCGTGCATCCAAACATAGGCAGCTCCTTTCGACGGCGACGCGATCAACGTGCGAATGCCTGCCGCCACGCGCCACCCCGATCGGTCAGGCCGCGTCCGCTTGCTCCGTTCAAACGGACAAGCCGCCGTGCCGATCCGACTTGACTGTGTCTTGTGTTTTGTACATTGTACAAAGAACAGAACACGCCATGTCGCGCCAGAGTCGAATCAAGCGTCTGTACTCGCGTCGTCTCGCGCGCAAGCTGGCTACGGCGACCGGCGCCACCAAGACCGAGCTCGAGAACCTCGCCGAGTACGAGTCGCGCCACGAGGTCCTGCGCCAGCGCGAGAAGGGCTGGAAGCTCATCACGAAGCTCGAGACCGGTGAGGGCGTGTTCGTGCGCGACGACGATGTCGTGGGTTTGCATATCCAGCTGCCGAGTGCGCTCTACAGGCGGCTCGACACCGAGGCGACTGGTCGCGAGACCACGAAGCGCCAGATGGTGATCGCAGCACTCGAGCGCTATCTCGACGAAACAACCTGACCGGGAGATCCCATGAAGATCCTGTACGGCGTGACCGGCGAAGGCCTGGGACACGCGATGCGGAGTCGCGTGATCGCGACACACCTGCGCGAGGCCGGGCATACCGTGAAGCTCGTCGCATCACGCCGTGCCTGCAGCTATCTGCGCAATCACTTCGATGACGTCGAGGAGATCCCCGGGTTCACGCTCGCCTATGTCCGGGGTGGCATCGGCCGGATGCGCACGGTGGCTCGCAACACTCGCGCGGCCCGCGCCGCGATCCGCGACAGCGTGGATCTCTATCGCCATCCGATCTCGGCGTTCGCGCCCGACGTCTGCATCACCGACTTCGACTCGTTCTCGCACGCGTTCGGCAAGCTGTTCGATCGGCCGGTGATCTCGATCGATCACCAGCACGTGCTCGACCGCTGCGTACACTCGCCACAGATCGCGAGCCGGCTATCACTTACGCGAGCAGTGGTACGCGCGAAGCTCCCTCGCTGCGCGCACTACGTCGTCACGTCGTTCTACAAGCCACCGCTGCGCGAGCGTGCACACGGGACCACGACGCTGGTCGGCCCGATCCTGCGTCCCGAGGTCGTCGCGCTCACGCCGACGGTCGGCGATCACGTGCTCGTCTATCAGACCGCGACCCGCGATCTCGTCGAGCCGCTGTTCGGTCTGCGCAACCAGCGCTTCATCGTCTATGGCTGCGGTGACGGCGGCACGCGCGCCAACGTGACCCTGCGCCCGTTCGACGAGACGCAGTTCCTTGCCGACCTCGCCTCGGCGCGCGCCGTGATCTGCAACGGCGGCTACACGCTGATGTCCGAGGCGCTGTATCTCGGCAAGCCGGTGCTCAGCGTGCCGCTGCGTCGACACGGCGAGCAGCAGCTCAACGCCAGCTACCTCGAGGTGCTCGGGCTCGGTCGTCGCGCGAGCGCGCCCGATCCGGCGGTGTACCGCGAGTTCCTCGCCAACCTGCCCGCTCCTCCGCGTGTCGCCGCCGGCAACGCGCATGCCCTGTCGACCATCGACCACTTACTCCAGGAGATCCGATGACTGATTCGCTCTACGACGCCGGTAGCTTCGGCGAGTTCTGGGACCGCTACGAGGAGCTGCACGCCAATCCTCGGACGCGCGCCGCACACGTGGCGGCCACGGCATCCGCGATCGGTCTGGTCGCACTCGCCGTCGCCCGCCGCTCGTGGAAGCTCGCGCTCCTCGCGCCGGTGGTCGACTACACGATCGCGCAGCTCTCGCACCGCACGATCGATGGAACGCGAACGCACCCGACGCGCAAGCCGCTGTGGCACGCGCGCGCCGAGTGGCGGCTGTTCCGCAAGTCGCTGCGCGACGCGGAGCACTACGTCTACGACCGGACGTGAGAGCTGGCTCGTCCGCTACTGAGGCGTCTGAACCGGCGGCGGCGGCGGCGCGTAGGGCTGCGGCGCGTTCGGATAGCCCGGCGTGCCACCGGGCGCGTTCGGATAGCCCGGCTGCGGGCCGTAGCCCGGCGCTGGCGGCGCGTACGGCGGCGGTGGAGCCGGCTTGAGTGTGCGGTCCGGACGCGAGGCGAACATCAGGCCACCGCCGACAAACCAGCCGACGTTGTCGAATCGATCGCTGTAGAAGTTCGTACCGACGATGTATGGGCCCGCGGTGACCTTGTCGCCGGTGAACATGAGGCCGAACGTCAGCGACGAGGCGAAGCCGTTGAACGAGTAGTCGGGCTCGCTGGAGAACGTACGTTTGATGTTCGCGGGCATGAGGTTCAGCGCGAGCAGCGGTCGCATGCCGCCGTGCTTGAGCTGAATGACGCCTTGCACCTGCGCGTAGTTCGCGCTCGCACCCTCGGTGTCGTCGGAGTCGCCGGTGCCGACGTGGCCGATTCTCGCAGCGAGCGCGAAGTCGATCTCATCGCTCGCATCGAAGTGCTGGCGAATGCCGATCGAGCCACCGGTCGGCAACGGAATGATGAAGAAGTAGAGCGAGCCTTCGCCTGTGACCTCGAGGTCGGTGCTGTCGGTCAGGCCGTAGCTCAGCGTGAAGTTGAACGCGGCGGCCGGTGCCGCGCCGTAGCTGATCGCGTTGTCCGGATCGCTATTGCCGTCGGGGTCCTCGGCGATCAGGTTGAGCACCGGCGCCTCGGCTGACATCGCGCCGCCGATGCGGCCCTTGCCGACCGTGGTCGCCGGCATCGGCGCGCCGGTCGAGACCGGCAGGATGCACCCCGCCCCTAGCAGGCCCACCAGGCCGACAACTTGCCTCATGCAACGATTGGAAACCCGGAGCCTGGCAACTGCAACCGTCAGGGCATGTTCTCGGGGATCAGGAACTCGATCGAGTGGTCTGACACCCGTCGCGTCAGTTCATCAGCCGACTGTGAGCAGCTTCTCGAGCTCGGTCTCGTCGATCACGGTGACGCCGTGCTTCTGCGCGGCCTCGAGCTTGGTCTTGCCGGTGTCGGCACCGGCGACGAGATAGTTCGTCTTCTTGGACACCGAGCCCGCGACCTTGCCGCCCGCGGCCTCGATGCGATTCTGCACGTCGGCACGCGGCGCCGACAGCGTGCCGGTCACGACGAACGTCTTGCCGACGAGGGGACCGGTGCCAACCGCGACCACCGGCTCGGCTGGATCGACGCCCCGCGCGGCGAGCTTGTCGAGCACGACCTTGACGTGCTCGTCGCGCAGGAACCGATCGATACCCTCGGCGGTGGTGTCACCGACGCCTTCGAGCTCGCACAGCTCGGCCATGAAGCCGGCACTGTCCTTCGCGGCGGCCGCCGCACGAAACGCGGACAGCGTGCCGTACTTCTGCGCGAGCGGCTTGGCGAGCACGCTGCCGACTTGCGCGATGCCGAGCGCAGCGAGCAAGCGCGAAAACGTGGCGGTGTCCTTCGCCTTCGCGATCGCGGCGATCAGGTTCTTCGCCGACTGATCGGCGAACCGTTCGAGCTTCGCGACCTGCTCCCAGGTCAGGACGAACAGATCGGCGACATCGTGCACGAGCCCCGCACCGACGAGCTGGACCACGACCTTCTCACCGAGACCATCGATGTTCATCTGGCCGCGCGACGCGAAGAACTCGATCGCGCCGAGCTGCTGCGCCGGGCAACCGAGCCGATTCGTGCACAGCAGGGCGACCTTGCCCTCCTCGCGCACGAGCGGGCCGTTGCACGACGGACACTGCGTTGGCGTCTCGAACGCAGGGCCCGGTCCCTTCTCGGTGACGCCGAGGATCTGCGGGATGATCTCCCCCGCCTTCTCGATCAGTACGCGATCGCCGCGACCGAGGCCGAGGCGCTGAACTTGATCGTAGTTATGAACGCTCGCGCGAGACACCGTGGTGCCCGAGACGTCGACGGGATCGAGGATCGCGACCGGCGTGATGGTGCCGGTACGGCCGATGTTGACCTCGAGATCGAGCAGCGTCGTGGTGACCTGGCGCGCCGGGAACTTGTAGGCGATCGCCCAGCGCGGAAACTTCGATGTGGTGCCAAGCGCCGAGCGCTGGCCGAAGTCGTCGACCTTGATCACCAGGCCGTCGACCTCGTACGGGAGGTCATCGCGCCGCGCCTGCCAGCTCTCCACGCAGGCGAGCAGGCTGTCCCAGTCGGTCGCCGACGTGTTCTTGTCGCTGATCGGCAGGCCGAGCCGCTTGATGTAGTCGAGCGACGCGATGTGGCCACGCGCGTAACGCTCGCCATCGACCACCTCGTAGAGGATCGTACGCAGCGGCCGCTTCGCGACCTCCTTCGGATCCATCTGCTTGATCGTGCCGGCCGCGGTGTTGCGCGGGTTCTTGAACAGCTCCTCGCCCGCTTTCGCACGCTCGGCATTGATCGCGGCGAACTCGGCCTTCGTCATGTAGATCTCGCCGCGCACGACGATGTCAATCGACTCGCGCAGCTTGAGCACCACGCCGCGCACGGTCCGCACGTTCTGCGTGACGTCCTCGCCGATCTTGCCGTCACCGCGCGTCGCGCCGAGGGCGAGCACGCCTTGCTTGTAAGTGAGCTCGATGCCGAAGCCGTCGATCTTTGGCTCGATCGAGTAGCTCACGCTGTCGCCATCGAGGCCCTTGAGCACGCGCTCGTGGAACTCGCGCAGGTCGTCGTGGCCGTACGTGTTGTCGAGTGACAGCATCGCGACCGCACGCTCGACCTTGGGGAACTCGGAGATCGGCGCGTGACCGACGCGCTTGGTCGGCGACCACGCGACCACCCAGTCCGGGTGCGCCGTCTCGAGCTCGCGCAGCTTCTTGATCTGCGTGTCGTACTCGACATCGCTGATCGTCGGTGCCGCCTCGACGTAGTAGCGACGGTCGTGCTCGCTCAGGTCATCGACGAGCTTGAGGTACTCGTCCTTCGATCCGCCGCTGCTCGCGGCCACCGGCTTCGCGCCAAACAGGTCCATCTGCGCCATGACGGGAGCAGCATATGCCGATCCACCATCCGGATTCTCAGCATCACGAGCCGATAACGCCAAGCTTGGTAGCTTGTCAGCGATGAAGCTTTTCGTGAAGGCGGCAGGGCGGGTACACGGGTTCGCGATCTTCAAGAGCTTCCTCGAGAAGTCGCAGTGGTGGAGCGAGGACCAACGCGACGCGTGGATCACAAAGCAGCTCAGGCGCACGCTCGTCTCGGCGCTCGCGGTCCCTGCCTATCGCGACAGGTTCGCGACGATCGGATTCGATCCACGAACAGACTTCCGCGGCCCCGACAATCTCGAACGACTTCCGATCCTCACCAGGAACGAGGTGCGCTCGCTCGGCGCGCGGCTCTACGCGCCTCAGTTTCCGGGGACGTGTATCACCGCACACACGAGCGGGACCACCGGTGAGCCACTCGCACTGCGGCTTGCCGAATCCTTCGTCGCGTTCGACTCGGCCTGCGTGTTCCGGCACTGGTCGTGGGCGGGTTACCAGCTACGACAGCCGATCGTCGCCGTACGCAGCTATGTGCCCGACCGTCCGAGCGACCCGCTGTGGCGATATTCGCGTGCGCAGAACACGATGTACTTGTCTGCGTATCACCTCACGCCGCGGACCTGTCAGCTCTACATCGACCTGGTGCTCGAGCACCGGCCACGGATCATCAGGGGCTACCCCTCGACGCTGGCGGTCTTCGCCGAGTACGCATACCGCCGCCGTGCCGAGCTCGCATTCGTGTCGGGGGTCTTCACATCTTCGGAGACCCTCCTCGATCACGAGCGCGAGATCATCGAGCGTACGTTCGGGAACAAGGTGTTCAACTGGTATGGCATGACAGAGCCTGCTCTCGTGCTTACCGAGTGCGAGATGCGCCAGGGCATGCACGTGAACTGGGAGTACGGTCACGCCGAGCTCGTTGGCTCCGATGACCTTCCGTCCGACGAGTTTCGGCTCGTCACCACGTGCTTTCACAATCCGGTGATGCCGCTGATTCGCTACGACACCGGCGACGTGGTGCGCGTTCACAGCGTGGACCGCCGGTGCAAGTGCGGCCGCACGATGCCCCTGTTGCGCTCCATCTCCGGGCGGAAGGACGAGTGCATCTCCACACCCGATGGACGGCGGCTACCATCCGTCAATTTCTACACGATGTTTCGCGAGTACAACGAGGTGCTTCGGTTCCAGATCGCGCAGTACGGGCAGAGAGAGATCGTCGTTCGCGTCGCGCCGAGAGCGGACGCCCGCTTGGACGCTTCTGTACTGGACCGCATGCGCAGCGGTCTCCGCGCGAGACTCGGCGCCGGCGTTCTGATCGAGATCGAGGTCACGGACCGCTTCATCACGAATGCCGACGGCAAGTCGCCGCCGATCGTGCGCCGCCCCTGCACGCGCGCGGTAGAGGAGAGGACCGAGTACGCGATCTCGAGCCAGGCCGCGTGGACCAGACGCGCGCACGGTTCGAACGTACACAAGCTGGATTGGAACGAGGCCAGCGAGGTCCCCTCCCGTCGCGTGCGCGACGTCCTGATGGAGTTGCTGCAGCACGACGAGAACATCTGCTGGTACCCCGAGGTTGCGTCCCGCGAGCTGATCGGCCGCATCGCCGACTACGTCGATCTCGAACCGGCGAACGTCCTGCTGGTGCACGGCAGCGACATGGGCATCGAGCTGCTTGCAACGTCACTCGTCCACAAGGACGACAGCGTGCTGATCGTGACCCCGACGTACGACAACTTTCGTGCTGTGGTCGAACACCACGGCGCTCGCGTCGTAACGTTCGACTATGACGGCTCGATCCCGTTCGACTTCGACGCATTCGAGAACACGATGCGCAGCGAGTCGATCCGGTTGGTCTACATCTCCAATCCCAACAACCCGCTCGGGTACGTCCTCGACACCGCGTTGCTCCAGCGCATCGAAGCGCTGTGCTGCCAGCTGAGCAGCATCGTCGTCGTCGACGAGGCCTACTTCGAGTTCTGCGGTGTCTCGATCGCGAGCCGCGTCCGCGAGGTCGACAGTCCCGTCATCGTCTTGCGCACGTTCAGCAAAGCCTTCGGCCTCGCGGGCCTGCGGATCGGCTACATCCTCGCGTCGGACAGCATGCTGCGAGCACTCCGCAAGGTCCACAACCCGAAGTCAGTGACGAGCTTTGCCAAGGCGGCGGCGCTCGCCGTGCTCCACGACGTGGGATCGATGCAGGCATACGTCGAGGAGGTGAGGCACGGACGCGAGCGGGTGATGCAGCTGTTGATTCGCAACGGTGTTCGCGCGTATCCCTCCGCCGGGAACTATGTTCTGTTCGAATGTCCGAACGCTCAGGAGGTCGTGACGCATCTGGAGCGGGACGGAATCCAGGTGCGTGATCGCACCGCGCACACGGCGGGCAGAGACAGCGTGCGCTGCACCATCGGATCGTCGCAAAGTGTCGACGCACTCACGGCCTCACTCGATAGCTACTTCGCAATGGAAACCTGAATGCCACGCGCGGTTGCAAACCGAGCGAGCGCCTCGATGCTCGCTTCTTGCGGCATGTCGGCCGGTGCGATCACGGCGACCAGCGCGCGATCGCTCGTGCCGCGCAGTTCGATGGTCGGTGCCATGGTGCTCGCCGCGTACTCGTCGGAGTGACCGATCGAGACAACACACGCGTGCCTGGCATTGGTGACGAGCCAGACGCGCGGGACCCCGTCGTGCGTCACTCCGAACCCGGCCCCCGAGCCAACGGCGACGGCGAGCTCGGGCGCGAAGTGATATCTGCAGACCACCGCCTCCGGGTCGCCGGCTCCCTGAAACTCATCGAGGATCGCGACCACGCCACCCTGGTGCACGATGGTGCGCCGATGCGTCCACCCTGGGAATCCATCGTGACTGGCCTGCACGATGTCTCCGTGCTGCGTGAGCTCGCACCGATGGATCGTCGACTTGGGACTTCGCGACCACAGGAACGCGCCCGCCGGCGTGGCTTGCTCGAGTGAACCGACCTGCGCCGTGTTATGGGCTGCGGTGAGCCGGTAGATGTCGCGGTCGCGGCGATCGCCGTTGTAACGATACGTACCCCGGTCGACGAGAATCCGTCGCCCATCCACCGCCAGCGCGATCGAGAGGGCGTCGCAGTGCGCGTGCGCAGCGAGGCTGCCGAATCCGAACGGTCCAGCATCGAGTGCAGCGTGGAGGCGCGTGGACCGGACCACGACCTGGCCGCTGTGTACGAACCGCTTCGAACCGGCGGGCGGCAGAGGGGCCGACGTCAGCCCGCCGCCGGTCACCAGGAATGCGCCATCCAACGCCGCGGGCGGTGTGGCCTTGCCCTGCCCTCGCGGACGCAACGCCGCCGCCGCGGCAAGGATCTGGTCTGTCGGGCTGTTGATGGCGGGTCGTCACTCGGGCGGCGCTTCAGGCGGATCACGGAGGCCCGCTATGATCAACCGACGTGGGGTCTTGCGATGGCGCGCAAGGATGCCCGGCTGATGCAAGCCGAGGCCGACCGAGCCGGTGTCGAGCTGCGAATGCTGACACCGCTCGCCCGGCTCATGGACGAGATGCTGGCTCGCGGATTCGGCGAAGCCGATTGGACGGTCGTTGCCAAGGACCTCGTGAAGCCGGACTGACCCCGCACCAGCTCACTTCGGCGGCGGCGGCTTCGACGGGCGTGTCCAGACGTACGCCGCCCCGACCGCCATCAGCGCCGCGGAGATGCCGAACGCCCACCAGCGCTCCATGACCGCGAGAAAGGCCAGGCTACCGAGCATCGACGCGAGCGCGGTCAGCTTCACCGGCAACGGGATCACCTTGTGCTCGCGCCACGCGACGAGGCGCGGCCCGAATCGCTTGTGCTCGAGCAGCCAGCGCTCCAGCCGCGGCGAGCTCTTCGCGAAGGCCCACAGCGAGATCAGCAAGAACGGCGTGGTCGGTAGCACCGGCAGGAACGCGCCGACCGCTCCGAGTCCGACGAACAACAGGCCGATCGCGAGATAGACATACCGCATCGCGCGGCGCGCTCAGATCTCGTCGTCGTCGGGATACTTCTCGAACGCGTCGCTCGCGTCGAGGTGCGATGGGCGGCGCTTGCCTTCGATGAAGGCATCGAGCTCTTGCGACTCTTCGTTGATCACATCGCCCTCGCTGACTTCCTGCAGCACCGAGCCCGCGGGCATCCGGTTGGGCGGCATCGGCAGGCCCGTGTCGATCTCGTCGAAATCCTCGAGCGGCGCTTCGTCGTCGAGATCGAGCTCGACTTCCTCGGGCTCTGCCGGCCGGCCCTCGAGCTTACGTCCGATCAGGCACCCCGCCTTGACGGTGACCTGGAACGGGCTATCGCCGAAGTAGGAGTCGATCGCTTCCTTGATGTACCAGAAGACGTCCTGCATCTCCTGGCCGTTTCCCGCGATCTCCTTCCACTCGGAGAGCGGCCCGTACTCGATCACCGGCGCGAAGAAGAACTCGCGCGAGCTCTTGAACAGGAGCGTGAACTCCTCGATCTCGATCTCGCCGCCGAGATTCGCGCTCTTCATGCAGCGCTCGATGTGATCGACCGACGGATACCGCGCGATGTGGCGATCGAGCCGATCGAGCGCCTCGTGCTTGTCGTGCTTGATCAGCACTTCGCGATAGAGGTCGTTGAACTCCTGGAACGTGCCGGTCAGCGGCAGCGTGCAGCGAACCTCGCCGCCCTTCTTGGCGACGCGCGCGAAGTCACGCAGCGCGACCTCGAGGCTCGGCATCTCCAGCAGCCCGAGGTTGCACACGACGAGGTCGTAGACGTCATCGGCGAATGACAGCTTCGGCACCGCGCTCTCGGTGCGGAAGAACACGCCCTTCTTGCCGAGCGGCCCGAGGTCCGCAATCTTGCGGCGCGCGACATCGAGCATCGCGCTCGACGCATCGATCGCGATCAGGCGCGAGCCCTCGCTCATGCGGCGCAGGATCTCGACGGTCGGCGTTCCGGTGCCGCACGAGATGTCGAGCACCTGCCCCTTCGGCGGCACGGCCAAGTTCCGGAGCAGCATCTTGCCGAAACGTGTGCCCCACACGGGCGCAATCTCGTCGTCGTAGATGCGCGCCAGCTTCTCGACCTTGAGCGTGCGCTTGGGCTGGACCGTCACTGCTAGCTATCGGGAATCATGTCGGAACCCGTCGACAAAGTCCACTGTCGACGAAATGCGGGCCTGATTACGGGTTCTTCACCGACAGCTCAGGGCATCAGCAGGACGAACAGGTTCACCGCGAGGACGTGCACGAGCGGCGCATTCCCGCGGAGATGGACGAGCTGGTAGCCCGCCTCGACCCGGACACCGTCGAGCTTTGTGTCCGTCCCGAGTCCCATGAACAGCCGGTTCTGGTCGTAACCGGCGAGCGGTCCCCAGTCAGCATCGTTGATGCCGAAGAACGCCTCGTCCCACACCACCAGCTGCAGCGGGACGCTCGAGCGGGGCTGCCACTGCCCACGTGCAAATACTCGGACCCGATGCGCGACGTCGTCGCCCGACCCGAATCGCTGCTCGAGCCGGCCGCGCAGCTGATACTTCGCCGGGCCCGCGGCGTGGCCGAGCACGAACTGCTGCCATGCCCGCTGCTCGCGACGGTTGCCACCGGCGTCGGTGAGCGTCGGGATGTACGCGTAGCCCGCGTGGAGCGCGAGCGCCGGCGAGAACGTCCAGCCGATCCCCGGCCGGATGATCCCCAGCGTGCTGTCCGCGCGGCGGCGTGCGTGAAGATCGAGCCAGCCGGTGAGACCGGTCGGCTGCGAGCGCGCCTGGATGAACGCGGCGGTGAAGGTCTGGTTATCCGCGTGCGCCACACCGGGCAGCGCGAGCGCGGCAAGCACGATCCAGCGAAGCATCAGTGCTGGTGGTCGTCCGGTGCGCCGGCGTAGATCTTCTGCCCGCCCTCACGGAACTCGGCAGACTTCGCCGCCATGCCCGCTTCCATCTCCTGCTGCGCGACGAGCTCGCGGACCTCGCCGGTGATCTTCATCGAGCAGAACTTCGGGCCACACATCGAGCAGAAGTGCGCGACCTTCGCGCCTTCGGCCGGTAGCGTCTGATCGTGAAAGTCCTTCGCGGTGTCCGGATCGAGTGACAGGTTGAACTGATCGACCCAGCGGAACTCGAAGCGCGCCTTCGACAGCGCGTTGTCACGCTCGATCGCGCCCGGGTGGCCCTTCGCGAGGTCCGCCGCATGCGCTGCGATCTTGTACGCGATCACGCCGTCCTTGACGTCGTCCTTGTTCGGCAGGCCGAGGTGCTCCTTCGGCGTGACGTAGCAGAGCATCGCGGTGCCGAACCAGCCGATCATCGCGGCGCCGATCGCGCTCGTGATGTGGTCGTAGCCAGGCGCGATATCGGTGACGAGCGGGCCGAGCGTATAGAACGGCGCCTCGTGGCAGATCTTGAGCTGGAGATCGACGTTCTCCTTGATCTTGTGCATCGGCACGTGGCCGGGGCCTTCGATCATCACCTGCACGTCGTGCTTCCACGCGATCGTGGTGAGCTCGCCGAGGGTGTCGAGCTCCGCGAGCTGCGCGCGATCGTTGGCGTCGGCCTGCGAGCCGGGACGCAGACCGTCGCCGAGCGAGAACGCGACGTCGTACTTCTTCATCACCTCGCAGATGCGCTCGAACTCGGTGTAGAGGAAGTTCTCCTTGTGGTGCGAGAGACACCACTTCGCCATGATCGAGCCGCCGCGCGACACGATGCCGGTCATGCGGTTCGCTGTGTACGGGATGTACGCGAGGCGAACGCCGGCGTGGATCGTGAAGTAATCGACGCCCTGCTCGGCCTGCTCGATCAGCGTCTCGATGAACATGTCGATGTTCAGCTTCGTGGGATCGCCGCCGGCCTTCTCGAGGCACTGGTAGATGGGCACCGTGCCGATCGGCACCGGCGAGTTGCGCACGATCCACTCGCGCGTCTCGTGAATCTGCTCGCCCGTCGACAGGTCCATGACCGTGTCCGCGCCCCACTTGACCGCCCAGCGCAGCTTGTCGACCTCGCTGCCGATATCCGAGAGCACGGCGGAGTTGCCGATGTTCGCGTTGATCTTCACGAGGAAGTTACGGCCGATGATCATCGGCTCGGTCTCGGGATGGTTGATGTTCGCGGGCAGGATCGCGCGACCGCGTGCGATCTCGTCACGCACGAACTCGGGCGCGACGTTCTCGCGGATCGCGACGAACTTCATCTCCTGCGTGATGATGCCGCGACGCGCGTAGTGCATCTGCGACCGGTTGCCCGTGTCGCCATCGATCATGCGCGCGTCGATCCACGGCTTGCGCAGCTTCGGCAGGCCCTTCGCGGGATCGTGACCCTGCGGACCCGAGGTGTCGTAGACATCGAACGGCGCCTCGCCGCCCGACAGCGTCACGCGGCGCACGGGCACGCGGACCGCACCGTCCTCGACGTAGACCTTCTCCGAAGACGGGAAGCCACCGATCGGGGCGACTTCGACAGAGACAACAGGCAGCTTCTTGGACACTTCGGACCTCCGTACGCCGGCATTACCCGGATCACGTTGTGGGGTCGCACCGGTGTGGTGCCTCTCAGCCTCTCCCAGCGACCTGGCAAGAAGCTCCCCCGTTATGTGGGACGAGCGACGGCTATACCTCAGATCACGGCATCGAGCGACACGAATGCATCATCGAGCGCCTGCATCATGACCTGCGCGTTCGGGAAGCGGTCGTCGGGATTCTTGGACAGCGACGCATCGACGAGCACGCTGAGCTGCGGGGTGACCCAGGGCGCCCCCCGGGTCAGCATGTCCAGGCGCGGCGGCGGCGCCTTCACCTGAAGCCGCATCTGCATCATCGGATCGGGGTTGTCGAACGGGGTGCGCCCGGTGAGCAGCTCGAACAGGATCGTGCCGACTGCGTAGAGATCCGTTCGCCCATCGATGTTGCGGCCGAGTGCTTGCTCCGGTGCCATGTACGCAGGCGTGCCGAACACGAGGCCCGTGGTCGTGAGCTTGCCGCCACCCATCGCGGCCTCGGCGTCGCCGATCAGCTTCACGATCCCGAAGTCGACGATCTTCGCGCGCTCCCAGCCGCCCATGTCGACGAGCATGATGTTGTCGGGCTTGATGTCGCGGTGCACGAGCCCGTGCTGGTGCGCGTGCCCCACTCCGTCGAGGATCTGGCGCGCGAGCACGAGTGCAGCGCGTGGCGGCAGCGGCCCTTGTGCGATGAGCTTGGTCAGCGTGCGCCCCTCGACCTTCTCCATCACGAGGAACAGGTACCCGTCCTCGACGAAGACATCGACGGCGGCTACGAGGTTCGGGTGATCGAGCATGCGCACCGCGTTGGCCTCGCGGGCAAAGCGTTTCGTCGATTCCGCCTGCGGGTTCATCCCGGCGGCCGGCGACTTGAGTGCGTAGCGCCCGCCTTCGTCGTCGACGATCTCCCACACGCCGCCCATCCCACCGTGGCCGATCGGCGCGACGAGTGTGTATTTGCCCAGCCGCGTGCCGGGCTGGAAGAGTGCGTCCGTGCTCACTGCACGGTGTACGTTAGCGTGTAACTGCCGTTTCCGGACGTGCCGTAGCCGTCAACGATCAGCCATTGCAGATTGGCGCCGCTCACCGTCGCTC
Source organism: Haliangiales bacterium (assembly GCA_038322185.1). Classification (GTDB taxonomy): domain Bacteria; phylum Myxococcota_A; class Polyangia; order Haliangiales; family Haliangiaceae; genus JABFXX01. The sequence goes on from JBBQFU010000103.1 coordinate 28,180, forward strand.
CCGTGAACCTGGACTGCAGTCCGTTGCCGCACCCGCTGGAGTCGTCGCTGCACGCCACATCGGCCGTGATCGCGCGACCCGAGCGCAGGTAGACCACGCTGTCGAACGCGGTGCCCGTGCATGTGCTCGCGCCGATCGTGTACGTGCGGCTCGGACAGCTGAGGAAGAAGTAGGCATGGTCGGGCTGGCTGGTCTGCGCCTCGCACCCAGCGATCGACTGGTTCGTCTTGCCCGTGGTCGTCCCGGTCACGCTGCCGCTCGCGGTGGCAATCGGCAGACCGCTGCGTGCGCCGCGCATGAATCGCAGCGATACCGCGCCGCCCGTGGTGCTCGAGCTGTACTGGTCGACGACGAGGCAGTAGGTACCCGGCTGCAGATCGAGCGCGCCCTGCGACCGGGTGGTCGAGCACATGTCGTCGGTGCACGCGTAGGTCGCGCCGATCGAGCTGCACGCCCCGGCGAACACGCGCACCACGGAGTCGAAGTTCGACGCGAACGTGTCCCAGTAGACGACTTCCTCGGCCCCGAGCGTGAACTGATAGAACACGTCACGCCCGCCCATGTTCCCGCAGTTGAACGTGCCGGTCGACGCGGCCCAGTTGTCGTCGTGCGCGGCGGTAAGATCCGCGGTGAACGTGCCGCCGGCGCTGATGTCGATCGCGCCACTTGCGAGGTCATTGGCA
>JBBQFU010000104.1:0-28663 GCA_038322185.1 Haliangiales bacterium
ATGCAGGTTGTCGCGGTGGTCCTGATTCCGGTCGGGCTTGGCATGCTCGTGCGGTCGAAGCGGCCGGCCTTCGCCGATCGGCTCGACAAGCCCGTGCGCATCATTTCTGCTGTGTTCCTGATCCTCGTGATCGGATCGGCGATCGCGAAGGAGCGCGCGCACATCGTCGAGTTCTTTCGCGAGGTCGGGCTCGCTGCGCTCACCTTCAACCTCGTCAGCCTGTTCGTTGGCTATGTGATCCCGCGCCTGGCCCGCGTCCAGCGCAAGCAGGCGGTCGCGATCGGCATGGAGATCGGCATCCACAACGGCACGCTCGCGATCACGATCGCGTCGAGTGCGTCGCTGCTGAACAACCCGACGATGGCGATTCCGGCTGCGATCTACTCGCTGATCATGTTCTTCACGGCGTCGCTGTTCGGCATGTACATGGCGCGGCAGTCTCCAGACGCTTAGAGCATCGAGAGCTGGCGGTTCGTCAGCGTGCCGCGACCCAACTTCTTCGCGGCGACCTTGCGCTCGAGCGCTTCGATCACGGCCTTCGAAAAGTCGACCTTCTCGAACTTCGCGGCGCTGCCCAGGCCGCCCGGCGAGAACACGTTGATCTCCATCAGCTTGTCGCCAACGATGTCGAGCCCGACGAGGAACATGCCGTCCTGGATCAGCTTGGGGCGGACGATCGATGCCAGCTCGAGCATCTGGTCGGTGATCTTGGCTTTCGCGAGACGACCACCGGCGTGCAGGTTCGATCGCACGTCGCCCTTCGCCGAGATGCGACGGAACGCGCAGTACTTGCCGTCGACGACGAGCGGCTCGCCGTTCATCATGAACAGGCGCGTGTCGCCATGCTTGGCATCGGGCAGGAACTCCTGCGCGATCGCGTAGCCGTCGCGCGTGACCGCGTCGACGATCTGGTTGAGGTTGCCCGCCGTTTTGGGCGTCACGACGAACACGTTCGTGCCGCCCGAGCCCTGCAGCGGCTTGAGGCACGCCTTGCCGCCTTCGTTCTCGACGAACTTCTTGAGGTCGTCGGCAGAGCGCGAGATGAGCGAGCGAGGGCGAACCTCCACGGGGAAGCTCTCGAAATAGAGCTTGGTGGTCGCGTGCGCGAGCGCGTGTGGATCGTTGACGACGATCACGCCACGGGACGCCGCCCGCTGGCCGAAGAGCACGCCGGCGTTCTGCGCCCACGGTCGCTTGCCCAGGTCCGCCGCCGGATCGTTGCGGAGCATCACCACGTCGAAGCTGTCGAGGTTGACGCGCTCGATCTTGGCCTTCTTGTCGTCCTGGAGGTCGGCGAGATACGTCTTGGTGGTGCGGTAGGTCTTGCGCGGTGCCGAGCGCGCCCACGCGTGGACGGCCTCGTCGGGACCGTTCGCGAAGTCGCCCACGCTGAACGTGTAGACCTCGTGGCCCATCTCGAGCGCGGAGAGGGCGAGGCGCGTGGTGGTGTAACCATCCTCCTCGGTCGCAATTTCGTTACATACAAGGCCAAGCTTCATGGTGCTCCCTGAGTTTCTACGAGATCGACAGGACGGATACCGCGCCGTGCGCGCTCCAAACGCGCGGCAGCGGTCGGGGAGGCGAGCCACCGGGGCTGGAGTGCCGGTGGATGCAGGATCTCTCGCCGCAACAGCTCCTCGATCAGGTCGACCTGTGCGACCGCGACCTTGCCGACGAGCAGCGGCGTGATCTCGTGCCCGTCGTGCAGGTGCTCGAGCAGCTGCAGCACGCCGCGCAGATAGATCGCGTCCTTGGTCAGCCCGCCGCCGCGGAACACGCGGACGCAGATGTTGAAGGCGCTGCGCGGCGACAGCCGGTGCTGGTCGGTCAGTTCCTCGGCCACCTCGGGGAACGACACGCCCTCGACGAGGCGCCGCACCGCGATCACACGCGCAGCGACGAGGCGGAGCCGGTCACTGTCGAGCCCACCGACCAGGTGCTCGGCGAACATCGCCAGACCTTCCTGGAGTGCCTCGTATCCGGCGAGCCCACCGGCCAAAATCTGTAGTGGCTGCGCGCTGCCGTTCGCGAACGTCACGACGTGGGTCCCGATCTCGTGCTGGAGCAGGGCCTCGACGCGGTGGGGCGCGACGTCGAGCCGGCGCGGGATGAGCAGATCGCCGTGCGACACGATGAGTGAGCTCACATCGTCGCGGATATGGATCGTCGTCGGGAGCGAGGGGAGCAGCGCGCGATAGTGGTCAACCTCGATCTGCGCGCGTGCCGCCAGCATCGTGGCGTCGCAGCGCCCGGTAGCGCCCTTCGGCGCGGGCGTGGACGGCGCGGTGCTGCCCAGGATCGCGAGCGCCTCGGCGAGCAGCGCATCGTCCACCGGTTCGTAGAGCTGCAGGCTGCCGTACATGAACCGCGGCGTGTCGCGATCCTCGAGCAGGCCGAGCTGGCGGTCAAGCTCGCGCCGCTTGTCGCGCAGCAGCTGCGCGATCACCGGATCCTCGAGGCGGTCGAGGGGCAGATCGTAGAGCCGGCGCTTGGCCTGCTCGGGATCGACGGTGAGCATCCGGTAGTGGAGCCTTGGCATCACGCGGCGGCTGCTCGCGTTGAACTCCGTCCACGCGGCCTCGGTATTGACCGGGGTCACGGCGAGCAGAAAGTCGAACGACTCGGCGAGCTCGGCGAGCGCCGCATCGGCCTCGCGAACCGCGCGCACCATGCGGCGCCGGCCCATCATCTGGAAGTGCTCGGGACGGGCCGCGGTCTGCACGCGCGTGAACTCGAAGAATCCGAGCTGCAGTGCGTGCATGAGCTCGTGGGTCAGCTTGCGTAGCACGAGCGGGTAGATGCCGGTCGCCGAGCGATACACCGCCGGGACCTCGAGGCCGATCGACAGGATTCCGTCGCGCGCCGCGAGCGCGGGTGGGATCAAGGCCGGCTGTCCCGCGGGCGCGGATTGCCCGGCGGACACCACCTCGACCTCGATCGGCACTGGCAGCGCCATCGCACGCAGCGCCTCGCCGAGTGCATCGATCGTGGTGGCGAGCCGGTCCTCGCTCGCGGTGCGAATGCGAAACGTCGGCGTGCCGGAGGTCGGCTCGCTTGACCACACCTCGAGCAGCAGGCACGCCCCACATGCCTCGGTCAGCATCTCGACCACCGCCTCGACGAGCCCTGCGCTGCGCTGGTAGTCGGCGGGCGCGATCAGAAACGACGCCTGCGTGCGCACGAGATCCGCAGTGCCGCGGTCGTCGCGGTCAGCCGGCGATCGATACACGCACAGAAACGGTAGCGGGCGATCGATGTGGAGCCGGCCGCCGCCGACGAGGGTGCGGCGGATCGGCTTGGCGCTGGCGAGCCGCCCGCGGACGGTCTCGACGAGCGCCACGTCGAGCTCGGCGGGCGCGGTGTCGTGACCGGCTCCGTCGTGCTCGTCGTGGTAGGCGTTGCTCGTCATGCGCGCACGGACTCGACCAGGCCAGGCAGGGTGGACGCGATCGCACGCGCGAGACCCGCGAGGTGCGCGTCGTCGACCTTGCCGGTCCACTCGTTCATGAACGTCTTCTTGAGCTCGACCGCGAGGCAGCAGCCGGTCTTCGGGAACGTGCGGTGGACCCACTTCGACAGCTCGCCCCCCTGGAACTTCACGTTCTCGCGCACGTCGAGCGGTTTGCCGAGCGGCGCCGCGGCGGCGAGCTCGCGATTGAATCGATCCACGAGCGCGCCCCAGCGTTCTCGATCGAGCGAGCCGGTGCCGACGTTGATCTCGGGATTGCTTTCCGGATCAGCGACCGCGCCATCCGCGCCGTCGCGGCGATGGTTGTACGAGTGGATGTCGAGCACGACGAAGTGCCCGTGCTGGCGTTCGCGCTCGCGGAGCACGCGCTCGAGCTCGGCGTAGAACCCGTCGTACACCGCGAGCGAGCGGTTCACGACGTCGTCCGTCAGGGGCGTCGACCACACGTCGAGACCCCACGCGTCGTCCGCGCAGCGGTAGATCGCCTTGTCGCGAGGACGATTGAGGTCGACCTCGAAGCGCGACTGATGAACGATCAAGTGCGTGGGCGCGACTGCTGCGATGCGACCTGTGTGTGGATCCTCTTCGCGCAGGCGCGTCGGCTTGTCGAGTGCGCAGAGCGATCCGCACTCGGATCGAAGCTGGTGACCGTCGTGGATCGCGGTGGCCACGATCGGTCCATCGCCGTTGACGAGGGAGAATGCGCTCACCTCGAAAGCCTAGCGTTATCGCCACGATTCGCGATCGTGATGAGACGCTCCTACGCCGAGCGCGATCGCACATCGACGTGCGCTGAAGCAACGCCGCTAGACGATCCGACGGCGGGCCGGCGGCGCGCCATATGGCTTGCAGCATGGCCCGCGATCCGGTTCGGGCAGCGGCGGCGAGTAGATCGTCACGTCGTAGCGGCGGTTCTCGTCGGGCGACACGACGATCGTCTCGGGAGGGTGTCCCATCGGGGTGTCCTGCGGCCGGCGCGAGTAGCGATGCGCATCGTAGGCGTCTGCGTCGAGCGCGAGCGTCCAGTTGCCGGGTGCGATGTCGACGAACGTGTATTCGCCATGCGGACCGGTCGTGGTCTCGAGGTCGCTCTGGTCGCCGCTCGCCCTGATTCGCACGTTGCTCAGCGGCTGGCCGTCGCGATAGGCGAAGCCGCGGATGCTGGCCTTCCCGGAGGCGGGCGCGGGTGCAGTCTCGAACTGCTGAACGATCGCTGGATTGGGCGGCGTGGGCCGTGGTGTTGCGTGCACGTGTGGCGGCACGCTCGGCGAGCAGGCGGCCAGCCCGGCGAAGATCGCCGCGCGCGAGATTCGCCCCACCGCGGCGAGTGCACCCGGCACGCGCGACGCGCTCGTCGTGGAGCAGAACGGACACGCAGCATCTCGCGCGTCGATGTGCCGACGACAGCTCGGGCAAGGCCGCAGGGTCATGCCCTAGCGTATCAATGATGCGGCGGGATCGCGAAGCCACCGTCGCCGCCGTACAATGGCCGCATGGAATACGGGACGCGTCAAAAGATCTGCCAGCTCGTCGCCGGCATCATCATCGCCGACGACATCCTCGACGAGAAGGAAGAGGCGTTCGTGGACCGGCTGATCAAGAGCTTCGGGATCGGTGACACCGGTCGTGACGTGATCTTCCCGCTCGTCGATCGGAACGAGGCGGCGGTGCAGATCAAGCGGCTGCCACAGGACGCCCAGGATGTCGCGCTCGCGCTGATGATCGACGCGGCGTGCGTCGACGCGCAGATCGCGCCCGAGGAACGCGAGTATCTGATCGCCATCGCGAGTGCACTCGGCATTCCCGAGACGGAGCTCGCGAAGCGCGTCGCCGAGCGGCTCGGTGCCGCCTCGAAGAACCTCTAGTTGAGATTGTGTCCGTCGAGCGCGTGCTGCATCAGCGCGTCGCGCTCGCAGACCTCGGTCGCCGATTCGTGCGTGCCGGCGAGGAACACCGGCGGGGCAACGCCCGCATCAAACGCTTCCTGCCAGCGCGCCGCGCACACGCACCAGCGATCGCCTGGGCGGAGGCCGGGAAAGCCGGGGCCCGGCGCGGATAGGTCGTTGCCCTGTGAGCGCGAGAACTCGAGGAACTCGGCGGTCGCCTGGATACAGACGACGTGACGGCCGACATCGTTGTCGTCGGTCTCGCAGCACCCGCTGCGGAACCAGCCCGTGGGTGGTTCGGTCGAGCACGTCTCGATGGGACCTCCGAGGAGGTTTCGCTGCGCTGGCATGGCCGCGGACCTTAGCCCTTCGCGGCCTTCTTGGTCTTCTTGGCCGCCGCCTTCTTGGGCTTGGGCGCCTCCTCGGCGACGGGCGGTGCACCCACTGCACGTGGTGCGAACGCCGGCGGATCGAACTCGTTGAGCGTGGTGACCGATGCGGCGTAGCCGAGCTTGGCCGCGATCCGGAACACCGACTTGAGCGCCGCTTGCGATTTGCCCTGCACGGCGAACGCAGCGGCGCGACCGAGTAGCTCGCTGACCTCGGACGCGGGTGCCTTGAGCTCGTCGACGAGCAGCGGCACGAGCACGTGCGAGATCGTGCGCGCGGCCCACTCGGGCCGGCCATCGGCTTCGTAGCGATAGATCGCGTGCTCGAGGTAACCGCGCATCACGGCGGCGCGCTTCGTGGATGCAGCTTCGCGGCTATAGGCGAGCAGCGCGCACTGGGCGAGGCCGAGTTGATCGTCGAGCGCAGCGAAGAACGTGTGCGCGTCCTCGAGGCGTGCGGGTTCCGGATCGGTGGCCGCGCGCAGCAGTGCGTGCATCGCGCGATGCTCGTCGGTGCCTTGGGCGAGCTCGGGCTCGAGCATCTCGAGCAGCGTCTTCACGCGCTCGGCGCCGAATGGGAGTGCGGTGGCTGCGAGCAGCAGGCTCGCCTCGACCGACTGCGGCGTGACCGGCTGCTTGAGGATCTTGCGTGCGCGCTGCGCGATCTCGAAGGCCGCGCCATCGCCGATGCCCGTCGCTGCATAGGCATGGCCGAGCATCAGCAGCTCGATGCCAGAGAGGTTCGACGAGTGCGCGAGCTGCTCGAGCGTCTGCGTCGCGATCGGACTGGCGCCCGCCATGATCTGCCACGCGAACAGCGCGAACAACCCGTTGCCGGCGGCCTGATCCTCGAGCGCGCGAACCGAGAGCATCGTGAGCACCGGCCCCGTGCCGGTGTGACTCGACGGCGGCGGCAGCGCGAACGGCCGGTCCGTGATGTCGTAGCTGTCCGGGACGTTCCACTTCGCGTCGAGGTCTGCCACGGCGGCGAGGGTATCAGACCACGCGCCGGCGGGCGGGCGGTGCGCCGTAGGGCTTGCAGCACGGCCCGGTATCGCGGGGCGCGACGTACGGGGCGATCTTCATCTGCAGCTGCTCGATCGCTCCATCGGCGAGCGTGACGTCCTTGATCGGTCCGGGCGGAGGCGAGTGGCGGGGATGGTTCGATTCCAGCTCGACCGCGACCTTGTACTTCCCCGCGGGTAGGCCGCGGAATTCGAACTTCCCCGCCAGATCGGTCTGGGTCTCCGTGGCCGTGCCCGCGCCCCAGAGCGCCACGCTCACGTGATTCATCGGTGATCCGTCGGGTCTCAACACGATGCCTTTGATCATCGCCGTCCCCGAGGGTGCGTCGGCAATCGCGGCGTCCGGCGGCGGAGACGGATCCGGATCGCGCTGCAGCTGCACCTGCTGCTCGTCGAGCGGTGGCGGCGGCTGCGGCGCCGGCGCTGTCTTTGCGCAGCCGGCGAGTGTCGCGCCGGCGAACACTGCGGCTCGGCTGAGCCGACCTGCGAGCATCGGACGCGGTGCGCTCGCCGGGACAATGGCACCGCAGAACGGACACGCTTCGTCGCGCACGTGGCGGCGACAGCCAGGGCAGGGACGTAGCATCATCGCATCGAGCGTAGCAGCTACGCCTTGGGCGGTCGCCACTCGTCGATCAGGTTCGCGACGAGGGAGGTCCAGCCGGTCTGGTGACTCGCACCGATGCCCGCGCCGTTGTCGCCGTGGAAGTACTCGTAGAACAGCGGGTGATCGCGCCACAGCGGATCGTCGAGGAACTTCTTCGCGCCACCGAACACGGGACGACGGCCGGACTTGTCGAGGAGAAAGATCGCGACGAGACGTTGGGCGATGTCGTTCGCGATCGCCTTGAGCTCGATCGGCTCCTCCTTGGACGCCGGCGTGATGACGGTGAACTTCGAGCCGAACGCGGCAGCGAGCTTGCGCAGCGACTCGATGATCAAGAACGTCGTCGGAAACCAGATGGGCCCGCGCCAGTTCGAGTTGCCACCCTTGAGCTTCGAGGCGGACTCCGCCGGCTCGTAGCCCACCGAGGCGCCGCCCCAGGTGAACGGCTTGGCTTCGTGCAGCTTCGACATCGAGCGGATGCCGTAGGGCGACAGGAACTCGCGCTCGTCGTGCATGTGCCCGAGCATCCGGCGCAGCTGGTCGACGTTGAAGATCGTCAGCGCGTACGTGATGGTGCCGTCCTCCGCCTCGACGGTGTGAATGACCTGGTCCACGAGCTCACGCCGGTTCGTGATGAACCAGTCGAGGTTCGCCCTGAACTCCTTGAACGGCTGCAGCCACGCGTGCTCGAGCCGCTCGACCGCGAACAGCGGGATCAAGCCGACCAGCGATCGCACGCGGAATCGCTCGTAGCTGCCGTCCGGATACTCGAGCACGTCGTAGAAGAAGCCGTCCTCGGGGTCAAACAGCGCGTGGTCGCGTCCGCCCATGTTCTTCATCGCTGCGGCGACGATCACGTAGTGCTGGAGGAACTTCGTGGCCATGCTCTCGTAGACCGGGTTCTCCTTCGCCAGCTCGAGCGCGATGCGCATGAGGTTGAGGCAGAACATGCCCATCCAGCCGGTCGCATCGGATTGCTCGAGCACCGCGCCATCGCGCGTCGGCACGCTGCGGTCGATCACCGTGATGTTGTCGAGACCAAGGAAGCCGCCCTCGAACACGTTGTTGCCGTCGTGATCGACCTTGTTGACCCAGCTCGCGAAGTTGACGAGCAGCTTGTGAAAGCACCGCTCGAGCCAGTCGCGGTCCTGATTGCCGAACAGCCGCTTCTCCATGTTGTAGATGCGCCACACCGACCACGCATGGACCGGCGGGTTGAGGTCGCCGAACTCCCACTCGTACGCAGGAATCTGCCCGCTCGGGTGCTGGAACTGCTCGAACAGCAGCAGCCACAGCTGGTCCTTCGCGAACCGTGGATCGACGAGCGCGAACGGCACGCACTGGAAGGCGAGGTCCCACGCGGCGAACCACGGGTACTCCCACTTGTCCGGCATCGTCAGCACGCGCATCGAGTTGAGATGCCGCCAGTGCGCATTGCGGATCTTGCGCCGCGACGCCGGCGGCGGATGATCGGGGTTGTCGCCGTCGAGCCAGCGCGCGACGTCGAACAGATAGGTCTGCTTCGTCCACAGCAGACCCGCGAGCGCACGGCGCTGCACGTGCCGCTCGTCGGCGGTGGAGTCCTTGGGCGCGAGCCGTTCGTAGAACGCATCCGCTTCGGCCTTCCGCGTGGCGATGATCTCGTCGACTCGCGCGAGCGGCGCTTGCGTTGGCTGATCGGTCAGCCGCAGGCGCACGGTGACCGAGCCACCCGCCGGTACGTCGTAGCGGTAGTGCAGCGCCGCCTTCGTCCCGCGCGCATCGGTGCGTAGCGCGCCGCTGTCCTGCTCGCACAGGTGGCGGTGAAACGCGTCCTTGGTGTGCTTGGTGCGGCTCCGATGCCCAACGCCGAACGCACGCTCGGCATGGGTCTCGTTGTCCGTGAACAGCGTCGGTGCGGTCGGGGCGTAGAGCCAGCGCCGGCCGAGCTTGTGCGAGCTGGCGATGTTGGGGGCGACGATGCAGTCCTCGTCGTCGGCGATCAGGCACGCGACGCTGTCGTCGCCCTCGGCCACGATCGTCGGTTCGGGCTGCGGCTCCTTGCCCCACGCCCACGTGTTGCGAAACCACATCGTTGGCAAGATGTGCAGTGGCGCGGCGTCAGGGCCGCGGTTGTGCGCGGTGATCCGGATCGCGAGATCCTCGTGACCCTCCTTCGCGTACTCGATGAAGATATCGAAGTAGCGGTTCTCGTCGAAGATGCCGGTGTCGAGCAGCTCGTATTCGGGCCCTTGGCCGCGGCGGCGCTGGTTCTCCGCGATCAGTTCGCGATAAGGGAACGCGGCCTGCGGATACTTGTAGAGCAGGCACATGTACGAGTGCGTTGGCGTGTTGTCGACGTGGAAGTAGTACTCCTTGACGTCCTCGCCGTGATTGCCCTCGCTCGGGTTGACGCCGAACAGCCGCTCCTTGAGATGCGGGTCTCGTCCGTTCCAGAACGTGGGCGCGAAGCACAGGAGCTGATAGCGATCGCAGATCGCGCCGATGCCGTCCTCGCCCCAGCGATACGCCTTCGCGCGCGACGTGTCGTAGGTCAAATAGCCCCACGCCTCGCCGTTCGCGGAGTAGTCCTCGCGCACGGTGCCCCACGCCCGATCGGACACGTAGGGGCCCCAGCGACGCCACCCACGATTGTCGTCGTCTATCTCGCTTACCCGCTCGCGCTCACGATCCTTGACCACAGTCCCCTATATCATCACGGATATCATGGTGGATAACACACGGACGCTCGCGATCGATATCGGAGGGACCGGCCTCAAGGCGCTCGTACTCGATGAAAATGGTGGAGCGCTCACCGAACGCGTTCGCGAGGAGACGCCACGTCCCGCTACGCCGGATGCCGTGCTCGCCGTGTTGCTGCGTCTGGTGCGTCCATGCGGCGAGTTCGAGCGCATCAGCGTCGGCTTCCCGGGCGTGGTCGTCGATGGCGTCACGCGCACCGCACCGAACCTCCACGAGTCGTGGCAGGACTACGACCTCGCGGGCTCGATTGGTCGCATGCTCGGCAAGCCCACGCGGGTGCTCAACGACGCGGGCGTGCAGGGCTACGGTGTGATCGCGGGCAAGGGCGTCGAGATGATCCTGACGTTCGGCACGGGTTTGGGCTGTGCCGTGTTTCACGAGGGTCGCTATGTCCCGAACCTCGAGCTCGCACACCATCCGTTTCGTCGTCGCAAGACCTACGAGGAGTTCGTCGGCGGCAAGGCCCTCGATAGCATCGGCAAGAAGCGGTGGAACAAGCGCGTGATAAGCGTGATCGAGCAGGTCCTGCCGATCTGGAATCCGCGTCGCCTGTACATCGGCGGTGGCAATTCCAAGCACATCAGGTTCGAGATGCCCGAGAACGTCGAGCTGGTGCAGAACGTCGCCGGCCTGCTCGGCGGCATCGCACTGTGGCGCGATTAGCTACTCGTAGAACGTGAACGGGTAGTTCACTTGAACGCCGCCACCGCCTGCCGGCTTTGGAAATTCGATCGCTTTGACCACCCCGGCGACACAGTCGGCAAGCGCGGGACTGACGCCGCGCCCAACCGCCGACGCGACGGTGCCGTTCGGCGTGATGAAGAACTGGGTCACCACGGTACCCTGAAGGCCCGCGTTCGTTGCGAGCGCCTGGTCGTAGCAGGCGCGGATCGCGGGAATCCTCGTCTTCACGGACCGGCGGATGTCCCGCCTCGGGAGATCGCCCATGCTGTTCGGCTGGCCGACCAGCACATGGCTGCGCCGCGCGCCTCGTAGCTTGGCCTCGTCGCTTCCGCTCTCGGGCACGCGACCCAGTCCGATCATCACGACGCCGGCCTGATCGAGCGCGATAAGGACATCGATCAGTCGCTGGGCATCCACCTCGGGTTCGACGAGCAAGTCGACGCGTACGAGGGGCGAGAGGTCTCGACGTTCGCGGGTCTCCGCGAGCGTGGCAGCGAATGCCGCCTGGTCGAAGGGGCCGCGGAGCCAGATCGGTACATCGGGTACGGCTTCGAATGCGAGGTCTGTCGTGCCGACGCGCAGCTCGAGCCACCGCAGCGGACTGGTCGCATCGTCGGTCACGGGAACGGTCTCGAGTCGCAAGCGACGGACCTTGCCCTCGTGGGCGACGGCAATCTGCGGATGGAGCACTGCGATGGTGTCGACGACATCAGTTGCCTTGGCCGCCGGCGCCGCGAGCAGCAAGCAGTACGGCTGCTCGAACGTGCCGTCCTTGATCACCTCGGCGGTCGTCACGCGGTGTGATGTCGGGATACCTGACCAGAGATGGTTGGAGCGAAACTTGGGATATGCGGCTCGCTCGCCTGCCGCGTCACGGAGCTCACTTCGCACGATCTGCTGCGCGGCCTCGGCTGCAAACTTGGCCTCCGCCGCCGGATCGAGCTCCTTGAACTTCTTGAACTGGTACTGGCCCTCCGCGCGCTCGTCGTCTGTTTTGCCCATCCCTTCCTCGAGCGTGACCAGCGTGCCGGTGCCGCCGGACTCGTCTGCGCCGTTGTCTGGCTTCTCCTCTTCTTCGGGCGGCGGTGGGGCATCGTCAACGGTTGGTTCCTCCAAGGACTCGAGATCGATCACATCGAGACCGCCCGGTTTGAATCCTTCGTAGATCGTTCGCGTCGCCTGGTTGAGCGCCCGGCCCTCGGCAAGGCGTGCCGCCGCATGTACGCGGTGCGTGGGGAACGCGCCAACGAGTGGGTCGGTCTTCGCGAGCGCGTCCCAACTATTTGCGACACTGACGTGAAGCACGCCTGAGTCGTCCATCACGATCAGGACCGGCGGCGCCTTGCTGGTATCGGTCACCAGCACCTCGGCCGTTGCGACCGTGGGCACGCGGGCCACACCGAGGATCCTGGCGCGGTCCGCCGGCGTGTCTTTCGAACCGCAGGCCGCGAGCAACGAGAACACGACCAACCACACCTTCGTCATGGCAACTCCCACACTACCAGAGCGCTGGTTCGGCGACCGACGCAGTACGCTCGGCGCCATGAGATCGCTGCTACTCGCCGTCGCCTCCTTGTGCCTCAGCTGCGGTGGATCGCAGACGCGGCCGGCGCCGGTTCCCAAGGCAACCCTCGCGTTCACGCACGTGCGCGTGTTCGATGGCGAGCGCGTGCTGGTCGACCAGGACGTCCTCGTCGACGGCACCACGATCGTCGCGGTCGGTTCCAATCTCGGCGTTCCCGCAGGCGCGACCGTTGTCGATGGCACGGGCAAGACGCTGCTCCCCGGTCTGATCGATGCCCACGTTCACGTCCATGACGCGGCGGCGCTCGAGCAGGCACTGGTGTTTGGCGTGACCAGACATGTTCTCGAGCCCCAACTCGCTACGAAAGTTGCGCGGCGACACGGCGCTTGATCGCGCGGATCTGCGGTTCTCCGGCATCAAGGCCACGGCGCCGGGTGGGCACGGTACCGAGTACGGCGTCCCCATTCCGACGATCTCGTCGCCGGCCGAGGCCGAGTCGTTCGTGACCGCACGATTCGCGGAGGGCCGCGCGACCTGGGCGGGCGCGATGTTCATGCCCGGCCGTCAGGAATTCGAGCCAACGGATCTGTCGGGCACCACCGAGCTCGCATTCCGCGCAGCGGGCGACGGCAAGCCGTACACGGTCATGGTGTTCACGAAGCAGGGCGGGGCCGTGCCGGTGGCGACCACCTTTCAGCCCGCCGCGCAGCTCGGGCCTCACGCGGTCACGTGGAAGCAGCTCGGCGTCGATGCGAGCGACGTCATAGGAATCTTCATCGGCGCGACCGAGGCAGGGCCGTTTCGCCTCGCGATCGATGACGTAGAGCTCCGCTGAGCGCGACCTTTTGGCGGCTCCCTCCCACTAGAGGGCATGAGGATCCGGACCGTGCTGGTGGTGATGTGGCTGGCCGCGTGTGCCGACCGCGAGCCCGTCGAGGGCGCGGCCGACGCCGCACTGACCGGCGAGGATGCGCGCTTCGAGTGCGTGCCAGCGGCACCCGTGATCGCGGGCCCGACTTGCCTGGCGCTCGGGGGCGCCGATCTGACGGGGACGACGCCGTTTGGGCCGCTCGCGGTGAACCTCGACTACTTCGGCGCCGGCGACTGCATCACGATCTCGCGAGCCACGATCCACTTGCGCGGCGCGTGCGGTGAGGCGGTCAGCCTCCAGTTCTCCTACCCGGTGACGTCCGGATCCGATGCGCGCCGCCGTGTCGAGACCTCCTTCAACGCGACCGCGCGGTTCACCCTCCAGCCGCTGGAGCACGCGGCACGCGAGATCGTCACGATGATTCACGTCGAGGTCGCCGAGTGGCAGGAGGGCGACGGCACGCACGACATCGACATCGTCGTCACCGTCACCGATCCGATGTTCTCGCTCGAGCCGCTGCACGTGAAGGGCACGTTCTGCGACTGGCCGTACCAGCTCTGCTGAAGGTCACGCGGGTGCGACGATGCGGGCGAGCGTGTCGTTGGCGTGTGCGACGTCGGGCACGCTGATGCCGAACCCGTCATCGAGCACGCTGCGGACCTCGGCGACCGTCGTCAGCATCCGCACCTCGCTCGGCGCCCCCTTGGTGTGAATCGCGAAGCGAGTGTTGCGCAGCGCGAACCGCTTGCCGGGCATCGCGCGCGCCGCGATCAGTCCGGTGACGAAGTGCGAGGTAGGGTTCGTCGACAGGTAGTAGCTCGACACCTCGTAGTCGCCCACGAACTGCGGATCGAGATCGAAGCGATAGAGCGTGCTCCACGTCCGTTCGATCTGCGTCTGCACGCGGAAGTAGCTGCCCGCAGCGACGATGCGAAACGACTCGTGCGGCGTGGTCTGCTCGACGTCGGTCTCGAGCGCGAGTGGCGCCGTCATCACCTGGCCACCGAAGCCGACGTCGACGATGTAGCGGCGTTCGAGATCGACCGCGAGCAACATGTGGCTGCGCGTGGTCATCGCGTCGTCGGGCTGATTCCACAGCACGCGCGCCGCGAGCCGTGTGACGCGGAAGCCGAGCTGCTCGAGCACATCGGCGAGCAGCAGGTTGTGCTCGTAGCAGTAGCCACCGCGGCGGCCGTGCACGAGCTTGGTCTCGAGGGAGGGCAGGTCGAGCTTCACGCCGAGGCCGAGGAGCGGATCGAGGTTCTCGAATGCGATCGCCGCCGGGTGTCGTGCGTGAACCTCGCGCAAGACGTCGAGCGACGCGGTGCGCGGCCCGCTGTAGCCGATCCGCGAGAAGTAGGCATCGAGATCGATCGACATGCCGTGAACGCACTTCGCGAGGCGGCCGGGCAGTAGCTATTCAGCGCGGGGCCGAGACGCTGTTGTAGTGGCCGCGCCATGGCTCCGTAGCTATCTCGTCGAGCAGCCGTTAGCACCCAGGAAAGCAGGCGGTGCCGAGCTTGGTCGCTGCCTGCTGGCGTGCGGCGCCAGCGATCTCGAGCAGCTTGGCCACGGTCTCGCGCGCCGTGCGCTGCAGCTCCGGCGTGGTCGCGTATTTCGCGAGCAGCGCCGCGCCGAGCTCCTGGTGCGCGCGCTCGTCGGGCTGGATGTACTCGCGGTAGATGCGCACAGTCTCGTCGTCGCCGCGCTGCGCGCACAGCGCCATGAAGTTCTCGTTCACGCCGTACGCGATCGTCTCGAGCGTGTAGAGCCCGGCGGCGATGCGCTCGACCGTGGTCTCGAGCCCGCGCAGGTACTGAAACATCGGCGACGTCGGTGGCGGCGCAAAACTCGCGCTATCGAAGCCAAGCGCAGCGAGCCGATCCGAGACGAGCATGAAGTGACTGGCTTCATCCCCCGCCTGCCGCGCGAACGCGAGCTTGACGTCGATCTCGGGCGTGCCGCCCATCCACGCCGCCGCGAGCTCGCTCACATTGATCTCGTTCGCGAGTGCGACCTGGAGCAGACGTGTCGCATCCGCAGCGCCGTCGATGGAGATGGTTCCGGTGCCGACAAGGGGCGCCATTCGTTCGGTCTTGAACGCGTCGAGCTCGACGATGAAGGTCACCGCGTGACCCTAGCGCAGTCGCTGTAACCGTCGTCTCTCCGAACGCGTCTGAAATGAACCGTGGGGTCTCACGGGAGCCTAACGCCGCTCGGTCGATCCGATCCGAAGCGGCACCCGTAGGGAGTCACGGCGACCTTCGCCCGAAAGGTATCGATTGATGCGTAATTTGTTTCTGGTTGGCCTGGCGCTGAGTGCAGTTGCATGCGGCGGTGATGATGAAACGGTGCAGGGGCCCGGCGCGGCCCTGAGATGTACGAGCAGCGGTAAGAACGCATTCGACACGTATGGTGCGACCGCGTTCGTTGCGGTGAACAAGGCGATCTTCGCGAACGTGACGGCCGAGATCACGGCGAACGGCATCACGAACCTCGGTGACTCGTTCACCAAGGTCGGTACCGGCAACCCGCCGTCGACGATGGACGACGCCGCGACCTTCGAAGGCAAGCTCGCCGCATTCCTGGTCTTCGCGTACGGCGGTCCGACGAAGATCACCTACAGCGATGGCAAGAGCTACGACGGCGTCCAGGACATGGAAGAGGCCCACATCGGGCTCAACATCACGGCGGCCCAGTACGACTACTTCGTTGCGAGCATCGTGGTTCCCGCGCTGACCGACAGCGGCGTTCCCGTCGACGATGTCAGCAGCTGCTTCGCTCCTATCGTCACCGACGCTTCGTTCAAAGCGTCGATCGTGGGCAAGTAATGAGCCGGCGCCGTCTCGTGCGTTGGCTACTCGGTGCGACCGCTGCGTTCCTGGTGCTCACGACTCTCGTGCACATCCCGGCCGTCCAGCACGTCATGGGCTGGACAACGCCCGATGGCGAGGGCGCGTGCCCCTTCGGCTACGGCCCGCAAGGCCCCAGGTTCGCGGGTGCGCAACCGATCTTCGCTCCGTCTGCCAGCGCACGACCGGCGCTCGACTGGTCGCTGACCGCGACCTCCAAGTATCAGATCAGGGCATGGGCGCTGAGCAACGCTGTGTCCTGCACGCCGCGCCAAGGTGGCCGCACGCTCGAGTGCCTCGATGTCCCGGCGGGCCTGCTGCGCGACGGCATCGACATGGCTGTGACCACCGCGTGGTTCGAGCTCGACGGTAACGGCAACGTTCGCGCCGTTCGCACCGTTCGCCGCACGACCGACCCCGCCGCAGCGACGCGCGGCTTCGATGCCCTGGCGCGTGGACTCGAGCGCCGGCTCGGCGCGCCGACCATGCAGACCGGCTCGTCCGCGGCGAGTGACCTGGCGGCGGGCGCCCTGCGCCAGGCAGCGATCGAGTTTCTGCGCGACGACTATGTGGCAACCGTTCGTGTCACGAACATGGGCGATGGCTTTGCGATCACCGAGAGCTACGCGGCACGCGCGATACGCTCCGCGAGCGCATCGTCCTCGTGACCCAGACGGACGCGATCCGCTGCTGCGCAAAGTGCGGGCTGGCGTACCGTAGCTCGTATGCGTGCTGCCCCAGCGATGGCGGCGAGCTGCAGCTGCACGATCGCGATCCATTGATCGGCGCGACTGTCGGTCCCTACGAGATCGAGGCACTGATCGGCGAGGGCGGGATGAGCCGCGTCTATCGCGCGCGTCATAGCCGTCTGCAACAGCGCAAGGTCGCGGTGAAGGTCCTGCTCGGCGACTTTGCGGCCGACCTCGAGATGCGGCTGCGGTTCGCACACGAAGCCGAGCTCGCGAGCAGCCTGAATCATCCGAACATCGTCAGCGTTCTCGACTACGGCGTCACCGATCGCGGGATGACGTATCTCGCGATGCAGTACGTCGAGGGCGGTGCGCTGTCTGCGCTCATCGATGACAAGGCGCCCCTGCCGCTCGAGCGCGTGCTCGCGCTGGGCCGCGGGATGTGTCGTGGGCTCGCGCATGCACATGCGGCGGGCGTGGTTCATCGGGACTTCAAGCCCGACAACGTGCTCATCGTCGCAGCCGCGGACGGGGAGGTGGCGCGCATTGCTGACTTCGGGCTGGCGATCACCAGCAACGAGGAGGTATCGGCTCGCTTCACGCAGGCCGGCATCGCACTCGGCACGCCGCTCTACGCCGCCCCCGAGCAGACGCATGGTGACGAGGTGGTCGATAGCCGCGCCGACCTGTTCGGCCTCGGCGTCACGCTCTACGAGATGACCGCGGGCAAGTTGCCGTACGACAGCGAAGGTGGGTTCGATGCGATGCGGGCCAACGCGACCGGCAAGCCGCCGCCGATCGCGGAACGTACCGAAGGGCGCGTGCGTGTACCCGCCGCGTTCGACGCGCTCCTGCGCCGGATGCTCGCGCGCAAGGCGAGTGATCGGCCGGCCACGGCGCTCGAGGTTCTCGAGGCGTTGAACGCGCTCGATCCGGCTGCGCTGCCCATGGAGGCGGACGCGGTGTCGCTTCCCGCGCGCAGGCATGGCCCCCGCCGCTGGGCTGCGATCGGCGCGGTGCTCGCCGTTGCAGGCGGCGTGGGTCTGGTCGTCGCGCGGCGCGACAATCCTCCACAGCAGTTACCAGCCCCGATCGCGGTCGTGGCCGCGCAGCCTGCACCGCCGATGCTGCCGCCGGCGCCGCCCGTTGACGCTTCGCTGGCACGAGGTGCGGAGCCGCCGGCCCACACCACGCCCGCTCGTCGCACGGCAACACCGGCTCCGCGGCCGTTGCCACGTCGAGCACGGGACCAGACACCGGCACCGCC
The DNA here is from genome assembly GCA_038322185.1 of Haliangiales bacterium. Classification (GTDB taxonomy): domain Bacteria; phylum Myxococcota_A; class Polyangia; order Haliangiales; family Haliangiaceae; genus JABFXX01. The sequence continues at coordinate 18,007 of JBBQFU010000104.1, forward strand.
ACCGGCACCGGTGCAGGTCAGCGTCGAATCACCAATCGCTCCAGAGGTTCCAACGCCTGCGCCTGCGCCCGTGCCCGTGCCCGTGCCCGTCCCGCTACCTGCGCCCGTCGTGAAGGTCGCACCGCCCCCGCGTGATGCACGGATCACGATCGAGAAGCTCGCCGTTCGGGGCTCCCTGTCCGCATCGGTGCTCCACCGTGGAATCGAGCGCGTGCTCCCCGCAATTCAGCGCTGCTATGTCGAAGCCGCGACACAGGCGCATCAGCGCGGCAACGTACGCGTGCGGGTCGCGCTCAAGATCGACGACACACGCCGCGCCGTGGACGTGCAGAGCACATCGCCGTGGGCGGCACTGTCGACCTGCGCGCGGTCGGCGCTCGGCGGCATTCGCACGAGCACCGCGCCCGACGTGGGCAGCGTGGGCGTCCAGTTCGATCTCTCGATCGTAGGAGTTCCATGATGCGGTTTGTCATCGTTGTGATCACGCTCGTCGGATGCATCGAGTCGGCAACGCCCGATGTCGGTGAGCCGATCGGCGAGCGTTGTGATAGCGCCGACTCGGACCCGGTGACGAGCGTCAGCTACTCGCAAGACATCCGTGCCGGCATCCTCGTCGATCGTGGGCGCTGCGTCCGCTGTCACACGCCGGAGGGCGCGACGCCGATTGGCGTCAGCATCGCGATGTTCGACATGTCGACCTATCAGACGCTGCGGCAAGGTGGCCGTACGAGCGGCGTCGGTGTGATCGTGTCCGGTGATCCGTGCGGCAGCGTGCTTCCGAAGAAGATCGGTCCGGCACCGCCGTTTGGTTCGCGCATGCCGTACGACGGACCGCCGTATCTCAGCGACGAGGATCAGCAGCTCGTCCATGACTGGATCGCTGAAGGTGCACTTGAGAACTAGGCGCACCTCGGCACTTGCGTGGGTGATGCTGGTTGCCTTGATCGCCTGCGGGTCGCGCCGCGAGCACTCATCACGCACGGCGGACCCGACGCAGGACTGCGAGCTGACCGGACGCCGATGCTCGCGCTGCCACACGATCGATCGTATCGAAGCCGCGCACGTACGAGATCCGGACACGCTGCGGGGCTACGTCAATCGTATGCGGCGGATGCCCGGTAGCGGCATCCCGCCCGAGGAGGAGCCTGTGATCACGCGGTGTCTGCAGTACTGGGCGACCGGGACCATTCCCTTGCGGGATCTCACGACGGGGGCTGCCCCATGATGCGTCGTGCCTGGCTCGTGATGGTTCCGTTCGCGATGCTCGCCATCCCAATGCCTGCGATCTTCGCGCAGGACGCCGGTATTGTGGACGCGCCGGTGCCGCTGCCCGATGACGTGCCGGCCGCCGCGACGCGTGACGAAAGCCTGTTGTCGCCGCGACACTTCGCTGGCAGCGTGCAACTCGACTATCTCGCTACCAGCGAGCGCGACGCACGTCGGGTTCAAGAGCTCAAAGGCGCGACGATCGAGCTGTCGTTGAAGCTCAGCGTCGACTTCAACGAACATGTCTCTACGAGCGTGAAAGTCTGCTTCGCGTGTCACGGCTTCGAGACCGGCATGGCGTTCTTTGACCTGCGCCTTCGTGACGAGCTCAACGTGAGAGTGGGGCGTTTCACGCCCGCGTTCGGAAGCTTTCCCGTGCGTCACGATCCCGCCAACCACAGCACGAGTGACAAGCCGCTGCCGTACGACATGGGACGCATGGCTCACCTCGAGGCTTGGAACGAGGGCGTGCTGCCTGCGCCGTGGGTGGATAACGGGATCGAGATCAACGGCTTGCACTTCTTCGGCAGCACACAGCTCGACTACGCGGCCTACGCGATCGGTGGGCCCAAAGGCGACAGCGAGGGCTTTGACTTCGACTACAAGCGGTCGCGCTCGGGTGAGCAGTACTACGTCGACAACAACTCGCAGCCCACGGTCGGCGCGCGCGTCAGCATGACGGTTGACCTGGCAGAACGGGTGATCGCGACGCTCGGCTCGTCGGCGATGGTGGGCCGGTATGACGCTGCAGCCCGGCTGGGCTTCGCGATCCTCGGCGCCGACGTGACACTCCAGGTCGACAAGCTGTTCTTGCGTGCCGAATACCTGGCGAGATGGACGCAGATCACGGTCGGCGATGATCCGGAGGCGCGCTTCAAATTCGGTCCGGGTGCCACTGGCGAATACGCCGACTTCACACTCAAGGACGGGTTTGTCGTCGAAGCCGAGCAGCGACTCGGCAGGTTCGATCTGATCGCGCGGTGGGACGGCCTGCGCCGGTGGGGCAATGTCCTCGCGTCGAGCCCTCTCGCCGACTACAGCCGTGTGTTGCGTTACACGACAGCGGCGGCCTATCGGCTGTCGGGCGCTACGCGTATCAAGTCGAGCCTCGAGCTCTACGACTTCACGGACTTCAAGACCGAGGTGGCGTTGCATCTCGGCCTCGCCGGCGGTTTCTGATCTTTTCTCCAAGGGCGTTGGCCGGCCGCGGGTCGTACCCACTGCCATGAAGATTTCGTGCGACGCCTGCCAGGCCAAATACTCGATCTCCGACGACAAGGTGCAGGGGAAGGTCTTCAAGATCCGATGCAAGAAGTGCAGCCACATCATCGTCGTGCGCGGTGTCGCATCCGCGGCGGCGCCAGAGCCCGAGCCGCCAACCGCTGCGCCCGACGCGGTGTGGCACCTCGTGATCGATCAAGAGCAAGTCGGACCGCTGACGGTCGAAGAGGTAGAGCAGCGCTTTACCGGCGGTGAGATCAGCAGCGAGACGTTTGGCTGGCGCGAAGGTTTTTCCGCCTGGCTGCCCCTCGCGGAGATCGACGCGTTCGCGGCGCTTGGATCTCGCGCGCCTGCAACCAACTCCAGTAAGCAGGTGTCCTCGATGTTTGGCACCGGCAGTCGTGCCGCTGCGGGCGACGATCTGTTCGCCGCGGCGGCGCCGAGTGCAGGCGCTGCCGAGACGCATGCAGCGCAGCGACTGCGTGGCGAGCGCAACGAGAGCTCCGTTCTGTTCTCGCTCACCAACCTCGCGCAGATCGCGGAGAGCTCACCGCGCCGCGCACCCGCGGCTACGCCGGCATCCGCCACGCCGAATGCGGGTGCGGCGACGGGGGAGGGCTCTGGCCTGATCGATATCCGCTCGATGGCGAGTGCGTATCTGGGGGCGTCAGGAAGTGCTGCGTCGAAACTCGGCAAGTCTGCGACCGCGTCGACGATCGGCTCGATGGATGATCTGCCGGTCTTCGGTGGCGGTCACTTCGCCGAGCCGGCGGTGATCATGCCGACGGCGCGACCGGCGAACGACCGCAAGCTGATCTACATCATGATCGCAGCGCTCGCGATGCTCGCGATTTTTGCGACCGTGTTGATCGTGATGCTCGTCGGTGGTGACGCGCCCAAGAAGGTAGCGGCCGTGACGCCGCCGACGGAGCCGGCGAAGCCTGACGTGACGCCGCCGCCCGAGGAGGTCGCGACGGCGACACCTCCGACGGCACCTGAAGCGCCGGCGCCCAAGCCTGCGGACAAGCCGGCCAAGTCTGACAAGCACCTCGAGAAGAAGCAGCCCTCTGAGACGCGGCCCGCGCCCGCACGACCGGCGGCTGCGCCGTCGCGCCCGGCCGCCGCACCAGCTGCCGCAGGTGGCTGCGAAGAAGTCGAGTGCGTGATCAACGGCTACGAAGGCCAGTGCTGTGCGCGGTTCCGCCGGACTCCGGCGCCGAAGCCCGAGCCGACGAAGACGAACGCGCCAGACTCACTCGATCGTTCGATGATCTCGGCGGGCATCGATGCGGTGAAGAGCCGCGTGATGGCGTGCGGCAACAAGTCACCGGCCAAGGGCAAGGTTCTCGTCAAGGTCTCGGTCGCCGCCAACGGCAGCGTGAAGAATGTCGCGGTCGAGAGCACGCCGGATCCGGCGCTCGGTGCGTGCGTGGTTGCGAACGTTCAGAAGGCGTCGTTCGCCAGCACGAAGACCGGTGGTTCGTTTCGCGTGCCGTTCACGTTCTGAGTCGAGCTACTTGCGCGCCCGCTTCTTCGCCTTCGCGCGCGCCTTCACGGCGCTACGCTTGGCCTTGCCGGAACGCTTGGTGACCTTCTCGCGCTTCGCGGGCTTTTCGGCCACGACCTTGGCAGACCGCTCGGCCTTGGAGGGGCCCGTCGTCTTGGTCACCGGGGCCGCTCCTGGCTCCTCGATGAAATTGCTCCAATCGACCCGCTTGCCGGCCTCCGCCACCGTGGAGCCGAGGACAAGGCCGAGTCCGAGGACGATCGCGGAGAGGAGTCGCATCTCGCGTAACCCAGCAGGAGGCATACCAGCCGCAAGTCATCGATATCGCGCACCGCTGGAGGGGAGGGACTGGGGGCCGACTCCCCAACCTGGGGGAAGTTCCTCCAAACGGTGTTCGCTGGCTTGTGAAAACATCGCCGATCTCGATCACAGAACGTGGCGTGACCTACTCACGGCGAGGACACGAGTGTCCGCGATGCTTCGTAGATCTGGGAGGTCCCGCTGCGGTCACTCGCGAACAGAGCGTGGCGTTGATCGTCGCTGAGCCAGGCGTCCGAGTCACTCGCCGGACTGTTCAGCTCTGGGATCGGCACCGGTGCATCGAACGGCAACGACGGGGCCGCGCGACGCGCGAGATAGAGCTCGCTGCCACCGACGCCACCCCCACGGGTCGTCGAATGGAACACGATCACCTGGTCCTCCGCGACAAGCGTTGGATCGGCTTCGTCACCGCTCGAGAGCTCGGTGATCGGCCGGGGGGCGTCCCATGGCGCGGTCAGGCTCGCGCGCGTCGTGATGTACAGCAGCGTGGATCCGGACCGGTCCGAGTTGAATACGAGGGAACGTCCCGACGCGCTCGGTTGAGTGCCGTGCTCGGCAGAGACGGACGCCAGCTCGCCGACGTGCGCAGGCACGGTCCACGCGTCTGCACGAGTCGCCCGCGTCGACACATAGATGTCGGTGCCGCCGAGACCACCGGCGCGGTCGCTACTGAAGTACAGCGTGAGCCCGTCGGCCGAGACACCGGGTGTGGTCTCGGTCGTGGTGCTGTTGACGGGGACGACGGGGGCTGGCGGGCCCCATGGGTCGGTGGCGGACGCGCGAGTCGAGATCCAGATGTCGGCGCCGCCCATGCCGCCCGCGCGGTTCGAGTTGAAGTAGAGCTCGAGATGGTCCGCCGTCATCGTCGGATCGTCGTCCGCTGCCGACGATGACAGCGCTGTCACCGGGGTCGGCGCGCTGAAGGCACCGAGCGCGAGTACGGTAAAGCCACTCGGCAGCGTGTCGGTGTTCGAGCCCAGGGCGAGGGCGACGTCATACACGCCGGCTGCGAGGCCCGCCGGCACGGTGCCCTCGATGTGACCCTCGTCGATCAACACGGCGTCCTCGAGCGCGATGTCGCCGAGGCTTACCATCAGGGCACCCGCTGTCGTCCTACCGAGATCGATGTCGTTCGTGATCGGGAGGTGAAATGCCGAACCCTCGATCTGCACGCGCGTCGGACCGGTGTTGACGGCCGATGCGGGCTCGATCCGTTCGACCGTCGGCTGCGTGACCGGGATCGCGGTACATCCCGCACACAAGCTCGCGATCGCCAGCCGCATCCAAAGAGGATAGTAGCCGAGGTGGCGCAGCGCAGCGGGGCCGATCATGTGAGCATCGGGTTGGCCTGGGCGAGCTACGGCACGCGCGTCGGAACCTCGTCGGTCGCCCACAAGTTGCGCCGGCCCTCGACTCCAGCCTCCGCAGCGGCGACAAGGCGCTGCTCGCTCACGAGCTTGTCGTGCGCGGCGGCTCGGACCCATGCACCGACGCCGGCGAGCGGTGAGGTGATGCAGGTGCGTTCGAGCTCGAGCGCCATCTCCTCGGCGGTCTCGAAGCGACGCGTGTCTTCACGTTGAAGGGCCCGCATGGCGATCGGGACAAGCGGTGCGATCTCGACGCAGCGCGCCTCCCAGCCCTCGGGCTTCAGGGTGGCCAACACGTCGAGCGGACTGGGAATCTCCCGCTTGAGCGCCGCGGTGTAAATTTCGAAGTCGGTCTCGCCGGGAAACAGCTGCTCGTTCGTCAGCAACTCCCACAGCACGATCCCTGTCGCGAACACATCCGTCCGCGCCGAGACGGGCTTGCCGGTGAGTTGCTCCGGTGCCGCATAGGCCAGCTTTCCTTTGAACTCGTGGTCGCGAGTGCCTTCGATGTTCCCGCGCGCTGATGCGACGCCGAAGTCGATCACCCGAGGCAGACCGCCGACCCCCACCAGAATGTTCTGCGGGGACACATCGCAATGGACGACGTTGAGCAGCCGTCCGTCGGCGTCGATGACCTCGTGGGCCGCGTGCAAGCCGCGGAGTGTGCCGGCGACGATGGGCACTGCGAAGCGTGCGTTGACAAAACGTCCCTCGCTTCGCGTCTGCTTCAGGAGGTAGTTGAGCGATGCGCCCTTCACGTACTCCATGATCACGAAGACTTCGTCGCCCTTTGCGATGATGTCGAGCGTCGGGACCACGTTGAGGTGCCGTATCCGCGAGACCGTATGAGCCTCCTCGATCAGCATTGTCACAAACCGAGTGCTCGCAGCGAACTCCTTGTGGAGCCGCTTGATGGCGACGATGCGGGCGAACCCGAACGATCCTTCAACGATCCCGATGTGCACGGACGCCATTCCGCCGTGGGCGATCGCGTCGTGCAGGACATACCGCTCCGTGCGCCGGATCTCGACGCGGACTGAATCCGACGACGATTCCGACGAGCTCATCGCAGGGATCGTAGCACACCCGATCGTCGTCGCTCCCGGGTGTCAGACACGCGCCGCTGCGCGACCCAGCGCGCAACCATCGCGTGGTGTCACCGGGCGCGCGCAAGACCTGCACGAAAAGTCCGCTGTTTACGCGCCTGGGTTGGCGGACCTCGTGCAGGAGCTCTCATCATGGCGTTTTCCAAGCCCGTATCCTCGTTGATGACCTCTCATGTCGCGTCGGTCAGCCCCGACGCAATGCTCACGCACGTGGCGCGTGAGCTGGACGAGCGTCGAATCTCGGCAGTTCCCGTGGTCGACGGTTCCGGTGCGATCACCGGCGTCATCTCGCGCACCGATCTTCTGCGCGTGGGCAGGATGCAGGCCGGCTCGCACCAAAAGGCAGCCGTGTTGACGCTGCCGGAGAAGCGCGCGGCCGAGCTCGTCGCCCAGAGTAAACGCACGCCGCTCGTGATCGCGCCGACCGTGTCGCTGCGCGATGCCGCGCGGATCATGTGCGCCGAGCGTGTTCATCGGCTGTTTGTCGTCGATGGTGCCAAGCTCACCGGTGTCGTGAGCACGTTAGATCTGATGTCCGCAGTACGTACCGCCAAGATCGAGATCCCGATCTCCGAGATCATGTCGACGCCGCTCTTCACCGTCAAAGCACAGCAGCCGATCAGCGTCGCGATCGAGCGGCTCGCGAGCGCGCACGTCCAGGGTCTGGTGGTCCTCGATGAGGACTTCCCGGTGGGTGTGTTCACGCAGATCGAGGCGATGCAGGCCCGTGACCTGCCACGCGATACCCGGATCGACGACGTGTTCGATCCATCGATTCTGTGCATGCCGACCTCGACGAAGCTCTACCGGGCCGCCGAGCAGGCGCGCAGGCTCGAGGTGCGCCGCATCATTCCGTGCCTCGCCCGCGAGACCGTCGGCATCGTTACCGCCTTCGACTTCGCGAAGCTGGTCGCGGCCTGAGCCGGACAGCGACGCTCTGGGGTTGGGGAGCCGCTCGTGCGATCCGCAGGGAGAAGGTCATGAACATCTCTGCCGCGTCCACGACCTTGATGGCGTAGTAGCCACTCCGAACACCCGCGAGGGACATCGTGATGTCTCCACGCCCACTGACCTGCTGGACGATTCGCCCCTTGGCCGCGATCAGCTGAACGGTCACTCGCTTCGTCTTGCTTCCCGTACTGATGACCACGTGATCATTTGCGGGATTGGGGGCCACCTTCATGCGCGCCCAGTCGGTCATGGGCACCATCTCAGAGCAGCGATGGTCGTGAAGGAAACGCTCCCGCATCCTGAGCGTTCTCCGAGGATGTGATCGTTCACGTGCTCGGAAGGTTATCAGGTGACCCACACGAGAAGCGGTTACCACGGACGCCGAGGCCGAATCCGGGAGCGGGCAGCGCGAGGAACGTCTCCGCGACTGCAACGTTGACTCGCTTCGCACTCCGTTATATTCACAGTAGACCGATCGGTCTAATCGATGAACGACGGAACAAGGAGACTCGAATGCGCGTGGCGAAAGACGATGTGGATGTCCAGATGCAGATTCCCGGGGCCGTGATCCGGCAACGGATGAACTTCGGCGACGTGGGTGGCTTCGACAAGATCAGCGGCGAGTACTTCACGCTCTCGGCAGGTGTCGATACAACGCCCCTGTTCCAAGGGCTCGATGGCAACGCATGCCAGTGTCCACACTGGGGCTTCGTGATCCGCGGCCAGATCACGACGACCGACGCGAAGGGCGTCGAGGAGACCGTCAACGCGAATGACCTGTTCTACTGGCCCCCCGGGCACAACGTGAAGGTCATGCAAGACGCAGAGATCGTGATGTTCAGCCCGCAGCGCGAGCACAAGCACGTGATCGATCACATGATCAAGATGACGAGCTAGACCTTTTGGGTTGCGTCCGGAGCGGCACTCCGTAAGGTGGGTGCTCGGCCTTGATGCAGATGGTGCACCCCACGAAGCAGCGCCTCCTCGAGACAGGGTTGGCCATGCTGTTGGAGCGCGGCTACAACGACCTGGGGATCGCCGCGCTGCTCGAGGCCACGGAGATCCCGAAGGGGTCCTTCTATCACCACTTCAAGGACAAGGAGGACTTCGCCCTCGCGGTCGTCGACATGTACATGGACGCGGTCCACGCGGGCCTTGATGGGACGCTAGGTGACGCGACGATCGCGCCCCTCCAACGCGTACGTGGTTTCTTCGAAGCGACGAAGCGGACGTACAAAGAGCAGGGCAACATGGGCTGCTTGCTCGGTGGCCTGGGACAAGAGCTCTCGGGGGTCAGCGAAGCATTTCGAAAAAAGATCGCAGGCTGCCTCGCCCAGATCGCGTCGCGGCTCGCCGGCTGCCTGGAAGAGGCGCGCAAAGCAGGCGACCTGCCTGCTGAGGTGAGCACCAAGCAGATGGCAAACCTGCTCGTCGATTGCTGGGAAGGTGCGGCCTTGCGTAGCCGGCTGCTGGGGACATCGGCGCCGCTGACGGCCATGCTCGACTTCTACTTCGCCGCCGCGGTCGCTCGCTAGGTTCTGCCCGAAGGAACCGGGTGGCTACCATGCCGACTGCGGCAGCTGGCACGTGAGCATCCCCTGGACCTCGCAGTCGGTGATCTCCCAGAACAGTTCGCCGAACATCGCGTTGCACGAGCCCTCGCCCGCACCGTGTGCCACGTACACATTCTCGACGTCGGCAAACGCCCACGCCTGAAAACTGATGCCCTCCGCGAACGGCGCGCCGTCGGTCCACCGCAGGTGGACGGTCTCTTCATCGATCACGCGAAGCCCGATCCAGGCTCCGTATTCCGGCGTGCCGTGCTCTCTCCACAGCAGCTCGAGGAAGCCGACGAAGATGTTGTGGTTGACCAGGTTCGAGATATGCGGGAGATGGCCACCGAGCTCCTGACACCACCACTCAGCCTCCTCGAATGTCCACAGCCCCGGCACCGCGACAAAGCACGTGCCGGTGGTGGTGTCAAAAGCGGTTCCCTCCGCGCCAAAGTCACTGCTGCCGCACGGCTGGCACTCGGTGGTGCAGCCGTCATGGTTGTTGAAGTTCGCGTCGTCGCAGATTTCGCTCCCGGCGTGAACGAGTCCGTCGCCACAGGTCGCCGACTGACAGGAGGTCAGGCACGCATCGGTGTTGATAAAGTTCGCGTCGTCGCACTCCGCATAGCACAGCGAGCAGTAGCCATCGACGAGCACTTCGTCCGCGCATGAGTTCCTCCTGGCGCACCATCGTAACTCGCGACCGGCAGGAGGCAGAGGCGACCGGTGGACGAGCTGCTCGGGCGCGGAACGTTCAGAGCACGAGTAGGTGCTCGCCGGCGGTCTGTACGAACGAACGTCCGGAGCCGGACAACCTCTGGGCAGCTACTGACGCCGCGTATCTGCGGTGCGGCATCGTCGCGCACGGCTTCGCGGTTTCGGGGCGGATCAACGGTCGCCGCGCCAGTGCTCAAACTAAAAGACCTCAGCGTTTCCGCTGAGGTCTCTGGAGGAGCCACCCAGATTTGAACTGGGGAATGGTGGTTTTGCAGACCACTGCCTTACCACTTGGCTATGGCTCCAACGGGCAAGACAGATACCACAGGGTCATCTGTTCATCAACTGCGCCAGCCGAACCAGAACCACAGGGTTCGACGACTGAGCGTGTCCTGCGGACCCGCCCCGCTCGTGAAGCCGAACAGCGCGCCGAGCTCGATAGAGCGCGTGACCTGGCCGCGCACCGAGCCCGCGAGCGGGATGTGAAAGCCATCGGACCACACCGCGAGATCGGAGTCGTAGCCGGTGTGAGCGCGTAGCTCGAGCCGTTGGATCGGCGAGATGCCGACGACGACCGGTAGATACAGCGCGGTCCGATTTCCCATGCCGGTGCTGGCGAGTCCGAGCCGCAGGTACGGATCGCCCGTG
>JBBQFU010000105.1:0-28540 GCA_038322185.1 Haliangiales bacterium
GACCTTGCCGTTGATCAGGATCAGCGGCGGGCTGCCGCCGCGGAACTTCTTGCGTAGCCGGCGCTGATTCGCTTCGAGCACGCGGTCGTAGGCGGGTGGGGGATTCGCGATCGCGAGCGCGAGTTGCTGCGGATCCATCCCGATGCTCTTGCCCATGTCGAGCAGCGCCGCATCGGTGAGGCTCGTCCGCGATGCGTTGTTGAGCGCGGTCATGAACTCGTTGAACTTGCCCTCGGCGTACGCCTCGAGCACCGCGTAGTGGAGGCGGGCCATCCCCGTCGCTTTGACGAGGCGATAGATCACGCGGATCCGGCTCGGGTGCTTGGCCTGGAGCTTCTTGACGTTGTCGAATTCGGGTCGACGCGAGCTCTGGATCGGCGCGAAGAACAGCTCGATCGTCACCGGTGCGGTGGTCGGGCCGAGGGTCGGCAGCGCATCCGGCGGCCGGTGCTCGATGCGCACGACATCGCCGACCTTCGCAGCCGGTGCCGCCCACGCCGGGGTTGCGAACAGCGCGGCGAGCACGAGCGGCCGGAGGCTCATGCTTTCGCCCGTTTTTTCTGTTTCGGGCCGGGCTTCTTCGCGACTGGTCGAGCCGCAGCCTCGGCCGCCGCTTGTTCCGCGGCCTCCTCGTCCTCGTCGAGCGGCTCGACCTGGGGCCAGAGGTAAGCGAAATATAAACCTGCCGAAACCAGCAGGCCTAACACCAGCGCGAGCGCGAAAGGGCCCCAGATCACACCGGGATGATAGCGCGTGGCCACTACACGCGGTGTTGTCTACGTTTTCGCTGGAGATTTTCTGCTCGATACCGGGGTCGGGTAGGGCGCCGAGCCGGGCTACGCCGCGAGACGCGCGGTACTGCTCGCCGCCCTCGCCGGTTGCGGCGTCACCTCGAATGCCTGGACCCAGGCAACCGTCCTGTCGCAGCCTAGGGCAGCGATCCGGTCTGGACGTTTCGCGTCGACCAGGCCGTGGTCCAGATCCGCGAGAGCGCGAAAAAGCTCGGAAACGACATCGTTGACCTCATCGCGACATGGTCGTCACGTCGAGGCACGCACCGATTCGCTCACGAAGGCCCGGTGTTACCGACGTCTCAATCCGAAACTGTCACCAATGGCCTGATCTCGTACAGCCCTAAGCCGCGTCGCAGTGGATGAGGTACTCTGTTCCCATGCTCCACGAGTTTCTCACCGAGAACCGGCTGGAGTTGGCTGCGCGCTGCCGTTCGAAGGTGGCAACACGGTCATCGCCCGCCCCAACTACTTCCGAGTTGGAGTACGGCGTCCCTGTCTTGATCGATCAGCTCGCCAGCATGCTTCGCAAGGAACAGAGCGGCGATCACATCGCGGAGCCGACTGCGCTGCCGCCGAACATCGGCAAAGCGGCGATGAAGCACGGAGGCGAACTGATGCGACGCGGCTTTACGGTTGATCAGGTGGTTCACGACTACGGCGACCTCTGCCAAGCGCTCACCGAGTTAGCTCACGAAAAGCACGCGCCGATCACGGTCGACGAATTTCATACCTTCAATCGTTGCCTCGACAGCGCGATCGCGGAAGCCGTGGGCGAGTTCGGTCGCCAGCGCGACCGAGTCATCTCGGACGAGGGTGCCCAAAGCTTGAACGAGCGCCTTGGGTTTCTCGCGCACGAACAACGCAACCTTCTGAATACGGCCCTGCTCGCGTTTACTGCGATCCAGCGCGGACATGGCGCTCCGGCAGGCGCAACCGGCGCCGTGCTCAGCCGAAGCCTCAAGGGGCTTCAGGACCTGGTTGATCGCGCCCTCGCTGACGTTCGCCTCACCAGCGGTCTTCACGCGGCGATCGCGCCGGTCTTGCTCGACGTCGTACTCGAAGAGGTTCGGATCGGCGCGGAGCTGGATGCAATCATGCGGAAGCTCACGTTCACGGTTTCTGTGGAGGCGGATCTGTCGGTCGCGGTTGATCGTCAGATGCTGTCGTCGGCGCTCGCAAATCTTCTACAGAATGCGTTCAAGTTCAGTCGGCCAGGCGGGCACGTCTCGCTCAACGCGCACCGATCGGCGAAGCGTGTCCTTATCGACGTGGCCGACGAATGCGGAGGACTTCCGGCTGGTCGAGCCGAAGAGCTCTTCCAGCCGTTCGAGCAGCGCGGCGCCGACCGTTCGGGCCTCGGCCTCGGCCTCTCGATCAGCCGCCGCGCCGTCGAGGCGAACGGCGGAACGTTGAAAGTGCGCGATGAGCCCGGAACGGGTTGCGTCTTCACAATCGATCTGCCGCTCACCTGACGGAGCGAGCGGCGCCGCGCCGAGACGGCGTGGTGCTTCGACGCCGGCAGCGGCCGCGAGGACGAGCGTTGCAGTTCGACGAAGCCTCGTGCTCGGCGCAAGCAATGGCCGCATCGCTCGATGCGTGGCGCGCCGCTCAAGGCGGTGCAGGATCTGATGGGACACGCGACGATCCAGATGACGATGCGGTACGCGCATCTCGCGCCTGAAGTCGCGCGCGATGCCGTGCGCTTGCTCGATGCGAACGACGTTCGTGGCAAAACGGTGGCAAAAACCGAGGAGAAAGCCGCCATCTAGCCGGAAATAAACGGAAGCGCATGGGAATCGAACCCACCAAGCCGCTGCTCGCGCAGAGCTTCATCGGTTTTGAAGACCGAGGTCGGCACCAGTCCGACACGCGCTTCCACAGCGGAAACTACACGTCACATGCCTGCCGTGCAATCGCCGACACGCGCGATGCTCATTCCAGCTTCGCATCATTGCCGCCAGGCACTGCCTCCGTTCAGCGCGAGCGAAGTGCGACGTGGCCGGTGGCGAGCTCGGGCGGCGTCGAGAGCCATGCGTCCATGGCGGTGTCGGCGAGCAGGTGACGACGCAGCCAGGCGACGTTGAGCCGGCGAGTCACGCGGCGGCTACGCTCGGCGTCGGCAGCACCCGGTGAGCAGAAGCCGCAGAAACCACACGACGGATCGTCGACCCAGTCCATGTGATCGGCGTCGTTGACGGTGACCTCGAGTGCCGGGCTCGGCGCGGCGGCATAGAATTGCTGGAAGTTCTCGGCGCTGGGGGCACACGGCATCCCGCCACCGCCGCCATTCGTGGTCTCACCAACGACGGCGAGCGCTGCGGTCAAGCTCGTCATCAGCTGCGGCGCGACCGACGGGCTGGTCGAGTCGACCGGATCCCAGGCGACGATCGCACCGATGCGCGCGTCGAGGGTCGCGGCGTAGATGCTGATCTTGCCGCCGAGCGAGTGACCGGCGGTTGCGATCTTCGTCGCGTCGAGTGAGAGAGAGGATTGGGCCAGCGCCCAGTCGACCACGGACTTGATGTCAGCCGCGAGGGCAGGGTGACCGGGGAAGAACGAGGTGTCGGCATAGGTCGTCAGCAGCACGACGAAACCCCAGGTCGCGAGGTGACGCGCGTAGCTCTCGTACTGGCCAGCGGTCATCTGATAGCCGGGCGACACGATCACGAGCGGGCGCGCGGTTCCTGTGGTCGGTGCAAAGATCGATGCCGGCACGGTGCGGCCCGCAGCCGAGCCCGGGATCGAGGCGCTCGACGTCATGACCGCGAAGGTTCCGTCGTCGGCCGGATCGCCCGCGGGCGAAGTCAGGGAGTCGGCGCGTGCGTCGCCCTGTGAGTTAGTGCCTCCGTCGGCTTTTGGGTTTCGCGGCTCGTCGCTTCCGCACGCGCCGCATCCGACCAGCAGTGTCAGCACCAGTAGTTTTTTCACGGGTCTCCTCCTCGATCAGTCGACGTAACGTTGGAACCAGAAGCTTGCGGCGGATCAGCACCACGAGCCGCTCGGACAGCTCGGTCGCTGCGGTTGTGAGCTGCTCGAGGTCGGATGAGTTGGCGCGCTTGATCACGCCAGCCCGGAACAGCGAGAGCTCGATGGCGACGAGCTGGTGCAGCGTTCGCATGTAGTCGGCGAGGATCTGAAACGGCAACATCTCCTCGACGAGACCCGCCTTGCGCGCCGCACCCAGCGTCGCCAGGAGCGCGAGATCATCGTCGCGATAGAGACCATCTGCACCAGGGACCGCGAGGCCGACACGGCCGAGCCAGTCGAGCTCCTTGGGACGGACACCGCGCTCGAGTAGCTCGTCACGCGTGCGCGTGCGCTGGGTGCCGTGCTTCGCGAGCACACCAGCGATCGCAGCGACGACCGCCTGGTCGCTGTCAGCTCGCGCGTCACGCTCGAGGGTTTCGCGGATCACGTCGAGTGGGAGGAACTGGCGGTCCTGCAGCTCCTTGATCACGCGAATGCGATCGAGCGTCGTCGCGTCGTACCAGGACATGGTCGCGCCGGACTTCCTGGCCGGCACGATCAAGCCCTCGCGCAGGTAGAACTTCAGCGTCGCGACCGGAACATTCGATCGTCGCGCGAGCTCTCCCATCCGCAGCAGGGTCACGGACGGGATTACTAGATAGTTTCACTATCCAGTCAAGGCCTGGCGCCAGCGAACCGGCGGGCCGGATCGCTGCTGCCGACGCTGTCAGGCGCTCAGAACGAGCAGACGCCGGTCGTGCACGTCAGGTAGTCCCACGGCTGATTGGCGTCGAGCGTGTCGCTGCCGAGGATCGCGCCGCACTCGAGCGGGCCCGTGCAGCTCGGCACGCAGAAGTTCGTCTGGAGACCGTCGGTGCACGTATAGCCGCCGCCGAGACCGGCGCAGTCAGCGGAGGTCGTGCAGGTGGTCGTGCACACGCTGTCCTGCGCATCGGACTCGAACAGGATGTACGAGCAGCGGCCTGACGTGCAGTCGGGCCCGCTGTCGCACGCGGACGCGTTCGCACCACCGGTCGTGGTGATGAACTGGCAAGAGCCGGCGGCGCACGAACCACGGTAGACCTGTGTCGAGTGCGTGGTGGCGCAGTCAGTCGGCGTCGTGCACGTCTGAACGGCCGTACGGCGCGCGGTGATCGAGTAGGCCTGCACCGCAGTCGTCGCTGTCGCAGACGCGTTGTTGACCCTGATGTAGTAGGTGCCGATCGGCAGGTGGGTCAGCGTCACGACCTCGGGGTTGAGCCAGAAGCTCGTCCCCACCATGGTGCCGTTGGAATCGAAGACGGTGGGATCGAGATCCTGGGCGCCCGTCCACGTGAGGGTCACGGTGAGACCTTCGCCGGCGGCGGTGGTCGTGACCCGGTACCAATCACGCTCGGTACGCGGGACCGAGCAGACGGATCCGGTGAGCGTGGTGTCGGTGTCGAGGGCGCCCGTCAGGTTGCGCGAGGCGGCAGGGCCGTCGTCGGGCTCGGCGGCATCGTCGCCGACGCACTGCGTGGGTCCCGCTTCGCACAGGCCGGCGCCGCTGCACAGCGGCGATGCGGCAATGGTGCACTCGGTGTCGTTGTCACAGGCCGGACGACCCACGGTCAGCGTGTAGGGGACTGCCGCGACGGTTCCGGTCGGCTCGTACTGGGTGACGAGCACGTAGTGCGTGCCCGTCAGGTTGGCGCCGCGGATGCCCTCGGCGATGCCGGGGCCGGATTCTCCGCGGGCAACGACGGCGCCTTCCGCATCGATCAGATAGACATCGAGATCGTTGGTGGCACCCGTGAACGCGAGCTTGACGCCGATATCGCCGGCGGCCGCGAGCTCGAGCTTGAACCAATCGCCTTCGTCGCTCGGCGTGTTGCAGACCGCGCCGGTGAAGACGGTCGGGTTACCCAGCGTCGGCGTGGCGAGCACGGTCGCGGCCGAGGGGCCGTCGTCGCCCGGTGCCGTGGTGTCTTCGACATCGTCGCCCGTGCACGCTGACGGTCCGGCAACGCACGCGCCGTTCGCATCGCACACCGGCGTTGCGCCGGAGCAGTCGAACGAGCTGAGACACGCGACGCAGGTGTTCGCGAGGCAGAACGGCGTCGGCGCCTGGCAGTCGGTCGCTTCGGTGTCGACGGTGCACTCAGCGGCCGTGACTTCGAGCGAGAAGGTGCCATCGGTGGGCACGGTGTCCTCCGCGTTGTCGATGATCAGGTAGTGCTCGGCGAGCGATGCCGTGAAGACACCGCTCTCGTTTTCGTAGGACTCGTCGGTGAACGAGATGCAATCGGTCACCGCGCCGCTCGCGGGCGGGCAGCCCGTGGTGACGTAGAACGAAAGGTCCTCGGTCGTGGTCATTGCAATGACGTAGACCGTGCCCGGGGTCAGGCCCGACAGCTTGACGACGATGTCCTCGCCCTTCGGGTCGTACCAGGCGTCGCCGGTCTGCTCGGTGCAGGCATTCTCGGCCGCCGTGTGATCGCGGCCGCCGCCGACGACGGTCCCGGAGAACGTGCCGGGATAGCTCGAAATCTCGCCGCCCGTCGCCGAAGCGCACGAGCCGCCCGAAGCGTCGGGCCTGGTGGGATTGCTGTCGTCACCGCATGCGGCGGCGACAAGAAGGGCACTCGCGAACAGCAGGCTGCGGGTCTTCATGAGATCCGCGCAACCCTATGCGAAGACGCCCCCGGATTGCATCGCTAAACGTGACGGGTGTGGCCGCGGTTACTCTTCAGTGCGGCAGTGGCGTGGCTGCGCGACCGGGAGGATCTTTGGGCGGGTAGAAGAAGTGGTGCGGCCGGCGCAGGAACTCGCGGAGCACGGACACCGCGAGGTTGACGCGCTCGCGGGTGGTCACTTCACGTGCACGGAGCGCGACGGTCAGGGCGAGCGCGAAGCTCACACCGAAGTTGCACATACCGATGATCGCGATGCCGACGATTGGCGCGAGCGTGAGCGAGTGACCACCGAGGGACATCACGGAGAACGTGAGCGAGCCCGTCGACAGCGTGATGTGACGGACATCGAGCGGCAGCCCGAAGAACATGCCGAACACCGGCGTCATCGCGAGCAGAAAGCCCAGCGTGACGTTGCCGCCGATACCGGCGGAGTGGTCCGTGATGAACTTGGCGACGCGGTTCATGCGCTCCTGGCCGAACACCTTCTTGAGGCGGTGGTGTCGGATCGCTTCGGGGAGGCGCCGGTAGGTGACCCAGTTCTCGAGCCAGCCAGCACCGAGACTCGAGACCCACAGCAGGACACCCGTGAGCGCGGCGAAGATGATCGTGCCGCTCTTGAACGGATGAAAGGACGCGATGGTGGCGTTGGCCTTGTCCGCGGATAAGAAGTGGTCGCCCGAGGTCAGCACCGATAAGAAGTCGAGGGCGATCACGACGGGGATCACGGCGGTCACGTTGCCCACCGCGGCCGCGAACTGCGATCGACTGATGCGCTTGATCAGCGTCACCAGCTCGTCCATTCGATGCTCGCCCTTGGCCTCTTTGATCGTCTGCGCGAGGGCCGCGGCCGTCATCGATGGCTGCTTGGTGGCGAGCGTGAAGCCCAGCAGCTGCATGATGATGAAGCTGCCCGCGTAGTTGCCGGCGTTGACGAGGCCCTCGAGGAACGGGGCGAGGTGCCAGGTCTTGGACCACACCTTCATGACGACGGTGAATGCCGTGAGCGCACCACCGCCGGCCGCCGAGCCGAGCATGCGGAAGTAATCGCGGCGGCCCGAGGTGACGTAGTGCTCGCCCGTGTGACCGACGCGCTCGATGATCTTGCGTGCGAGCAGGCCCAGGTTCTGGCGCGCGAGCTGGCGCAGGCTCTCGTCCTCGAGCCGGCCGTGCGTGAGCGCGCTGAGCATGCCGCGCGCGTACTTGATTCGATCCGCGGAGCTCGTATGCGGATCGAGGAACGGATGCATGCGATCGATCCGCTGCAGCATGCGGCGGATGGCGTCGATGCAGTACACGACGTCGACGCTCACGCCCGTGGTCTCGAGTCGCTTGCGGATCGCGTCGAGCTGGCCGCGGCACTCGGCGATCACCATCTGCAGCTGATCGAGCGGGCTGAGCGGGAGGCGGAAGAACGGGGAGTCGCGCACCAGCATGATGTCGCTACGCTCGCGCAGATCGGCGCTGAGGCCGAGGGCCGAGACGCGCGTGCACAGCAGCGCGTTGGCATCTTCCATCGACTCGCACAGCGGCCCCCAGATGTCGCCGAGCACGTCGGCAAACTCCTCGAACATCGCGACGGGGGCGTCCTCGATCCACGCGCAGTCGCGCTTGGTCCGGAAGATGCGCGACACGAATCGATCGAGGTCCTCGTCGTCGGGAGGACGCGGCAGGATGCGCCGCGCCGCACGATCCATCGTCTCGCTCGCGAGCCCGCGATCGTTGGGCATCCCGGACTCTGCGAACAGCGCGACCGCCGTGGTGTCGCGCAGGACCGAAGCCAGCGTGGCCGTGAACCGCTGGCGCAGATGCGGCTCGGCCTTCAGCGTGTCGAGCAGCGTGCGCAGCTGCTGTAGCTGGAGCGGGGCAGGGCGGTGCAGCCGCTTGAGCGCCGGAATCTCGATCACCCAGCGCGCCACATTCTCGAGCGCATCGAGGCGCTCGGCGAGCGACGCCTTCGGATTGCACTCCTCCAGCTGCCCTGCACAGGGTGACAGCATGACGGGCGCAGCGGAGGCGACCATCGGACGAGGCTCGGGCAGCACCGGTCGAATAGTCTACACGTGCCCGGTCGTTGCCGGTCGCCTCGGTCACTCAACAACACGAAGCGTTCGTTCGGATGCGCGTGATACAAACGGCCAATGATCCCAATCGAACAGTACGCAGAGCTGTGCGCGTTGATGGGCAGCACGGGTGGAGACGTCGCGCAGGAGCACGCCATCGCTGCGGCCCACGGCGTGAGCGCAGAGGCATGGAATGCCTCGAAGACTGGCTGGACGGCGAAGATGTCCGACCCGAACGACATGGGTCGGACGGCGATGGCGTTCATGCCGCTCTACTCTGCGGCCCAGGCGCGCGCACGTGGTGGCGGTCCGCCGTGCACGCTCGAGTTCTATACGAAGGTCCACGCCGAGATGGCGTGGATGAAAGATCCGATGGGCAACCAGATGAACCATCACCTGGTGCTCGCGCAGAACGGTACGCATCACCAGGCATGGATCGAGTGCGAAGGCTACTGGACGCCGATCGTCGGCGCGCCGGAGATCCTCGGCCAGCCCAATCCGAAATTCGATCCGGCGCAGGCGCAGCAGTTCCGCGTGATGATGCAAGCCGAATCCGATCGCATCCACGGCATTCGCCGGTAGCTGCGAGCCAGCTCGCGTGCGTAGATCGTAACGTGCGGTCATGGTGGGGGCTCATGCTGGCGTTGGTCGCAGGTTGCGGCCGGTTCAGCTTTGACGGCGTCACCGACGCCGGCACGGACGTCACTTCCGCCGCCTTTCAGATCGTTGACGTCACGCCCGGGTGGACCACGATCGCCGGTGGAGCCATCGAGATCACCGTGACCGGCGACCTCGGTCCCGCGATCGAGGTACTCGTCGACGGCCAGCCGTGTACGGGGCTCGTTGTCGCGCGCGCGCTGAGCTGCACGGCCCCCGCGCATGTCGCCGGCACGGTCGTGCTGACGGTCAGCGACGGCATCGGCACCGATAGCGAGCCGTTCTTCTACGTGAACCAAGGCGCGGTACAGATCGGTAGTCCCGTCGACGACCGCACGTCCGGCGTCGCGATCGATCCCGACGGCTACGTCTACATCTCCGGCACCACCGGCGGCGATCTCGACGGGCCGAGCCGTGGTGCGTTCGATGCCGTGCTCATCAAGCTCGATCCGGCGGGTGCCGTCGTGTGGATCCGCCAGCTCGGCGGGCCGCTGGTCGACTTCTCGCGCGACGTCGCGGTCGACGGCGATCGCGGGGTCCGACTCGTTGGCTACACCGCGAACGCACTCGGGACCGGTGGGTTACGGGGCGGCAACGACGCGTTCGTCGCGAGCTACCTGCCCGACGGGACACTCGAGTGGGTCACGCAGATCGGAACAGCCGCGAACGAGCAGGCCTTCGATCTGGGAATCGATGCGGCTGGCGCGGCCATCGTCGCGCTCGAGACCGGCGGCGTGCTCAGCGGACCCGGCGCCGGCGGCGTCGACTTCGCGCTCGCGCGCGTGTCATCGGTCGGTGCCGTGGAATGGATCACGCAGGGCGGAACATCCGGCGACGAAGACGGGCACAGCGTCGCGGTCGCGGCGGACGGTACCTCGTACCTGGTCGGCTCGACGAACGGTATCCTCGCAGGCGCCAACGCAGGTGGCGACGACGTATTCGTCGGCCGCTTCAATCCCGGCGGCGTGCAGCAGTGGCTTCGCCAGCGCGGCGGCGCAGGGAATGACTTCGCGACCGACGCCCAGCTCGATGACAACGGCGAGCTGTGGATCGCTGGCTACACGAGCGGTTCGATCGACGGTGGCGCGTTCGGGGGCGCGACCGACATCTTCGCGATGCGCTACGCCACCGACGGCACCTGGCAGATGACGAGCCAGTTCGGCGGCGCCGGAAACGAGATCACGTTCGGCATCGCCCCGACTCCAACGGGCGCCGTGATCGCATGCACGACGAACGTCGCGTTCGATGGCCAGACGCATAACGGAGGCGACGATCTGTGCGCGGTCGCCCTCGCGCGTGACGGAACGCGAGAGTGGACACGCATCTTCGGCAGCCCGCTCCTCGACCAGGCGTCGTCGTGTGCGCGCGATACCTCGCTCACCGGCTTCATCTACATCTCCATCATCACGGGCGGTTCACTCGACGGAATGCCGAACCGCGGCAGCAACGACATCGCCGTCGGGAAGCTCGATTTGAGCGGCGCAATTCGCTGACCCGCGATGTAGATTCGCGCCGTGACCACCGCACTGCGCTGGACCGTGCTTGTCGTGCTCCTCGCGGCTGCATGCGGCGACGACCGCGCGCCCGAGTGTCGCGGTAGCGTGAATGTTTGCGGCGAACATCTCCGCGACGCCGAGGGGCGCGCCCTCGTGATGCGCGGGGTGAACCTCGCCAGCGCGCACAAGCACGCGCCGTACACCGACGAGTTCACGTTCGCCGACTACGAGCGACTCCACGCGTGGGGCTTTCGCTCGCTGCGATTTCTGATCACGTGGGCCGCGATCGAACCGACCCCCGGCACCTATGACGACGCGTACCTCGACTGGGTCGCCGAGCGCATGCAGTGGGCGCGCGATGCCGGGCTCTCCGTCGTGCTCGACATGCACCAGGACGTCTACGGCGAGGGCTTTGGCTTTGGCGGCGCACCGCGCTGGACCTGTCCCGAGTCGTTCTACGCCGCGTTCGTGCCGAACGAGAACTGGATCCTCAACTACGGCGATACCAACGTGCTCGCCTGCTACGACCACCTGTGGGGCGACGAGGCATTGCACGCATCGTTTGCTGCGATGTGGGGCCACGTTGCCGAGCGGCTCGCCGGTGAGGGCGCGATCCTCGGCATCGATCCGATGAACGAGCCGCACTGGGGCACGCAGGCGGTCACGACGTTCGAGGCCGAGACGCTGCAGCCGTTCTACGCGCGGGTGATCGACGCCGTGCGCGTGCACGCACCGAGCTGGCTCGTGTTCGCCGAGCCGTCGTCGTCGCGTAATCTCGGCTTTGCATCGCGCCTCGCACCGTTCGACGTGCCGGGCGTGATCTACGCGCCGCACATGTACGATCAGACGGCAGAGCTGTCGGGTCAGTTCGACGACGCGCGGCGCGCCTCGCTGCTTGCGAACGCCGAGGACCTCGCCGCGGATGCCGAGCGCCTCGGGTTGCCGCTATGGATCGGCGAGTACGGCGGCATCGGTACCAGCCCGCAGATCGGCGCGTACATGGACGCGGCCTACGACGGAGCCGCGAGCGTGTTCGCGAGCACGATGTACTGGGCCTTCGATCGCGGCGGCGGCTACAGCATGCTGGACACCGCGGGCAACGAGGTCACGCCACTCATCGACGCGATCGTGCGGCCCTACGCCGAGCGGATCGCCGGCGAGCCAGTCGAGTGGGACTACGACGAGGTCGCACGCACGCTGTCAGTCACGTGGCGGCCGGAACCTGGAATCCAGGCTCCCACGGTGATCGTGGTGCCGGCGCGGGTCTATCCCGCTGGCGTCACGGTCACTTGCGACGGCTGTACCGCGGTCGAGTCCGCAGGCGAGCTCCACGTGATCAGCGCGGCGGAGTCGGCGACCGTGACGATCGCGCCTCGCTGAGACAGCAGCGCACCCTCCGAACCCCAGGCAATGGCTCGGGATTGGGGTGACATGTACCCACCGATCGAGGCGTCGAATCGACCTGACGACGGCGTGGCGCGTATCTATACTTGTGGAGACCCTGGTCGCGGAATGACGATCGCAGCTTCACGCCGAGGGAGACGGACGAGACCGGCCACGATGGCCGCGATCGTTGCGGGCACGATCGCGTTTCACTCGAGCCTCCTGCTCGCGGTCGAGCTCGAGGGGCTGCCGATCGGCGGCTCGTTGCTGTCCAGCGGCGGGGGCAAGGCGGCATTGACCGAGGCCGAGGATCTCAAGACGAGCTGTCTCGGCGATGCCGCGTTCGGCAGCACGATGCGTTACTCGCTGTGCCTCGCGCCGTGGATCGACGATACCGACGGATGCCTGAAGGCCGCCGAGCTCGACATGTGGATGGACTTCTCCGCGTGCCGTATGCAGCACAGCCCCGATGCGGTCGCGTCGATCGCGATGCTCGAGGCGCGCGCGGCCGACACGATCACCCCGATTGATCCCGAGCCGTTGCTCGAGATGTTGAAGGAGCAGGAGCAGCCTCAGCCCGAGAAGCCCAAACCGCCCGAGCTGCAGGTGCAGCAACCACCGCAGCAGCAACCGCCGCCGCCACCGCCACCTCCTCCGCCACCGCAGCAGCGTCCGGCGCAGGTGGTCGAGACGGCGAAGCCGGACACCGAGAAGGAGCCAGAGAACGCGCGGCTCCTGGCCGAGCACAACACGGCCACCGAGAAGCAGAGCGTGGCTCGCGGCTCGGTCACCGAGCCCATGGTTGCCAAGAGCAAGCCCGAGGAGCTCGCGGCGAAGCAGGCACCCAAGGAATCGAGCATCCAGGAGCAAGTGCCCGATCGTCTTCCCGGCGCGAACAAGGACGCGCCCGACGTGAAGGGCTCGCTCGCGATGCGTCGGCCGGGCGTGCAGACGCCGGCCGATGTGCAGCAAGATCAGAAGACGCGCGGCAGCTCGATGGGCAGCCTCGGGCCGGTCGGTTTCGACGGCATCTCGCCGCGCAAGGGCGACGGCTCGTTCGAGCAGCAGCGCAAGGAGCGCTCCGAGATCCCACGCGGCCAGACCGGCGCCGGCGGTGGCGCACCCACGGTCCCGAACCTCAAGCCGTCTCCGGAGGTCCTCGAGCGCGTCGTCGGTGGCGGCTCGGTCGATCACCTCGACGACGTGGCCGACGGTGACGAGACGTCGCTCAACGCGAAGAAGTGGGTCCACGCGTCGTTCTTCAACCGCCTCAAGCGCGCGGTTCGTCAGAACTGGGATCCCGGTACGGTGTGGCGTCGCCTCGATCCGAGCGGCCAGGTGCATGGCTTCAAGACGCGGGTCACCGGCGTCCGTGTCTCGCTCACCACGACGGGCCAGCTCGCGAAGGTCGTCGTCGTACAGTCCTCGGGGGTGAGCGCGCTCGACGACGAGGCGGTCAAGGCGTTCAACGGTGCGGCGCCGTTCGTGAACCCACCCAAGGAGCTCGCGAAGGACGGCCTGATCACGTTCGAGTTCGGCTTCCACTTCGAGGTCGGCGGCCCATCGTCGTCCTGGCGCGTGATCCGGTCCATGTAATCGCGCTACACCTCGCGCATGGAGCGCGCGCGGGTACTCGCTGCGGTCGCGTCGATCGCACTGATCGGCGTGACGCTGTCGCCGCTGCTGCGTAACCCGCGGGACGACGGCTTCCCGCTGTCGACGTATCCGATGTTTGCGAGCAAGCGGCCGACGACGCTGACGTTCCACTACGCGCTCGGCGAGGGCAGGGCAGGCGAGCGCGTCATCTTGACGCCCGGCCTCGTCGGTACCGGCGAGGTCCTGCAGGCGATGCGCGTGATCGATACCGCTGTCAGCCGCGGCCGGCTCGAGATCGCCAAGCTGTGCGACGCGGTCGCACGCCGGGTCGCCGACGATTCCGACTTCGCTCACGTCGCGAACGTTCGCATCGTCACGGGCACGCACGAGTCGCTGTCCTATCTCGAGCACGGCAAGGTCGGGCGCGAGCTCGAGCGGCTGCGTTGCGTGGTGTCGCGATGAAGCGCATCGCCGACTGGTGGTTCGCCCCTGCGCCGGCCGAGCGATTGGCCGCGCTGCGCATGCTGATCGGGGGCTACGCGCTGGTCTGGGTGATTGGCCGGCTCGGGGAGTTCGCGGGTGTCGCGCGGTACGGCAAGACGCACTTTCATCCGTACGGCGTCGTGCGGGTGCTGGATTCGCCGCTGCCCGTGAGCATCGTCGTCGCGCTCGCGATCGTCACGTGCGTGCTGCTCGTCGCGTTCATCCTCGGCGTCGCATATCGCGTCGTCGCGCCGCTCGCGGCGATCGCACTGTTGTGGACGATCACGTACCGCAACTGCTGGGGCATGCCGTTCCACACCGAAAATCTGATGGTGCTGCACGTGATCGCACTCGCGATCGCACCCGCGGCCGATGCATGGGCGATCGGCGCGAAGCAGCGCGGCGTCGCGGCAGCCGGCTATGGCTGGCCGATCAAGCTGCTGTGCGCGCTGACCGCTGCGACGTACATGCTCGCGGGCATCGCGAAGCTCCGCATCGCCGGGATCGACTGGGTCGATGGCGAGCTGCTGCGCAACCAGATCGCGATCGACAACCTCCGCAAGGCCGTGCTCGGTGATGGCATCGCACCGCTCGCGCACCTCGTGCTCGATCATCCCAAGGCGCTCGTGCCGTTCAGCGCGATGTCGCTCGCGCTCGAGCTCGGTGCGCCGCTCGCGCTCCTGCACCGCAGGATCGGCTACGTGTGGGCGCTTGGCGCCTGGGGCTTTCACCTCGGCGTCGTGCTGCTGATGAACATCTGGTTCATCTATCCGCTCGCCGGGATTGCGCTCCTGCCACTGCTACCAGCCGAACGTGTGATTTCGGCTGCGCGCGGAATAGTCCGTCGCTTCCGCCGGTAGGTAGCCGCACGGATGACTGTTGCGTTGGCAACTACAGATGTAGTAATGCTACGAGAGTCGTAATAACGCCATGGCCAAACCCTGCCCAGAGATGACCCCCGCCGAGCTTCGCGTCATGAAGGCGCTGTGGGAGCTGGGCACGGGCTCGGTTGCCGAGGTTCGCGCGTCGCTGCAGCAGCGCGGCAATGACCTCGCTTACACGACGGTGATGACGCTGCTCGGCCGCCTCGCCACGAAGAATGCGGTGCAGGTCGACAAGACCCGCGAGCCGTTCCTCTACAAGCCGGCGTTCCGGCGCGAGAACGTGCTGCGCGAACGCCTGCGCGAGTTCGTGCGTGACGTGTTCGACGGCCAGGCCGACTCGCTCGTGATGCGTCTGGTCGAGGATGAGAGCATCAGCCGCGAGGAGCTGCGCGAGATCGAGCGCAAGATCGCGGAAGCGGCCGATACCGAGCTGCCTGCCAAGCCCAGGAAGAAGGAGCGGCCGTGATGGCAACGCTCGTCGACGCGGGTCTACTCGCCAAGGGCTGGCTCGGCACGCTCGGCATGCTCGCCGTGCAGGGCACCGTGCTGGCCCTGCTCGCACTCGTGATCACCCGCGCGGGCAAGCTGCGTCCGTCGTGGCAGGCCGCGATCTGGCTGGTCGTCACCCTCAAGCTCGCACTGCCGTGGGGCCCGGCGATGCCGTGGTCGATCTCCGATCTGTTCGCGCAGGCGACCACGGCTGAAATGACGCAGTTCGTGCTCACCGCAGGCACGACGCGCGCCGTTCCGACCTACAGCGCATGGCCCGCCGTCGGCTGGCTCGCGCTTGCGGGCCTGTGGATGCTGGGCGCCACCATCGTCCTCGCCCGCACCGTGCTCGCGCAATCCCGCACCGCACGCGACGCTCGCGCTGCTGCCCCCGCGCCGGGCACCGCGCAAGCACTGCTTCGCGCGCTTCACCCGCGTGCTCGCCTCGTCGTTGGATCCCCGGATCTCGGACCGCACGTCGTCGGTCTGCTGCGGCCGATCATCGTAGTGCCGCCCACGCTGCTCGCCGATCCCGTGCTCCTGCGCGCCGTGCTGCTCCACGAGCTCGCCCACGTTCGCCGCGCCGATGCGCTCGGACGTCTCGTCCAGATCGCCGCCAGCACGCTGCTGTGGTGGTGGCCGGTGGTTCGCCTCGTCCACAAGAAGCTCGAGCTCGCGCGCGAAGCTGCGTGTGATGCGTGGGCGCTCGAGGCCGGCGACGTCGCGCGCCCTGCCTATGCGCGGCTGCTCGTTCGCATGGCGACGCTGCGTACCCACGCGCACGCGCATGCACTCGCGGCTCACCACTCGCTCGATGCTCGCATCGCTGCGGTCCTTGGCCCGCCGGCGCGTGCCCGGATGAGTCACCTGCATCGTCTCGTGCTGGTGAGCTTCGCGATACTCGCGCTCGGCGGCGCACGCTCGACCGAGGCCGACACGCGCGTCGATGTCTGCGTCTACACCACGCAGATGGCCGCCGCGCTGTACGACGCATTCCCCGACGCAGACCTCGACGGCGACGGCCTGCTGTCACGTGACGAAGCGTGTGATCTCCAGGCGGTCCTCAAGCAGCCCACCGAGGAGCGGTTGTCGCGCCTGTCCACCGAGGACGAGGCCCGCATCCAGACGCTCCTTGCCGAACCTCTCAATTGCACGGAGCTCGAGGATTACTCGAGCCCCGAACCACAGAGTTGCCGCAAGGCCGAAGGAATCGACTGATGAAAGCCCTCACTCTCTTGCTGGCAGCGGTGCTGCCCCTCGCGGCCTGCCAGGCTGATCAGAAGAACGTGAACGATCGGATGGAGCGCATCGAGAAGAAGCTCGACGCTCTGATCGCAACCGGTGGCACTGCTCGCGGCGCTCAACCTGGCGCCCAGCAGCCGCGCCCGCCGCGTCCGGAACCTGATCGGTCCAAGACCTACTCGGTGCCCGTCGACAACGACGCGTTCGATGGTGCGGCCGATGCGAAGGTCACGGTCGTCAAGGCGTACGACTATGCGTGCCCGTACTGCGAGCGCGTCCGTCCGACGATGGAGGAGCTGCACAAGAAGTACGGCAAGGACGTTCGCGTCGTCTACAAGCAGCTCGTCGTTCACCCGACGACCGCGACGGCCCCCGCTCTCGCGTTTTGCGCGGCGGGACGCCAGGGCAAGCACAAGGAGATGGACGCGCTCATCTGGGACAAGATGTTCAAGGAGCGCAAGTACCCCGCCGACAAGTGCTGGGAGCAGGAAGGTGGCTGCGAGCTGATGAACACGTTCGCGACCGAGCTCAAGCTCGACATGAACAAGTTCAAGGCGGACATGAAGGCCTGCAATGGCGTCGTGCAGGCCGACATGCGTGACCTGCAGAAGCTCGGCGTCGGTGCGACCCCTGCGTTCTTCATCAACGGTCGCTTCATCTCGGGAGCGGTGCCGATCGACAACTTCGTCACCCTCATCGACGAGGAGCTGAAGAAGGCCAACGAGCGCATCCAGCAGGGCACGCCTGCCGCCCAGTATTATCAGCAGTGGGTCGTGAACAAGGGTCTCAAGACTCTCGAGCCCGCGAAGCAGTAGCTCTGTTGCAATTGCCCCGAGTCAGTTGTCTACTCACCGAAGGAGTCCCCAGATGAAAGCCTACGTCCTCTTGTTGGCGGCACTCATGCCGCTCGCCGCCTGCCAGGCCGATCAGAAGAACATGAACGACCGCATGGAGCGCATCGAGAAGAAGCTCGACGCACTCATCGCAACCGGTGGTGGTGCCCGCGGTGCACAGCCCGGCGCGCAGCAACCGCGCCCGCAGCGCCCCGAGCCCGACCGTTCGAAGACCTACGCGGTCTCGGTCGAAGGCGACCCGATCGAGGGTCCGATGGATGCGAAGGTCACGCTCATAGAAGCGTTTGACTATGCTTGACCGTACTGCGAACGCGTCCGTGTGACGCTCAAAGACCTCGCGAAGAAGTATGGAAAGGATCTCCGGATCGTGAAGAAGCATCTCGTCGTTCACCCGACGACTGCGATGGCTCCCGCGCTCGCGTATTGCGCCGGTGCCAAGCAAGGCAAGCTACAAGAAATCGACGACCTCATCTGGGACAAGATGTTCAAGGAGCGGAAGTATCCGCCGGACAAGTGCTGGGAGAAGCCGGAAGGCTGCGAGCTGATGAACACGTTTGCGGCCGAGCTCAAGCTCGACGTGAACAAGTTCAAGGCGGACATGAAGGCCTGCAACACGCTCGTCCAGACGGATATGCGTGACCTTCAGAAGTTCGGCGTCGGGGCAACCCCGTCGTTCTTCGTGAACGGTCGCTTCATCTCCGGCGCGGTTCCGATCGACAACTTCGTCACCCTCATCGACGAAGAGCTGAAGAAGGCCAACGAGCGCATCCAGCAGGGTACGCCGCAGGCCCAGTACTATCAGCAGTGGGTCATGGACAAGGGGCTAAAGAGCCTCGAGCCGGCGAAGCAGTAAAGCGCTTCTGTCGCGACGATGCGCCGGGCCCGCGCCCGGCGTTTTTCGTTTTCGGGAAGTGCTAGGGTCTGCCCGTGGCGCGGCCCACCCCGATTCCCGAGCGCAACTGGGTCAACGTCCAGTGGCTCACGCGCCTGCGCTGGGCGGAGGTCGCGGGGCAGGCAGCCACGGTGCTCGTCGCGCAGTTCCTGCTCGGCGGTGCGCTGCCGATCGCGCCGCTCTTGATCGTGGTCGGCATCGGGCTCGTGTCGCAGCTCGTGATCGAGATGTACTTCTTTGGCGATCGCCGCCGCGGGGTCGTCACGCCGCGCGAGGTGCACGAGTGGCAGCTCGCGCTGATCATGATGATCGACATCGCGATCCTCACCGGCCTGCTCTACCTCAGCGGTGGGCCCAAGAATCCGTTCAGCTTCCTGTACCTCGTGCAGATCGCGCTCGCGACGGTGCTCGTCCGTGCGCGCTGGACCTGGATGCTCGTCGGTCTCGCGTTCCTTGGCTTTGGTGTGTTGCTCGTGTCGCACGAGCCGCTGGCGATTCCCGAGGAGAACCATGCCTACGGTGCGTGGGTGGCGCTCGGCGTCGCCTCGGCGTTCGTCGTGCACTTCCTGCTGCGCATCACCGGCGCACTCGCCGAGCGCGAGCGCGAGCTGACCGAAGCCCGCGGGCTCGCGGCACGGCAGGAGCGGCTCGCCTCGCTCGCCACGATGGCGGCCGGTGCAGCGCACGAGCTGTCCACACCGCTCGGCACCGTCGCGCTCGCGGCCAAGGAGCTCGAGCGCGCGCTGACCAAGGCCGATAGTCCCGAGCTCGCATCGGACGCGAAGCTGATCCGCGAGCAGGTCGGCCGATGCCGCTCGATCCTCGACACGATGGCGCAGGGCGCCGGCACCGTCGGTGAGTCGGTGTCGTCCTCGACCGTGCGCGAGCTGATCGACGAGACGCTCATCGGGATCCGCGAGGCGCCACGCGTGCTGTGCGAGATCGACGATGACCTCGCACGCACCACCCTTCGCCTGCCGCCGCGCGCCGTGAGCCAGGCGCTGCGCTCGCTCGTGACCAATGCGCAGGATGCCTCGCCGCCGACGTCGTCGGTCGTGATCACCGCGCGCCGCGATGGTGACGTGCTCGAGGTGACCATCCGCGACCGGGGGCCTGGCATCCCGGAGGATGTCATGGCCCGCATCGGCGAGCCGTTCTTCACCACCAAGGCACCCGGCCGGGGAATGGGGCTCGGGCTATTTCTGGCCCGCGCCGTCATCGAAGGCGTCGGCGGAAGTCTGCAGATCGACTCGAACAAGGACAACGGGACCGAGGTCGGCGCCCGGCTGCCGGTCGACGCCGGGGTGCGGTCAGCTGCCGCAGCCCCCCAAACCGTGCGATCGACCGAATCTTCTGCGCCCCGAGTGGTATCCAAGCCTGCATGACTGGCGCAGCCGATACGACCGGGGACAAGCCGTCGATCCTGATCGTCGATGACGACGAGGTCTATCGCACGCGGCTCGCGCGCGCCTTCGTCGACCGTGGCTACGAGACGCGCACCGCGCAGGACTACGACAGCGGTGTGGCTGCGGCGACCTCCGAGTCGCCCGAGTACGCCGTCGTCGATCTCAAGATGCCCGGCAAGAGCGGCCTCGAGCTGGTCAAGGCGATGCGCGAGATCGATCCGTCGACCAAGACCCTGGTGCTCACCGGCTACGGCAGCATCGCGACCGCGATCGATGCCGTGCGCCTCGGCGCGACGTACTACCTGTCCAAGCCCGCCGACGCCGACGACATCGTCGCGGCGTTCGCTCGGGGCGAGGCGCCGCCGCTCGAGCCGCCGGCCGACCACGACTACAAGGCCCCGTCGCTGGCACGCGCCGAATGGGAGCACATCAATCGCGTGCTCTCCGATGCGGGTGGCAATATCTCCGAGGCGGCGCGCCGGCTCGGCATCCACCGCAGAAGCCTGCAGCGCAAGCTCCAGAAGTACCCCCCGAACAAGTAAGCTGTCATCGATGTCGTCGCGCGCCTCGCCCAGCTGGGCCATCGTCGCGCACGTATGCGGAGCGGCCGCCATCGGCGCGTTCGATGCAGCCCGCGTCAAGTCTGTCGGGATCGCGGCCGCGGCCGTCCCGATGTTCGCGCTCACGGGCCTCCTGGCCGCGCTCGTGATCATCCTCGCCGAGCGGGCGGCGCGCGATCGGACGTGGTGGAAGCAAGCGCTCATCCTCGCCGCACCGACGGCGCTCGTGTTCGTGCCGGTCTCGGCGACGCTGTTCGACGGCGCGTACGCACAGACCCTGGCACTGGCGAAGGCCGCGCCGTTCGTGTTGCCACTCGCGCTATGGATCGGTAGTGCCGTGGCGATCGCGATCGGACAGCGCGTGCTGCGCGCGACGGACCTCACCACCCGCGCGGTCGTGCTGCTCGCGCTCGCGGGCCTGATCGGCGCGATCATCTGGGCCGAGCGGAATATCCTCAAGACCGGCTATCCGAGCGCGCACATCGGGGCGACGCTCACCGTCTCCGTGCTGGCGGGGATCGCGATCCGGATCTGCCACCGCGCGATCTGGCCGCGGCGCGCCACGATCGTGGTCGGCGTGGGCATCTCCATCCTCGTCGTGATCGCGGCGGCAGCAGCGGCAGGCAAGGGCCTGCGCGACGCGAATGATCGCCGCGTGCTGGTGCAGTTCGGCGATCAGACGCGCGACCTGGTGACGCTGTACCGGCAGGTGTTCGACTTCGACGGGGACGGCAGCTCGAAGCTCCTCGGCGGTGGCGACTGCGACGATGGTGATCCCAAACGCTTCGCCGGTGCGGTCGATACGCCCGGCGACGGGATCGATCAGGACTGCAATGGCAGCGACGCCGAGGTGTTCGTCGCCGAGCCCGCGCCGCCGCCCCAGGACAACGCGAGCTTTCGCGATCGACCCGAGGTCGTCGAGCTGCTCGCGCGCACGCGGGGGATGAACGTGCTGCTGATCAGCGTCGATGCGCTGCGCGCCGACATCATCGCGCCCGATGCCGCCGACCGCGCCGACTTCCCGCACCTCACCAAGCTGCTCGCCGAGTCGGTGTGGTTCACGCGCGCCTTCGCCCCGGCAAGTGGCACCGACATCTCGCTCGCCACACTGCTGACCGGCCGCTTCAATCCATTCCAGGCGGTCGCGACCACGCTGCCCGAGGCGCTGCGGGCCGGCGGTCGCAAGACCTACGCAGCGATTCCCGCCGAGGTGCTGCGCTACGCAGGTGACACGATCATCAACCGCGGCGTCGACCAGCTCACGAAAATCCGTACCGACTCGACCAAGCAAGACATCGGCGATCACGTGAGCGCCGAGGCGACCAGCGAGGCCGGCCGTCGCGCATTCGAGGATGCCGGCGACAAGCCGTTCTTCCTCTGGCTGCACTACTTCGACGTGCACGAGCACCACCAGATCAAGGTCTCGCCCGAGATGCTCGCGAAGGTGAAGCCGGGACCGTCGGAGAAGTTCCACGTCTACCGCGCGCTGCTGCGTTCGATCGACGACGAGATCGGGTTGATGCTCGGCGAGCTGAAAGCGCGCAACCTCGTCGACAAGACGATCATCGTGTTCCTCAGCGACCACGGCGAGTCGCTCGGCGAGGACCCGCGCCTGCTGCTCACGCACGGCAAGGTCACGTATGCGCCGCTCGTGCGCGTGCCGATCGCGCTGCGTGTCCCCGGTGTCACGCCCGGACTGCGTACAGACCTGGTCTCGCTCGTCGACATCGCACCGACGCTGTTCGACCTGCTCGGCATCATCCCGCCGGAGATGCCGCTCGATGGCACCAACCTCGTTCCGACGCTGCTCGACGGTCCGCCCGCGCTGCGCCCCACGGGTCGCTCGCTCGCGATACACGAGCAGGATCAGTGGTCGGTCGTCGAGTGGCCCTACCAGCTACTCGTCCGACCGGCGGACGACCTGGTCGAGCTCTATGACCTCGAGACGGACCCGCAGCAGAAGCAGGACCTGTCGACGAAGCAGCCGGACGTGGTCACGCGACTGAAATCCCGCTTTGCTTCGTTCCCGAACTTCGTGGTCGACCGGACGCCGGCTGGACGAAACGCGCGAGAACAGCTAGCGCGACAGCGGCCGACCCCTGGGCCACGATGAGCATCAGCGGCGACGCGAACGCGGTGTAGCGCGGCACCATCGGCGAGACTTCCGCTCCCAGCAGCGCACTCCAGCCACCGCACGCCACCAGGACCGCGGCGAGCGCAGCAATCGGCAGCGCGAGCTGCGCCGCGAGCACGCGAACGAGCGACAGCCCGCGGGCGAGGCCAAACCACGTGGCGGCCGCCGCGATCGGCAGCGTGACGAGCCAGGTGCGCATCATCAAGCGCTTATCGAAGTCGAGCACGTCGAACAGGTTCTCCTTCGCGTAGACCATCGGCATCGACATCGTCGGCATGCCGCGCACGATCACGAGCAGCGCGCACGCGAGGACGAACCAGGAGGGCGCGATCCACCACCGGCGCACGCTCCAGCCGGTCGCTGCCAGCCCGAGTACGAGCAGGAGCACGGCGATCACAGCTCTGCCGGTCGCGAGGGGAGGGACCGCGGTGTCGGGATCGAGCGGCTGCTTCAGCGCCACGGACATCGGTCGCGCCACCGAGTGATGGTCGAGTGTGAAGCTGAGCGAGTCGGCGATGGCACGCGAGATATCGACGATGTGCACGAGCCCACCGGTCGCCGGCGCGATGCCGGGCCCCGTGATGCAGTGCTCGACCTGGCGAATCGCGCGCTCCTCGCCGCCGTGCCCGCCGGTCGGCAGGTGTGCGTGGTCCGAGAGCAGGAACCAGCGCGCGTCGGGTGCGGCTGCGTGAAGCTGCGCGAGGATCGCATCGGACTCGGCGGCCGCGGTCGCGTACTCCGGCGATGCGCCGCCCTTCTTGTGGCCCCAGTAATCGACGCGCAGGATGTGAACGAACGCGAGCTTCGCACCACTGCTCACTGCTTCGACCGCCCGCGCTTGCCAGACCTGGGCCCACGCCTCGGGATCGAGGTCCTTCGCCGGCACCTCTGCCGCGGCGGGCTCGGTGACGGCGAAGCCGAGCGAGCGCACGATGAAGCCGTGGTGCTCGGCGATCGCGATGCTGCCGGGGACGCGGGCGGGAATGCCGCGCCGATCGAGCGGCGGCACGAGGGGCCGATCCGAGCGGAACATCACGCCGGTCTGCTGCTGCGTGAGCCCGCTCCACAGCGACACCTCGACGGGCAGCGACACGGTCGGAAACCCGACGTCGACCTGCAGGCGCAGCCCATTCGTGCACAGCGACGACCACACCGGCAGCTTGCGCGCTGAGTCGGTACCGAGGCCGTCGATCAGCACCACGCGCACTCGGTCGGCAGGCGTCAGGCCCGGTCCCGTTCCGGCGGGCAGCGCGACCGGCGCGGTCGCTGGCGCGTCCCACTTGATGATGTCGAGGATGAAGTGGCGCCGCACGCCTGGTGTGATCGCTGCGAACACGAGCAACACGACGACAACGGCGAGCGTGGCGATCCGCGCGCGCATCTCAGTCCGTCACGCCGTCGCTCGGCGCGTCGTAGATCAGCGCCGCGTCGGGCATCGCCGGCATTGCGCCGAGCGGGTGTTGCCATGGTCCGGTCGCGAGCAGCTCGATCGGCAACAGGCGCAGCACGCTCGGCAGCACGATGCCGTCGGTCACGAGCGGCATGTGGAAGAACTGCGCACGCACGTAGACGATGCGCGCGGTCTTCGCCTCGGGCGGCCACAGGTCGTAGGCCGGTGGCACGCGATCGACGATGAACGTCTCCGGCATGTCACGCGCGAACTGCTCGTTCCATTGCAGCGTGTCCTCGCCGACGGTGATCAGCCGGTGATGCGGCGAGGCGCGCAGCCACGCCTCCATCACCTCCTCGTTCCCGTACATCGCGTCGATCATCACCACGTGATCGAGCAGCGGCTCGTCGAGCCACGCGTTGATCGTGCGAAACGCGCCGCTGTGTCCGACGACCGCGGTCAGCGCCATGCCGCGATGCACGCCGGATGCATCCTCGGCGAGCCGGATCACCTCCGACAGGCTCGGATAGTTGATCGGTGTCAGTTGCTTCGCCGGAGCCTCGGGCACGATGAACATCGCGTTCTGCGCCGCCATCGCGAACTGCTCGGGCAGGCGATGGCCGACGTAGGCGGTGTCCGCGTTGTCGTAGTAGCCGTGCACGTAGACGATCGTCGCGCCGGTCTCCGGCCGAAACCCCGGCGGGATCCACACGTGGATCGGACCGCGCGGGCCATCGACGCGCACGTGGCGGCCGGCCCGTGCGGCGAGCGTCAGCGTGTGCGCATCGCCGGTGGCTGCAGGCGGGCTGTCATCCGCGAGCGCGCCACCGAGCCATGCGACCCCGGCACCTGCGACGAGGCCGCAGGCAGCGAGAACGGCAACGCGGCTCGCCTGCACCCGCCGATCATAGCAAGGCAGCGATCCGCGCGCCTGCGAGCGCGTTGCAGTCTCAGGGCGTTGCGGGCGCAGGCGTCGGCGGCGTGGCAGGCGCGGCGCTGCCCGCTGCTGCGGGCGGTGCGCCCGGCGCCGGCATCAGACCGAGCTGCATCGCGAACGTCAGGTTGCTGTGGAAGCGCCAGTACTGGTCTGCCTTGCCGTCCTTGACGTGGATCACCTCGGCGTAGTCGAGGCTGACGTCCTTGCCGGTCTTCTTGAGCGGGCCCAGGTCCTTGTCGTGCGTGCCCGTGAACTTGCCGATCTGCACCACGTAGTCGCCCGCCGCGAAGGCCTGGTCGACGGAGATCTGCGCGCCCTTGAAGGCGCCGAAGAACATCTTCATGCCCGCCTCGATCTCCTTGGCCTTCATGTCCTTGGGCGCGGCCTGATCGGACTCGACGACGTCTGCCGTCATCAGCGCAAGCGCGTCGGCGTACTTGCCGGAATTGATCGCGTCGGTCGCCTTCTTGGCGGCCTCGAGGTTCGCCTTCTCCTTGGCGTCATCCGCGGTCACGACCACGATCGGCGCGCCGTCGAGACCCTTCTCGAGCGCGGGACGCGTCGGCGGTGCGCCGGTGGGCGCAAGTCCGAGCTGACCCATCATCGTGGCGGGATCCGCGAAGCTCCACTCCTCGGTCGCCTTGTTCGCGTCGTTGATCGCGAGGCGGTGGAACATCAGGACGCCCACCTTCTTGTTGGTTGCCGGCAGATCGCCCATCGGCGACTTCATCGGCGCCGTGTGCGTGCCCTGCACCAGCTCGACCGCCAGGACGTTACGGCCGCTGACGAGCACGATCTGCGGCGTCAGCTTGAAGTCGGGCATCGCCTCTTTCATGGTCTTGAACCAGGCCAGGACCTCGTCGACCTTGCGCGTCGAGCCGTCGCCGCCATCGTGGAGCACGAAGCTGTCGTCGACGCATCCCTTGCGAAAGTCGTCGAGCTTGCCGCTGTTGATCATCTCGATGCATGCCTTGTAGGCATCGGCGAGCGCGGTGCCGGTGAGCGGCTTGGCCCCCTCGGTCGGCGCCGGAGGCGGCGGGGTCGCAGGGCTACCCTCGACCGGCCGCTGTACGGATCCCTCTTCCTCCTTCTTCGAACAACCCACCAGGATCAGGCTGGCCGCAAGCGCCAGCGACGTCGTCATCTTCAACATGGGCAGACCTTCGCGCAGCCCCCGATCACGGGCAAGCGGCGTTCGCGATTTGTGACCGCATCTGGCTCATCTTCGAGCTCATCGCCGTGCGCCCGGTGCGGAAGTTTCCGACGATCACGCTCACGATGCGCCACTGATCGGGGTCGGCAAACTCGACGATCAGGATCTGTGGCATCGAGAACTGATGGCACGTGATCGTCTGCCCACCGCGGCAATGCGCGAGGGGCCGCGCCGGACCGTTCAACATCGCGCCCCATGTTTGTGCCCCGGTCGAGGCGGCCGAACCGCACTCCGTGGTGAGGGCGCCGGTGTCGAGATCGAGCACGACGATCGGCCCGGCAACGTAGCTCGGCAGCAGCGTCGCTCCGCTCGTATGCAGCTCGACTGCGAGCTGATGCGCGATTTGCTCGGTCGTCCGCGGCTGATCCGCGGGCGGCCCGACCGCGACATTGGTCGACTGCCGCCACCGCGGTCCCGACTTCTTCTCGGGCTCAGGGCTGGTCGGTTCCGGACGGAGCGGGGCCGGGGCAGGGCCGGGGCCATCTTTCCAGCAGCCGGCGAGGACGAGGAGTGCGAGGACCGTGAAGCCCGCGCGCATCGCTCAGAGCGCGCCGCCGCGCAGGACCTTGAGCGAGCTACGCACGCGCGAGCGTTCGGCCGGAACCAGCGCCGCACGCAGGAGTGGCGAGCCCGGACAGCGATCGAGGCCCGCTTCGCACGCGGCAACCGCTGCATCGTGCAGGCCGAGCGCATCGAGGATCGTGACCTTCTCGTAGAACAGATCTTCGAGCAGCCAGTGATCGGTGTCTGCGATCACGCGAAGCGCTGCTTCGATCGAGCGGATCGCTTCGCGGTGCCGGCCGAGATCGCCGAGCACGGCACCCCGCCAGTACAGCGCTTCGGCGCGGTGAGGCGCGCGGTGCAGCGCCATCTCGACCGATGCGAGTGCGGCGAGGTCGTCGCCGGTGGCCGATGCGATCTGCGCCTTGAGCAGCCAGGCGTCGACACAATCCGGCGTGAGCTGGAGCGCGTGATTGACCGCGATGTTGGCCTCCACGAGGACCGTGTCGTCGCCCGCACCGAGCAGTTCGCGCGCGTGCTCGAGCAATCGGTCCAGCTCGGTCGCATATGCCGCCGGCATCGCGTTGACACTAACACGCGGATCTCGACGTTCAACATTGACCTTCGCAACGCCCTTCGGCGTTGCTGCGCACCCCGGCAAAGCCGGGGTTTGCAATTGACCTTCGCAACGCCACCGAGCGCCGGGCTACGAACCGTGTTCGGCAAATCTTCCCTGACGATCCTCGTCGGAGAGTGACGAAATTTACGGATTGTCGGTGGTCGGAAACCAGGGTGCGACGGCGCGGGTCAGGGCCCGGAATTCATCGCTCGTGAGACCCAGGGCTTCGGCAAATCGCCACAGGCGATCGGCCTCGGTCTCGGTCGCATGGCCCTTCGCCAGCATGATCGCGACACCGTCCTCGACGAGCGCGGCGGCGAGCTCGCGGGGCCTCACCTGCGTGCTGCGGAACGGCCCATCACGGTTCTCGATGAGCTCGGCGAACTGCTCGGGCGACAGCGGCGGTTCGAGCAGCAGATCTTCAATGCGCGGCGGGATCGCACAACGAGCGTCGATCCGCTGCGCGAGCCGCTCGCCTTCCTCGACCTCGATCGTGTGATCGGCGCGAGCGATCGCCACGAGTGCGCGGGCGTAGAGCAGGGCGAGCTCGCGATCCGCGATCGGATTCATCGCTCACCCCAGGAATGCTGACAGCACGGGTGACCGGCGCTTGCCGAGCAGGCCTTCGATCATCTCCTGGATCTGGGTGCGAATCTGATCGGCGAGCTTGTTCACCAGCAGCCGATCCTCGGCGGCCTCGGGACCGTGTGCGGCGCCGAGCTCGATCGGCTTGCCGAACTGCACGAACCACTTGCTCGGCAGCGGCAACAGCCCGGCCGGGCCGAGCCACGGGAACGTCGGCGTGACCGGAATCCACGGGATGCCGATGTTCTTGGCGAACCACGTGACCTTGCCGAGCATTGGCGCGGCTTCCTCGGCACCGACGACGGCGACCGGAATGATCGGCGCGCCGGTGCGCAGCGCGAGCTTGACGAAGCCGCCACGACCGAACCGCTGCAGGCGGTAGCGATCCTTCCACAGCTTGCCCATGCCCTTCTCGCCCTCGGGGAACACGGCGACGAGCTCGTCGTTCTCGAGCAGGCGCTCGGCATTGGCTGGATCGGCGCGCACGCCGCCGATGCGATTCATGATCGGGCCCAGGAACGGTAGGTGAAACACCGTGTCCTCGACGAGCGGGCGAACGTCGCGGCGCGCCGGATGATCGCGACGCACGGCGTGCATCACCATCGCGCGGTCGTACGGCAGCGTCCCGGCGTGGTTGGCCACGAGCAGCGCGCGGCCCTTGTGCGGGATGTGCTCGAGGCCGGTCGCCTGGACGCGGAACCACCTCGAGTAGAGAAACTCGAA
>JBBQFU010000106.1:0-28508 GCA_038322185.1 Haliangiales bacterium
GGCTCACCTCGAGCGTCGCCTGACCGGTGACGGCCATCACGCCAGGACGAGCGATCTCGCCGGTGGTCGCGGGAACCTGAATGATGTGCGGGGCGCGATCTCCACACGCAGTGAGTGACGAGGCGAGGACGAGGGCAGCGATGGTCTTGAGCATGTCGTGAAGACGCACGACGCGGCCATCGGTATGCCTCGCGCACGCAGGCCTTACACAGGCATTACTGCGCCCTTACACGCGCCTTACTTGGCGGCGCGCGCAGCGATTTCGCGGAACATCTCGCCCAGTTGCTTCGCCTGCTCCTGGGCCTGGGCATTCTTCTGACGATGCGTCTCATAGTGAGGGCGGGCCGCCTCGTCACTCGGCGCTCGCAGCGCGGTCACATAGGCCTCCCACGAGAGCTGGCGCAGCTCGAGGTAGCGCCGCAGCGTGCTGTACAGCGCATCCTGCGGCGGAGCGGCGACCACGCGCGCGCGTAGCTCGCGCCACGGCGTGAGGACATCGCGCTCGATCACGTTCGACAGCTCGAGCTCGTCCATCTTGCCCTCACGCTGTTCGCGAAGCGCGGTGTTGAAGCGGTGCAGACCCGTGCGCTCGGTCGCGCGGAACTCCTCGACGAGCGCGTCGAGCCCACTTGGCGTCGCGCGCACGGATCCCGACCCGGTCTCACGCTCGGGCGCAGCGCGGTCGGAGCGCTGGAGCACGATCACGACGATCGCGATGGCGACGAGTCCGACACCGAAAGCGATCCATCGCTTCATCCGCACGTATGTACACCGGGCGACAGCGCGCAGCGTGCACTTGGCGGCGCACAATTGACTTGTTACGCCATCATCGCAACTTTGGATCATGGTCTACCGGCCCGTCGGCGAAACCCCCGAAGCGATCGCATCGATCGCTCGGCCGATCCATGGGGATGCCGAGCTCGATCATCTCGCGGAGCTGATCGAGCACAAGCGCATCGTGATGCTCGGTGAAGCGAGCCACGGTACGCACGAGTTCTACGATCTCCGCATGAAGCTTACGCGCCGCCTGATCACCGATCACGGATTCAGCGCGGTCTGCGTCGAGGGCGATTGGCCCGATGCGCTGCGCGCCGATCGCTTCGTGCGTGGGCACGGCGACGATGATCACGCAGTCGCCGCGCTCGCCGCATTCGAGCGCTTCCCGCGCTGGCTGTGGCGCAACGACGACGTCGCGCACTTCCTCGAGTGGCTGCGCACCGAGAACCAGACCCGCGAGGCCGCGACGCGCGTCGGCTTCTACGGCCTCGATCTGTACTCGCTGCACTCGTCGATTCGCGCCGTCGTCGCGTATCTCGAGGACAACGATCACGAAGCGGCGGGCCGCGCTCGCCAGCGCTACGCGTGCTTCGATCACGTCGCCGAGTCCGACGCGCAGCGCTACGGCATGCATGCGCATCTTGGCGTCGGTCCCAAGTGCGAGACCGAAGTGGTCGCGCAGCTCGTGGAGATGCAGCTGCGCAAGCTCGCGCGCTCGGGCCGCTCGCCCGCCGGGGACGCGTGGTTCCACGCCGTGCAGCAAGCACATGTCGTGCGTAACGCCGAGGCGTACTATCGCACGATGTTCGCGGGCCGCAGCGCCTCGTGGAACCTGCGCGACACGCACATGGCCGACACGGTCGACCTGCTCGCGAATCACCTCGGCGACGGCGAGCCCGCGAAGCTCATCGTGTGGGCGCACAACTCCCACGTCGGCGACGCGCGCGCGACCGAGATGGGCGACGACGGCCAGGTGACGCTTGGTCAGATCCTGCGCCAGCGTCACCCGGGTGAGACGGCGCTTGTCGGGTTCACCACGCATACAGGCACGGTCCTCGCAGCTGCGGATTGGGATGAACCGCCAGAGCCCAACCGCGTCCGCCCGTCGCTGCCGGGCTCGTGGGAGGAGCTGTTTCACGAGGCTGACATTCCGCGGTTCTACATGCTGTCAGCCGATCTCACGCGCATCGTCGGCGAGGACGTCGAGCGCATGCAGCGTGCGATCGGTGTCGTGTACATGCCGCAGACCGAGCGACGCAGCCACTACTTGCACGCACGCCTCGCGCGCGAGTTCGACATCGTGATTCACGTCGACTCGACCAGCGCACTCCAGCCCCTGGACCCCCTCGATTCACCTGAACACACCCCGGAGCACGAGCTGCCGGACCTGTACCCCACCGGAGTCTGAACCATGGCCCACAAGTCGAAGAAGAAACACCTCAAGCACGCTCGCCAGCACCAGCTGGAGCAAGACCAAGATCTCGCCGCTGCGGCGCGCGCGAACCCCCCGGGCACGAAGGCGGCCTCTGCCGCACTCGGTGCCGTGAAGTCGCGCAAGATGCGCCTGACGTCGAAGGCGAAGGCGGCGGCCAATGCGGCGGTGAAGGCGCGAGCGAAGGTCGCCAAGCCCGCGGCTGTGAAGGCCGAGGCCAAGGCGAAGGTCGGTCTCGTTCGCCGCATCGCGAAGGCGGCGACCAAGAAGCTGACCGCGCGTCCCAAGCGGATCATCTCGAAGGCGAAGGCCCGCGTCCGCTCGGTCCTTGGCCGCGACGCAAGCGCCGCGTAGCGAGTCTCGCTGAGGCTCGTCGAGCAGTTGCGCAAACCCGCGCTGCTCGACGAGCCTCGTCGACGATCTGGCCGCTGTATCAGCGGAGCCGCGCGATCAGCTGCTTCGCGATCAGGTAGGCGTCCCCTGGCCAGCGCGCCGATACATAGTGATCGCTCTCGACGCAGAACGCATGCGAATCGTCGTCGCGAGTGCCGCGCTTGGAGAGCTCGCGCGGACCGCGCATGAAGTCGTCAGGTGACGCCAGTGCCGCGCAAACCTCGTCCTCGACGTACGCGGGATACGTCCGGTAGTACCGGCCGCGGCGCCAGAACGTCGAGAAGTACGCAGCGCGCTCCATGTACTTCGGCAGGCACGTGGTCTTGTGACCGTGCAACACGCTCGCACCGTCGGGTCGCTTGCTGCGCGCAGCGACGAGCGCGCCATGACAGATCGCGGCGACCGGCTTCTTCGCAACGAAGAATGCAGCGGTGAGCTGCTGCACGACCTCGCTGCCCAGGTACTGCTTCATCCCGGGCGCATGCCCACCGGCGAGGAACAGCGCATCGAAATCGTCGACGCGACAGTCGCTCCACACGCGCGGGCGAACGAAGGCCGGGTCCTGCTCGAGCTCGCGGTAGTACGCGATTGCATCGGCCCGCGCACCGAGCTTGCCGAACACCACGCCGGTGATCAGCAGTGGGTCACACGCGGGGGGCACGCCGGTCTCGGTCGCAAACACCGGCTCGTGACGGGCGTCGCGCAGCAGCCGCCACGGAACGGCGACTTCAGTGACGTCGAAGTCGTGATCGGGAAGCGGGAACAGTACCGTCGCCATGCGTCGAGCGTCGCACGGTGTCGTGTCGCGCGAGGCGAGTTGAGCCGGTCACCACGCAGCGAACACGCGGGCGCAGGCTCAGCTCGTGTGCGAGCAGTGCCTGGAGAAATTCCTGGGCATCGGGGGCGAGCGAGCGCATCTACTGCACCCCTCTGCTGGCGGCGCGTCCCGCCGAGATCCATGCGCGCATCTTTGACAAGTGTTTATGTTCTGTTGACTCCGCCGTCAAGAACGAACGGGCAAGGTCTTCATGGCCGAGCTCGCGCACGAGCTCGATGAGTCCGAACCACTGTTCGTGATCGGCGAGCTCGGCGATCACCATCGCCTCGAGTCCGTCGAGTACGGAGCTCGCGGCGTCGGTCACGATGTCACCGATGCCGCGGTTCATGATCGTCTCGCGACTCGCGGCGGGCGTGACCGCGGCGGCGTCACCACCGCGATCACCGATGCAGACTGCGAGCATCCGCATGTGCGCGAGCTCCTCGTCGCGGATCTCGACGAGGTCCGCGTGACTCGGGCCGCACGACGGCTCGCCGAGCGCCT
Source organism: Haliangiales bacterium (assembly GCA_038322185.1). Lineage (GTDB taxonomy): Bacteria > Myxococcota_A > Polyangia > Haliangiales > Haliangiaceae > JABFXX01. The sequence goes on from JBBQFU010000106.1 coordinate 3,924, forward strand.
CGAGCTTCGCCAGCAGCGCATCGTAGTTCCGCACGGCGGTGTGCTCGGACTGCAAGCGTGCGCCGAGGAGGTCGAGGAGCTGACCATCGGCGAGAGGCATGTCGAGGGTGCGCGCAGCGTCGGATTCAAGAGTCACATCGGAGGTCATTTCGATCTCACAACTTGCACTCGCCGGGCCTGCGCACAGTGTCTGTGCCACGAGCGCTCACCGAGCATAAACGGCACTCCGAGCTTCATCGACTGGAGCACGGTCGTTGCAATGCCAAACGACCATGCCGCGTAAACAACGTTTCAAGCCGAGCCGCAAGCCGCAGAGCACCCAGGGCATTGTCCCGAGCAACCAGCTCGATGACCGCAAGGACATCGTCCCGGAACAGCAGCGGGAACCGCAGCGCGCGATCCAGGGAGAGGACTCCGTGATCAAGGGCGATTCCGAGGTCGAGTAGTCCCAGCGGGCGGCGAGCGAATCGCGACATCCGCGCGCACACGCACGCGCAATCAGACTTCGCCCGACCTCACCCAGCGCCGTTCTCAGGACTGATACGATGGCGCGATGCTGTACCGGAGCTGCGTACTGACGCTCCTCGCCACGGGTTGCTACGTCGACATCACCGCGGGCGTCGCCCGGTCCTACGGCGGCGTGCGCGGATACGGCTGGGAGCTCGGGATCGCCGGCGGACTCTCGTTCGGCGGTACGGAGCAGATTCCTGTCCGTGTCGGTGTTGGAGTCGACGCCAACCTGAGTCGCCGAGACGCGCAGGATGGGGCTCTGGAGACGAAGTCTCTGGGCCTCCAGGCGCGCGTCGAGGCCGGCACGACAGTCAAAGGTGCACTGATCTATTCGCGCAGCGTCGCGGACTCACTCGGGTTCAAGCCCGATACAGATCCAAAGACGTACTCGGGCAACTCGACGGTGCACCGGGTCTATCTGGGCATCCAGCGCGAGTACTTCGCCGATCCGGTACAGGTCGCGTACGGAGTCGGGCCGACCTACACGTACATGCCGAACGATTTCGTGGGCGACACCGCCGCGGTCGGCATCCAGTTTCGCGCGTCGCACTACTTCTTTCCGACGTTCAAGGCGCGCGAGTCGGGCTCGATGATGGATACGTACAGCGGGCCCAAGCCGATCGAGCAGGGGCCCGCGGCGCCGGGACCGTTGCGCTGCCGCGATACCACCACGGGACGCGAGTACCCGTGCTGAGGGCCATGCTATTCGCGTCGCTCGTTGCGTGCGGTGGCGACCCGCTGCGAAACTTTGGCGACGGCGGCATCCGTGACGCTGCACCGCCAGATCTCGATGCGGACGCTGCGTACTTCGACGCACCGGATGCGGGACCGTGCAGCACGCTCGCGACGACCGGTCCCGATATCATCGCGGTCAACCAGACTGGCACCGCGCCGGTGAGCACGGGTGGCACGATCGCAGACGCTCACTACCGGCTCGCGACGATCGACAACTACGGCGACAACGCGCCGACCGTGCGCGAGATGCTGTGGTTCACGGGCACAACGTTCGAACGTGCCACACTTGGAACGCTCTCGACCGAGGACAATGTCGAGGCCGGAACGTGGTCGACCAGTGGTACGCAGCTCACGCTGGACCCGAGCTGCGGGCTGCTCGTGGCGAAAACGCTCGGCTACTCGGTCGGATCCGGCACGCTCCAGCTGACGCGGACGGGCATCAACGGCGCGGTGGTGTTCGGCTACGAGCTCGAGCCCTGACCGTACAGCGTCACCAGGCGTGGTCTTTGAAGAACTGCCACTCGAGCGCGGTCGCGCTGGCGTACGTCGAGCACGAGTAGATGCTCGGTCCCTCGCCACCGGCCCAGCAGTGACCCATGCCGGGGAACGTGCAGATCGCGACCTGACCATCGGCGGGACAGCCATCGTAGTAACGACACGTGCCGCCATCGACGGCGACGTCATGCGTGGTCGTGCCGCATCCGTTCTTCTCGGCCCATAGCGTTGCTGACGGCGTCGCGCCCGACGAGGACGACGCGGTCGGATCGGAACAGCCGTTGGGCACGAGGCCGTCGGACTTGCCGTGGAAGATGATCACCGGCTTGTTGCCCGTGGTGCAGGTGTCGAATGCGTGCGTGCCGCCGGAGTGCGGAGCGATCGCGCGGATGTCGTCGCGCATGCAGCCGGTGTGGTGGCTGAAGTAGCCGCCCATCGAGAAGCCGGTCATGAACACGTGGTCGCCATCGATGCACTGGTCAAGCGCGATGTCGGCCTTGATCGCGTCGAGCATCGCAAAGTCGTCGCCCGGCGCGTTCGGCGGCGTGCCACCGCCCGCGGAGGGACACACGTCGGCGCCGACGTTCCACGGCGCGCTGAACGCATTTGGACCACCTTGGCCATCGGGGAACGCGAGCGCGATTCCCTCGGCATCGGCGAGCGCGGGATAGCCGGTGATGTCGAACATCGCCTGCCCCGACATCGTGTAGCCGTGATGGACGAACACGAGCGGCAGCGGCTTCGCTGGATCGTGGCCTTCGGGCAGATACACGATGTACGTGCGCTCGAGACCTGCGGCCGTGATCGTGCGGCTGGTCTTGCCGCGTTGGTTCGTGCGGAGACCGCAGGTCTGCGCATCGTGTGCAGTCATCGTGTCGCGCGTTGCAGCGTCTGGCATCTGTGCAGACATCGGGCTGTCGCACGCGAGCAGGAGCGGACACATGAACAGCAGTCGAGACATCGGACCGTCGAACTCTCGACGATCTCGCGCACCAGTTCCACAAAGATCCGCACACCTGGCTCCCGGCACGGGGGTTGCGAAGGTGCAAACGCATGTCCGCAGAAAGCCCTGTTGAGTCTTTGTCACCCCGTCTCCGTCGCACGTCTCGCCGCGCAGATGCGCGCGTGGCGCTCTCGGTGGTGGGGGCAGCACTCGACCGTGACCGGCCTCTCATTGCGAACTTGATCATCATGCGGCGCTGCAACCTCAGCTGCGGCTACTGCTTCGAGTACGACAAGGTCTCGCCGCCGGTGCCGCTCGAGGAGCTGAAGACGCGCATCGATCACATCGCGCGGCTGGGCTCCGTGTTCGTGACGCTGACGGGCGGCGAGTCGCTGCTGCATCCCGACGCGGACCAGCTCGTCGCGTACGCACGCGAGAAGGGCCTGGTGCCGTTTCTCAACACGAATGGCTATCTGCTGACGCGCGCGTGGATCGACAAGATGAACGCTGCCGGTCTCTACGGCATGCAGATCAGCATCGACAACGTGAAGCCGAACAGCGTGTCGGCGAAGTCGCTCAAGACGCTGCTGCCGAAGCTGCGGTTGCTCGCGGAGCACGCGCAGTTTCGCGTGCGCATCAACTGCGTGCTCGGGTCGAGCCCGCCGGCCGAGGCGGTGGAGGTCGCGCGTGCGGTGATCGGGTTCGGGTTCGACATGAACACGTCGCTCGTGCGCGCCGAGGACGGGACCCTGTTGCCCGTCACGGAGGAGATGCGTGCTGCGTACGAGACCATCCGCGGCATGGGCAAGCGCGCGCCTGCGTACCTCGACGATGACTACACCCGCCCGCTCATGGAGAATGGCGAGAGCGAGTGGAAGTGCCGCGCCGGCGCTCGCACGTTTCACGTCGACGAGTTTGGCCTCGTCCACCTGTGCGCGCCGCGAACGGGGAGCCCGGCGAAGCCACTCGCCGCGTACACCGTCGAGGACATTCGCTACTACTTCAACGCGCCCAAGCCGTGCGCCTCGAAGTGCCCCGTCGCGTACGCGCGGCACGCGAGCCGGCTCGATGGCTGGCGCTCGCAAGGCGACGAGCCGATGCAGATGACCGACGGCGCGCCGCTCGTGCAGATCACGAAGAAGGCGGCGTAGCGCTACTGACCGACCGCGATGGCGCGAACCGGGGAGACACCGTCGAGGATCGTGCCGAGCGGCGTCGCAACACCGGTGACGAGGTCGATCGAGTACAGCTGCGTCTGCCCGCCGACGGTGAGTGCGCCGTAGCCGATGCCGGCGGTCACAGGCGCCCCGATCGTCGCGGTCTTCGTCGAATACGGGACATCGAAGGCAGATGCTGTGAAGTCGAGTGCCGCGCCGTTGGTGGTGATGCCGATCGCCGCACTGACGACACCGTTCACCGGTAGTGCGACGTGGTGGAGCGAGTTCGTGGCGGCGTTCAGGCCGTAGAGCGTGGTCGGATCGGCCGAGTTCGAGGTCAGGGGGCCGTTCGTGTACCCGATTCCGTTGAGCGCGGTGGCTCCACCGCTGAGCGGGGCTTCGGGGTTCGTGCCCGCGGTGGCGCCGCTGCCGTCGCTGACTGCGCCGGAGCCGGGGTTGATCACGAAGTTGAGCGAACCGGCCGTCACCCGGGCGCGATCACTTTTCGGGTCGAAATCGAACGAGTACGACGTGGTGGCCGGGTCGGGCAGCGGGACGACCGTGGTGCCATTCGTGGTCATCGCGACCGCGCTGGCGGCGACGTCGGTCAAGACGCCGGTGACCGGATCGACGAGGTAGAGCGTGCCGGTGTCGGCTGTCGGGTTCACGCCAAGCGCCATCAGCTGGGCGGTTCTGGGGCGGTAGGCGAGGCCGACCAGCGATTCGCCGGCGACGACGCCGGAGACATTGGTCACGGCGAGCGTGTTCGGATCGGTCGCGACGAACCGCAGCACGGCGCCGCCGTTCGCCGACAGCGCGATGATCGGGCGCGGCGTGGGTGCGACGAGCGAGAAGCTGCGGATGTTGGTCATCACGAACGTGCCGATCGCCGTGAAGGCGCCGGTGACGAGATCGACGAGGCCCGCCTGCTGGGCAGTCTCGCCGGTGGCAGTTGCGATCACGTAGCCCTTGCCCGAGGTGACCGGAGCGTTGGGGGTGGGCGCGTTCACCGTGTGGTCGATGTCAAAACCATGGATCGTCTGCACGCCGCTGATCGACGCGACGGACGCGAGGGTTCCGTTGTTCGGCGGGTTCTGCAGGAGGAGGGTGTTGCCGCTGATCGTGTACAGCGTGGTGGTCGCATTGCTGAGCAGCTTGTTGTTGGTGTAGGCGCACTCGGACGCGGCCGTCGCGTTGCCGTTGAGATCGCCATCGCGGTCCTTGGCAAGGGTGATCGGAGTTGCATCGACGACGAGACCGGTGTTCGGATTCATGCGGAAGTTTTGACCGCTGCTGGTCACCACGCGAACGCGATCGGTGGGCGGATTGAAGTCCATGCCGAAGGTCGTTCCCTCGATGTCGGTCGCGAACGTCTGCGGTGCGCCGACCGGATTGGCGTAATTGATCTCGGGGTGAATCGCATAGAGGCTCACCGCCTTCGTCGTCGCGTTGTAGCCAAGGCCGTAGAGCTGGTTGTTGATCGGGCGGCGATCGATCGCGACGAGCACCTCGCCGACAGCCACGAGGTTCAGCGCCATACCGGGAGACGCTCCTGCCGGGTATCGCTGACCGAAGTGCGAGATCTGATTGTTCGGGAGCAGGGCGATCGCGTCGTTGGGCGGGAGCTCGACCCGCAGCGTGAAGTCACGCATGTCAGCCCCGAACCCGTTGCTCGCGGTCACGCTCAGCGTGAAGTTGCCGTGCTCCGTCGGCGTGCCAGCGAGGGCGCCGTCGCTCGACAGGGTGATACCCGCGGGGGCGGTGTCGCCGTTGAGAATCCAGGTGATAGGAGGGTCGCCGATCGATGCGAGCTGGATCGGCGTGAGCAATGGGTCGCCCGCGACGATGGCGCCGAGGTCGGGCGCGGTGTTGATCGTGGGGCCCGTGCCATTGCCGCCGCCGTCGATCTGCTTGCTGACGCCATCGTCCCCGCATGCGAACACGACCACCATCGACACGACCAACCTGAGCTGCATGCCTGCAGACTAGTGGGTCGCTAGCGGCCGGTCCAGCGCGTAGCGTCGGTCTCGGACGGCCACTCGAGCTGGCGCAAGTAGTCGCGGAAATCGGTGCGGTCCCAGGCCTCCAGCGCGACGAGCACCATCCGCGGCAGCACGCCGATGTAGCGACGGCCGACCTTCTTGCGCAGCGAGAGCTTGTCGCGAAACTCGTCCTCGATCTGTTGCGCGACCGCATTCTCGGCGTGCGCGACATAGGCCTGCACGGGCGCTGTCGGATCGCTGCAGTTCGCGGGCGGCGTGTAGACGTAGAGCGTCCCGCACGGCGTGGGGCGCGCGTCGTAGACCGTGCAGCGCTCGGCGCTATCGAGGAACACGCAGGGCACGCGCCAGTCGCGCGGGTTGGTGGCCTCCATCGCCTCGGCGGCGGTGCGCAGCTGCTCGCGAAGCTCGGGTGTGTCGCGCCCGGCCTCCTTGAGATAGCCGGCGACGACGATGCCCTCGAACAGGCGAGCGACGACGACCGAGCTGCAGCACGCCTTCTTTGCATCGCAGGTGAAGCACTGCACGACGAGCGGCAGCTTCTGCTGGCGACCCAGGGTCTTCGCTTCCTTGGTCGCGCGCGCATTGATGTCGGTGATCATCGCGCGCAGCGAGTCGAGGATGCCCTCCTGCGCGACGAACTGGCCGAGCGTCCGAACCTCCATGCCGCGAGCGTCGCATGCTACGACGTCGGGGTGGGACGACTCGTCAAGAAGAGCGTGACCGTGGAGCTGCCGAAGGGCGCCACCTCGGTGCGTTTCGCAGTCGTCGCCGACACGCACTCGCAGCCGCATGCAGCGACGGCTGAACGAATCGCCGAGCTGGAGCCGCACGCGATCCTGCATGGCGGCGACATCGGCGACCTCAAGGTCCTCGACGATCTCGAGAAGATCGCGCCGGTCTACGCGGTGCGCGGCAACATCGACACGCACGCGCGGGATTTGCCCGACGTGTTGATGCTCGACCTCGGCAACTTGCGCGTGCTGCTCACGCACATCGCGGTCTACGGTCCAAAGCTACGCTCCGAGATCGCAAAGCTCGCGAAGGAAGAGGGCGCAAAGCTCGTGGTGTGCGGGCACTCGCACGTGCCGTTCATCGGGATCGACAAAGGCGTGACCGTGTTCAATCCAGGATCGATCGGACCCAAGCGATTCTCGTTACCGATCTTGCTCGGCCTGATCGACTTCACCCCGACGGGCGTGAAGCTGGCACATATCGACGCCGCGACCGGCGCGCGCTGGCTGCCTCCCGCTTAGCGGTGGCGGCCGTTCACTCCGCGGAGGGGTCGGCGAACTTGATCGAGTCGACCGCGGCGTCGCAGGGGGCGTCGATGCAGAGCAGCATGAAGGTGCGGTGCTGGTAGCGGTTCCACATCATGCGGAACTGGAGCTTCGGCTTGCCGGCCTCGACCTGATCGATGCTGTAGCCGGTCACGCCGGCCAGGCGCCCGGGCGTCATCTTCAGCTTCTTGCCGGTTTCTTTCTCGAGCGCGGCCTTCATCTCGTTTGCCAGCTCTTCTTGCCTGGCGGGATGAAACATCAGCGCGTCCCACGATGCGTGCTCGGTGATCTGCAGCGACATCTGGGACTTCTTGTTCTCGGCCGTGATCGCCGCCGTCACGAGGCTCTTGCCCGCGCTCGGCCCGATCCGTTTGAACTTGGGTTCTATCGGCAGCTCGATGCTGAAGTCGCCGCTCGCCGTCGAGGCCACGTACTTCTTCTTCACCTTCTTGGCGACCATGTCGGCAAGCACCAGAGGATCTTCGATGGGGTCGGCGCCCATGACCTCGGCCACGCTGGCGAGGAACTGCGTGCCGATCGCGCGCGTCTTGGGCGACGTCGCCGCAACACCGACGATCATGAGGCCGCGCTTGAGGTCGCGGATCGCGCGCGCGCGGAGCGAGCCACCACTCGATGCCTCCACGGCCTCGAGGTCGACGACCGGGACGCCATTGATCTCGCTCTTCTTGCGCTTGACCTTGCCGATCTTGGCGAACAGCGCGACGAGCGGATCCTTGTCGCTTTGCGTCGCGCCGCGACCGAGCGCGGACAGCTCGAGCCGAAGCTGGCCGTCATCGCCGAGGTCGTAGATGAACTGGTAGAGCCAGACCTCCTTGCCGTCGAGCGTCTTGCCGGCGCCCTTCTTGATCACCTGCTCGGGGCGGCCGGGGAACACCGCCTTGACGACGGGCGAGGTCACGCGCACGGCGCCATCACTGCGCGTCCACAACCAGAAGTCGGCCTGCTCGGCCTGCTCGGGGCGGCCGGGATCATCTGCGTTCGGATCCGGTGTCGGGGTGTCGAGCACCAGCGTGTCGTCGACGAGCGCGGCGTCGGGATCCGCAGGCGTCGTCGGCGGAGGCGGCATGATGTCGACGACGGGCGGCTTCTCGGCGGCGACGTCATCGGCGTCGGGCAGGATCTGGCGCAGCTCCTTGCCGGTTCCCGTCACCGACGCGAGCGCGGCATCGACTTCCTTGGTCAGCGGCGCCAGCTCCTTCGGCGATAGCGCGGCGAGGCACTTCTGTGCATCGCTGAGTGCGCTCGTGCCCTCGAGACACTTGAGCACCGTCGGACCCCACGCGTCCCCGAGGCAGCGCGACATCAGCACCGGCTGCAGGCTGTTGACCGCGTCGAACGCCTTCGTCTCCCGCGCGCCACTGCTGGCGATGCTCCCGATCGCGGTGTAGCAGCCCGGAATCGTCGGCACGCCCGTGAAGATCCAGCGGCCGGAGATCTTGGAGACCTGCATCTCGGCCTGCTGCTTCTCCTCGGTGCCGTTGGCGTGGAGGATGTCGAGCTGGACCTTGAGGCTGTGCGACTCCATCGCAGTGTCGAGCTTGCAGTCGCCGAGCTCGGTGCCCTTGTCCATGACCTCGGGCTTCTCGGGCCCGGTGATCTTGCCGACCTTGATCGTCGCGCCTTTGAGGCGAGCGGTGGCGCGCGCGATCTCCTCGCGGATCTCGGCGAGCTCCTCGGCGTCGTTGTTGGCCTTGTCCTTGTCGCACGTGAAGTACTTCTTCACGCCCGGCATGCCGGTGCGCTTCATCAGCCCGTCGACGTCGCCGGCGGCGAGCGACTTGTACGTGAGGTTCACGAGCTCGTCGCGGCTACCGGCGCCGATCGAGTCGTCCGAGCCACCGCGCGTCATCACGACCGCGATCGCGATGCCCGCGGCAATCACGACGCCAGCGCCTGCGAGGAGTAGAACCGTGTTGCTCTTGCCGACGCTGCGAACCTGTGCGGGCGCGGTCGCAGCTTGCGGTTGCGCGTAGGCCTGCGGATAACCCTGCGCTTGCGGATATGCCGCGAGCTGTGCCGCGCCCTGCTGCTGCTGCTCGAAGGTGTTGATCGGGATCGTCTTGGGAATCTGCGGGAACCCTGCATGCTGCGGCTGCGACTGCTGGTACGGCTGCGGCTGCGCTTGCGAGGGCTGCTGCACGTGCGGGTACTGAGGCTGAGCCTGGTACGGGGGCTGTGCCTGCGCGTATGGGGGCTGCGCCTGCGGATATGCCGGTTGCTGCGGCGGTTGCCCGATCTGTGCCGGTGACAGCATCACGCGACAGCGCTCGCAGCCCCACGCGTTGGTCTGCGGATACCAAGTCAGCGTCGTCCCGCAAGTCGGGCACGGCGGTCCCATGCCCCGTAGATTACCCCGGCGGGGCACGGGGTGCCTCGGCCGAATCGATCAGATCGTCAGCGCGGTACGATACGAATCTGGAAGTCGCCGGCGTAGATCGTCGCGCCCTCGGGGACGACGGTGGGCCGGTTTGCGTTGATGCCGTCGACCAGGGTGCCGCACGCGCTCTGGGTGTCGACGACTACGACGCCGCGTGCGCCAAGAACGAGCATGAACTGTCGCTTGCTGATCGTGCCGTGGCTCATCACGATGTCATTGTCGGAAACGCGGCCGGCCGTGACGCGCTCCTTGTCGGGCAGCACCTCAGCGATCAGCTGACCCCTGCGCGATACGACGATCTTCACCTGCTCGAACGTGGCGCGCAGCGCGGGCGGTGGCACGGCCGGGAGCTCGACAGGCGCATCGCCAAACAGCTTGCAGCTCTCGCAGCACCCGTCCACGTCCTTGCCCATGCCTCGATGCTAGCGCGGCGCCCCTGGCGAGTGCTCACCGAATCTGTGACGCGCCCATCTTCACGATGATCTTGCGGCGCGCCTTGCGGCCTGCCTCGTCGGCGACGACCACCATGTGGGTGCCGACCGTCGGCGTCCAGAACATGCGCTCGGCGGCGCTGCCGGTCGCCACGAGCGCGCCGTCGACGAACCACGAGACCGTGGCGGCGCGCGTCGATGCCTGGAGCGGCACGACCTGATTCGCGGCGGGGACGCCCGGGATGAGTGTGATCACCTGGCCCACGACGGGCATCACGATCGACGGCGGCGCGGCCTGCATCGAGCACCCCTCGGCGAAGACCGGTGCTGCAGGCACGGTTCGGTTGCGCTCGACCAGCCACGCGGTCACCGCGCTCGGCAGCACCACGAAGCTCTTGCGATCGTAGGTCGCGCCGTCGCGCCGGCATGCGGGGAGCACGGCTTCGTGGGTCTTGCGATCGACCTCGAGCATCTGGTGATACGGGCACGGCGTGGTCGGCACCGAGCGCACGTTCGCGAGGGTCTTCGCCTTGTGCGTGCACGCCTCGCCGGCGAGATGGCCGGAGTAGGAGCACACCTCGATCTCGCCGAGCTCGGCCGGGACCGGCGGCAGGGTCGCACCGCGCGTGCGGTTGGCGAGACTCTCGAGCACGTCGAACAGCAGCGGACCGGCCGCCTCGCTACCGACGAGCTCGTGGCTCGGCGTGTTGTCGACGTTGCCCAGCCAGACCGTCACCGTGTACGCGGGATCCGAGCCGACCGACCACGCATCGCGGTAGCCAAAGCTCGTGCCGGTCTTCCAGTGGATCTGCGGCGGCAGCTTCGAGATGTCGCGACGCTTCGGGAAGTCGGGCCGCTCTCGCTGCGCGAGGGCGTCGCGCGTGAGATAGGCAGCGGCCGCACCGTAGAGCGTGCTCGGCTGTCCGGCTGGATCGCTCGCGAGCATGCGCAGCGGCCGGGTCACGCCGTCGGCCGCGAGCGTCGCGTAGAGGCTCGCGACCTCGAGCGGCGTGAGCTCGATGCCGCCGACGACCAGCGAGAGGCCGTGCACGCCAGGCCGCGCACGCTCGGCCGAGACCCCGGATCGCTGCAGCTCGCCGACGAAGGTCTCGACGCCGAACTGGTTGAGCAGGTCGATGAACGGCAGGTTGAGCGACTTGCCGAGCGCTTCACGCAGCGTGACGAGGCCCGCGAAGTCACCGTCGAAGTTGCGCGGCCGGTAGGTCCCGAACTCCGAAGGCACGTCGGCGACCAGATAGCCCGGTAGTGCGAGGCCGCGATCGATCGCGAGCGAGTAGAGCAGGGGCTTGAGCGTCGAGCCGGGCGAGCGCGGGCGATCGAACATCGCGATCTGGCCGCCGTGCTTGAAGTCGGTGAAGTCGAGGTTGCCCGCGAGCGCGACCACCTCGCGCGTGCGGTGGTCGACGACCACGATCGCCCCATTGTGGATGCCGTTGCGCACGAGGTCGGGCGTGCGCATCGCGACGGTCTTCTCGACCATGAGCTGCGCGCCCCGATCGAGCGTCGTGCGGAGATGCGTCTGGCCGCGTGACCGCGCGCGGTACCACACCGCGGCGTGATGCGCCTCGCGCGGCATCGGGCCGAGCTTGGCCGGCGGTGCGACCGCGATGGCCTCGGCGCGCACCGCCACGGTATCGGCACGCGAGAACACACCGGCGGCGATCAGCTTGTCGAGGATCCGATCGCGGCGGGTGCGCAGCCGCTCGGCGTTGTGCTTGCTCGGCGCGAACCGAACGGGACCTTGCGGCACCGCGAGCAGCGTCGCGATCTCGAGCGGCGACAGGTGCCGCGCGTCGTGACCGAAGTACGACCACGCAGCCGACTCGATGCCCTCGAGGTTCTTGCCGTAGGGCGTACGCGACAGGTAGGCGCCGAGAATCTCGCGCTTTGACATTCGCGCATCGAGCTGCAGCGCGCGGAACATGTCGACGACCTTGTTCGGGATGGTGCGCGGCCGCGGCTCGAGCAGCCGCGCGAGCTGCATCGACAGCGTAGAGCCGCCCGACACCCGGCGCATCGCGGTGATGTCGCTCCATGCCGCGCGCACGATCGCGAGCGGGTCGACGCCGTTGTGATCCCAGAACCGCTTGTCCTCGAGCGCGACGAGCGCCGTGATGAACTGCGGGTCGACCGTATCGAGCGCGACGGGCAGCCGCCACTTGTGGTCCTTCGACAGGAACACGTGGGCTGGCTTGCCATCGCGATACTCGACGGTGACCGACCACGTGGTCGAGCGATCGGGCAGCGGCACCGCGTAGACCGCGATGACGAGCGCGAGCCACAGCAGGTTGACTGCTGTGATCGCCCACATCGCGTGCCGAGCCCACCGATGCAGGCGCGGACGCGTTGGGACCGTTACAGCAGCTTGCCAGTCCACGGGCCGCCCACGACTGCGGTCTCACCCTTCGCGCGCGCCCACAGGGTCGGGTCGTACATCGCCTCGGCCTCGACCGGTGGCGTGGCGTACTTGCCCGACGTGACCGCGCGAACCGTGTAGATGATCTTCTTGCTCGTTTTGCCCGCGAGCGCACCGAACGCCTCGAGCCGATCATCACGCAGGTTGAAGTAGTCCACGGCCCAGTCCGCCTCCGGATCGATCCAGTCCGCCTTGAAGCTGCGACCGAGGCGCGAGTTCTCGACCTCGAAGCCCGCGGGCAGACGATCGACGAGCGCGATGTTCTGCGTCGTGATGCCGCTCGTGTTGCTCAGCTCGAGCTCGACGAACACGAGGTCACCGAGCTGCACCTTGCCGTCGCCGAGGTCGAGCACGTCGCCCGCGAGGTTGCGATACGTGCGCGAGATGCCGAGGCCGTTGCCGCCGGTCTTGTAGTCCGCACCGGCGCGCACGCCCTCGCTCGAGATCACGAGGTACATGCCGTCGGCCGAGGCCGGCACGTCGAGCACGAGCGACTTGTACTCGCTCGCGCGTGCCAATGACCAGTTGAGGTCGTTGGTCTTCAGCTTCGTCTTGCGCGGGGCGATGCCTGCCGCGTCTGCGGTGAGTGTGCCGCCGGCGGTGCCCTTCGCACCCATCCCGTTGACCCACTTGCCCAGACCGGTCACGCCCCACACCAGCTCCTGCGTGGTGTAGTAGCTCGAGCGCTGACCGACGAGCCCCTCGGCGACGCGCGTCGCGAGCAGCTCACCCGCGGCGTCATTGCCGAACAGATCGATGAACGTCGACAGCATCATGCCGCGACGACGGCGGTCGCTATAGAAGCTCCAGCTGTTGTTCCGGTCGTTGGTGATCGGCGACGTATCGGGCGCCTTGAGCTCGGCCGCGAACCGGCGATCGCCGGCGAGGTAGAGCGCGGCCTTCAGCATGTAGAGATCCTCGGCCTGCTCCTGCTTCGCGGTCGCCGCGGGGATGCGCTCGATCAGCTTGAGGATGCGCGCCTTCTTGCCCTTGCCCGCGGCTGCGAGCACGTAGTGCAGATAGACCTCGCCCTGCGCCTGCCAGTAGTACGCGCGCGTCGCCTTCCACGGCTCGGCCTCGAGCTCGGCGGTGCGTGACTCGATCCACTTGATGACGTTCGCGAGGCGATCATCGGAGACGGAGTAGCCTGCCTTCTTGGCGTCGAGCAGCATGTGCGTCGCGTATGCGGTGCCCCAGTCCTCGGGACGTTCGGCGCCGGGCCAGTACCCGAAGCCGCCCGACGGCGTCTCCATCGACAGCACGCGGTTGATGCCGGACAGCACCATGTCCTCGATCTTCATCTGCGCGAGCTCGGGATCGATCTGCTCGAGCATGTTGCCGATGTAGAGCAGCGGCCGCGTCGACGAGGTGGTCTGCTCGATGCAGCCGTACGGGTAGCGCACGACGTACTTGAGGTGATCGAACGACTCGCCGTACGGATTCGACGTCATCCAGAACGTGGTGCGCTCGCTCGTCGGGACCCAGCCCTTGAGCGCGGCCTGCGCGCTGAGGTCGAGCTTGCCGGCGGTCAGCTTGATCTTCTGAACGACGCGCTCCTTCGGACCCGCCGGCAGGAACGGGATGTCGACCTCGTCAGCGACCTCGAACGTGCCCGCGGCGCCCTTGGCCTTCGCGATCACGCGCAGCTTGGCGCCACCGACGGGCAGCTTCGCGGTCGCCTGGAACACGAGGGTGTCGGCGCGACCGTTGTCGAGCTTGAGCGTACCGATGTCCTTACCGCCGAAGGTGAGTGGCGGCACCGGGTTCTTGGGGCCCGGCAGGCCGGCGATCGCGATCGCCGAGGCCTCGAGGTGCAGCTCGATGTCGAGCGGACCACCCGACATATTCGTCATGTAGACCGGAATGTGCATCTCGTCGTTCTGCGTGACGAAGCGCGGGAACGTGACCTGGATGACGAGCGGATCCTTGACGGTCACCGTCGCCTCCGCGCGGCCCACGCGCTGCGGACCGGCGGTGATCGCCATGACGCGCAGCTCGCCGCGATACGTCGGGATCGAGAACGGGACGGTGAGCTTGCCGTCGGGACCGACCGGCAGCACACCCGAGAACATCGCGACCGGCTTCACCGGCTGCACGCGACCGCCGTCGAGCGAACCGCCGCCTTCTTCTTCCTCACTGTAGTCACCGCCGCCGGTCTTCGTCGACGCGCCAGCGGGCTGGTGCAGCATCGTCCAGCCGATCGTCTCGTAGGTCTCGACACCAAGCGCGCGCTTCGCGAACAGCTGCGCGAGCGGGTCGGGCGTCGGGAAGCTGGTGAGCGACAGGATGCCCTCATCGACGACCGAGACGACCGCGTAGGTGTTCGCCGCGGTCGGGCCGAGGTCGAGCTTCACGGTGAGCGGGCTGTTGGAGCGGATCTCCTTCGGCACGTCGATCTTCACGGCCTGCGTGAACTCGACCGGCACGACGCGCACGGACTTCACGCCATACGCGCGGTCCGGCATGAACGCATCGCGCGACTCGGCGTGCGGATCCTTGACGAGGAACGCACTGATGTAGACGTTGGGCGCGAACGTATCGAGCTTGAACGACCACGCTGCCTCGGCGGTGGTCACGTCCCTCCACTCGGCGTGGACCACGCGATCGGTCTCGACGGTCCACAGCACCTTGCCTCGGTATGGCGTCTTGGCCTTCACGGTCACGGTCTCGCCGACCTTGATCTCCTTGACGAGGTCGAGCTTGAGCTGGGTCGGGCGGGCAGGGCGCGGCGTCTGATCGGTGCGGTCGCCGTCGCCGTAGCCGTAGTAGTCGTACGAGTACTCGCCATCGAGGACGATCTCGGTCTTCGACTTGCCGGCCGTGACACGCACCGCATAGCCGCCGCTGGCGTTGCCGGGCGTGACGTCGAACACGAACTTGCCGCCCTCGACCCGCGCCTGGAGCTTGCCGTCCGGCACCTCGCGGAGCCAGCGGTCGTAGCGCGACTCGCCGGTGTCGTCGTCGTAGCCGTAGCTGTAGTCGGCCTCGAGGTTGATCAGCTCGACGTTGAGCGTCTTGATGCCGGTCCCGGCCATCAGCTTGCCGTCCCAGTCGGTGATCATGCCCTCGACCTGGAACGTCTCGCCGTCGGCGACCTTCGTCGCCTTGGTCTTCAGGCCGATGTAGAACTTGTCGGGGTGGACCATCAGTGTCGTGGTCTTCACCGTGGCGCGGCCGCTGCCTGCCTCGAGCACGCTCGCCGTCGCCGTGAGCTCACCGGTCTGCGTGAACGTGGTGTTCTCCTCGGGCTCGGCGCAGCTCATCGCGATCTGGCCCTTGGGATCGAGCTGGTCGCGCGCCTCGCCGAGCGAGACCGCCTTGCCCTTGGGCTCGACGCCGTAGGTCAGGTCGGCATTGTTCTCGGGCGCGAACCGCGCGGGCTCGATCGAGCAGTTCAGCGTGACGCCGCTGTCGACCGCGCTGCCACCGAACAGGTAGCGCGCGTTGATGTTGAAGCCGACCTCGTCGCCCATGAGGACGTTTTTCTTCGTGGGCTCGATCGCGACCTTCATGCGCTCGGGCACGAACTCCTCGACCTGCAGGTCGTAGCTCGCCAGTGACTTGTCGGCGACGGTGAGCGTGACGCGCCAGTGACCGGTGTCGGCGAACTGCGGGAACGTGTGATCGAACGCGATCACGCCGGCAGCGTTGGTCTTGAGCGTGAGCTTGCGCGCGACCTTCGCACGCGGATCGACGAGCTTGACGTCGACCGGAACCGACGCGACCGGCGCCTTGTCGGTCTGATCGCGGACGATCGCGACGACGTGCGTCGAGTCACCGGGGCGGTACACGCCGCGGTCGGAGAACACGCTGGCGCGGTATGGCGTCGACGAGACGTACGGGACGCCGGAGGTGCTGGAGTCCGCGACGTCGGCGCGCAGATCCTTGTAACGGATGTACGTCATGTCATCGCCGCGGCGGGCGATCAGCGCGAACGGCTCGGCCTCGTCGATGTCATCGGTCGCGCTCTGCATCACGCAGCCCGAGCCACTCGTGGTCAGACAGCGCGCGACGGTCTTGCCGCTCTTGCGCACGAGGGTGACGTCGACGTCGCCGAGCAGCGCGTTGGTATCCATGTCGAGCGCCCACACCTGGACGCGCTGCTCCCACGGCTTGTCGGGGATCGGCGTCTTCTTTGCGACGAGCGACATGTTCGTGAGCAGCAGGCGCGCGGTCGAGCTCGCGCCGACACCGGCGAGCCGCATCTCGAGCACGCCCTTGGTGGTCTTCGGCAGCATCGTGCTGACGTCGAGCCATGACGTGGACTGTGCGTCCGCATCGCCGCGCATCGGGATCTCCTTCTTGAAGATCACGTTGCTGGTGCGCTCGTCGGCGACCTCGCTGCCTTCGTTGCCGAGCCAGAACACGAGGTTCTCGGGCGGGACCTGACGCACGACGAGGTTCACGGCCTCGACGTTGAGGTGCTTGATGCCGAGGTTGGTCCACGCGCTGCGCGGCAGGTAGCGGCCGCTCGACTGGAAGCTCAGCGAGGGCTTG
Source organism: Haliangiales bacterium (assembly GCA_038322185.1). Classification (GTDB taxonomy): domain Bacteria; phylum Myxococcota_A; class Polyangia; order Haliangiales; family Haliangiaceae; genus JABFXX01. The sequence continues at coordinate 20,807 of JBBQFU010000106.1, forward strand.
CGCGCCGACACCGAGAACGAGTGCGCGTAGCTCGCGAGCAGCACGCCGTTGTCGACCGACGTGGCGCCGCCGGCGATCTTCATCTTGTAAACGCCGCGCTTGAAGTCGCCGAACACGCGGAAGCCGGCGCGGCCCGCCGTGATGTACGTCTTCTTGACCGCGGGCGTGAACGAGATGCGCGCCGCATCGGCGAGCTGGCAGCGCTGCGACAGATCGTAGTAGCCCTGCCCGACGTACGAGCTGCGGTGGCCAGGCTCGGCGGCCTCGTCGTCGCACACGACCTCGAGGTAGAAGCCGTTTGCGCCCTCGACGACCTGGATGTGCTTGATCGAGATCGCCTTGTCCGCCGACACGACGAACTCGGCTTTTGCTGCGGTGGCCAGCTTGGCGCCGGTGAGCGCGGGAAGCCCCGCCTTGATCGCGAGCCCGAGCTTGCTGCCGAGCTTGATGCGCGCGTCGGTCATCTTCACGCGCACGATGTTCTGGTCCTGCGCGGGCAGGACCTGGATCCCGTTGGTCGCGCCGCCATCGACGGTGAACGTCATCGACTGACGCGCGATGTTCGACAGCAGCGCGCCGGAGAACTCGATCTCCATGGTCGCGGTGTGCTTGACGACGTCGAGGTCACTCGGCGCCCAGCCGAGCAGCGCGAACGTCGGTGTCTTGAACTCCGCTGCCCACTTATCGCCCCCTTGCGGCGGCTGCTCGAGCAGGCCGTCGCGGGTCTCGACCGCTTCGAGCTCGACCTTGTATGTGGTGTCGAACTCGAACGGCCGGCTTGGCGTGAACGTCAGCTCGGACACGCCGCTGTAGACGAGCCGGCCTGGCACGTCGGGGGTGACCTTGAGCCGGGACTTCACAGTGGCGTTGCCCACGTCGACCTTGTCGATCACCGGCTGCGCGAGCTGGATCACGATGCTCGTTGGCACGACGTTGTCGGGGCCGAGCTCGTGAATGATCGGGGACAGCCTTCCAGCCGTCACCGGTTCGCGCTTGGGCGGGGCGTCGATGCCCTTGTCCTGCTCGGTCTTGTCCTCGGTGCGGGTCGTCGGTCCGACCGGCCCCTTGGGCGGCCAGTCGTCGAGCTTGGACGGGTTGTTCTTACAGCCCAGCGTGGTGATGGCTGCGAGCAGTGCGAGCGAGATCGCGGTGCGGCGGATCATGGTTGGCCCCTGTACTTGCCACCTCAACGCCGGTTCCCACGCCGGCATTCCAAAGCAGCGGCGCGAACATACCCCCTCACCCTCGTTTTCTCGGTGCTAGGCTGTAATGAATCGGGGTGCCGAGACCTCCTGACTCGATGCAGTGCTGCTGTGGAGACTGGGTCTCGCACCTGGCGCGAGATCACGCCGGCAGGCTCGCCGCGATCGCACGCCACGAAGGGGCCGGGGCAGCCGATGCCCTCGATGTCGTTCAGGATGCCTTTCACACGCTCCTCGGCCGGGCGGACATCGCCACCTTGCGCGAGAAGCCCGAGGACGCGGCGCGTGTGCTGTCTGCGATCGTTCGCAATGCCGCGCGAAATCTGCGGCGTCGTCACTACCGTGCTCGGCCGCATGTCGACGTCGACGAGGTCGAGCTCGGCGCGCGCACGCCGGCGCCCGACGAGGAGCTGGAGTCCGCGATCACCGCGTCGCAGCTGGCCGGCTGCATGGCCAAGCTCGGGGATGCGCATCGCCACGTCGTGACCCTGCGCGTGCTCGAGGAGCTCTCGGGGGACGAGGCGGCGCAGGAGCTGGGCGTCACGCCGGGTCACGTCGCCGTGCTGCTGCATCGCGCGCGCAAGCAGCTCGAAGCCTGCATGCTCGCCGTGGGGTAGGGCTGGGTGCCACTACCTCGGGTGTGATGGCATTCTGAACCCGAAGCCGCCGCGCGACGCATGGGCGGAGACCGGCTGCTAAGGCGCACTGACCGCGACGTCGCCGTGAATCACGCGGTCGAGCACGCCGGCGACATAGGCGCGCGGCCGGCTGCCGACGACGCGGCCGACCTCGCGGCCATCGCGCATCCGCGACGGCTCGCCCGAGGCGATCGGCATCCTGCAGCTCGCGAACACCGCGAGGGTTCGGGACCTGCGGGATCGGATGGGCCTGTCGCGCGACGCGATCAACCACATCATGTGGCACCGCGGGGAGTCCTCCGCCAGCCCCAATCCGTTCAACGATCTGCCCGAGCTCGATGGCGTTCCCTACGTCGGCCAGGCGACGTTCACGAAGCTGCTCGCGTACGCGCAGGCGAATCGCTACGTCTCGCCGGAGCCGTTTGACCCGGCGATCTGTAACGGTCCTCCGATCACGCTGAGCGCGCTACAAGAACTGACCGCGAACGGGACGCGACCGCTACCGACCGGGGCGACCTGGACGCGGTCCCGTCAATGCTCCGGCGTGCTCGGCTGTGGCGCGTGGTCCCCGGGCGCGAAGCTCGGCGCCCCCGAGAACTCGCAGATCAAGTTCCGCGAAGCCGAGAACAACCGGCTGTACTTCGACGTCGGATTTGCTCGTACGGATACGCGGCCCGATGGGCGGCTCTCGCTCGACGCGCACACGGTCTATGCATGGAGCTTCTATCTGAGCTTTGCGAATGAGGTGAGCCAGATCCAGCCAGCCGGCATTCCCCGCTATCACTTCGACTTCGGCTCGAACAACACGAGCGACGTCAATCTGGTGGACGTGACGATCAACCTGACCGCGTCGTGCTTGCGGGTGTCGGGGCGGATGCCGCGGACCCCGACCTACCCGACGGAGCGCGAGGTCGTGTTCCTGTCGCAGTTCTGAGCAGCGAAGCATAAACGCGACCGTCGTCGAGGCCGCGCAGCAACCGAACCTCGTCGGTAAGCGACTCGCCCAAGATCCTGCGCAGCGCGCGACGGCGACCGTCAGCGATGCACACGCTGAGCTCACGGCGCAGGTCCGCTACCTCGGGCCGCAGTTCGAGGACGATCTGAACACGTTGCCGATCGGTGCCGTCGCGCTCGTCGATGCGCGCCTCGCGCGACCGTTCAGCAAGCACCTCACCGCGTACGTCTCTGGCCAGAATCTATTCGACCGTCGTTATCTCGTCGGTCGCGCGGGCGTCGACACGATCGGTGCGCCGCGTACGGTCGAGATCGGGCTCGTGCTCGCCACGCGCTAGCAGCCCGAATCCACGCGCTGGAACTTGCGTCGAGATCGCGATGCGCGTCTTCTGTACCCAATGAAGGCATTGCTTTGCTCCCTTCTTACGGTTCTGGTGGTCGCGGGTACGGCGCTCGCGCAGCCCGCGCCAACGCCGGCACCCACGCCCGCACCGGCCCCCGTACCCGCACCGGTGCCGGCACCCGAGCCCATGCCGCCGCCCGATCCGCAGCCGGATCCGGCGCCGGATCAGGGACAGATGATGCCGCCCGATCAGCAGCCGGACGAGCCCGATCCGACCGCGATCGAAGCGCCGCGCTCGGGCCTGCGAGTTCACATCCTGACCTCGCAGAACACCTACGTGCCGATGAACTTCGATGTCTTCGCCGTCGACACCAAGCAGGTCGCCGCGTCGAGCACCGGTGCAGTTGAGTCACGTGGCGAAGAGGCGCCCATCCTCGATCTGAGCCCGGGCACCTACAAGATCGTGCGTGCGGGCGAGCCCTTCGAGGCACGCGTCGACTTCGCGATCGCAACCGTGCTCGAAGACACCGTCACCGACTACCTGATCGTGGTCGATGCCGACTCGCTCAACTTCCGCGGTTCGGGTCCCGTCTTCGGCGAGCTCCCTCGTGGTGTCGAGATCGCCGGTCTGCGGGTCTCGCTCAACGCCGGTGGCAACCTCATGTTCAACCAGCGTGCGAACGCCGTCGGCATGACGAGCGGCACCGCAGCGCAGTTCGGCCTGTTTGGAAACTTCGGCCTCCTCTTCGACAAGGGCGAGCATCTTCTCGATGTCGCCGCGCAGCTCCGCCTCGACCTCGTCGATCCGTACACCGGCTCGGTGATGCCGACGAACGATCACTTCTCGGCGAGCGCCCTCTACTCCTACAAGATCAACAATCCATACTTCGGTCCGTACGTTCGTGGCGCGATGCGCACGCGCATCTTCCCGGGCTACCTCTACCTGCAGTCGACGGGCATGACGACCAACGTCGTCATCACGCGCAAGGACGGTTCCGAAGACAGCCAGACGATCGGTAACGAAGCCAACCCCGACGATCTCCGCGTCAAGGTTGCCGATCCGTTCGGTCCGTTCCTGCTCCAAGAAGAGCTGGGCGCGAACCTCAAGGCGATCGATCTCGATCTGCTCCTGGTCAAGCTCAACGTCGGCACGCGCATCGGCTTCGGCTTCCGCCAGGGCATCATGAATGGCCTGCTCGTCGTCGATGGCGAGACCAGCGACACCACGAACCCGATCCTCCTCCACGAGGTCCGCAACTACGCGACCCTTGGCCCCGTGATCGGCGCCAACGCCTCGGTCACCTTTGCGCGCTGGCTGTTCGGTTCGGCGCAGTTCGGTCTGCTCGCGCCGCTGCTCAACGCCGATCAGTCCGAGGCCGGCGGCTTCGGTGGTCGCCTGCTCGTCGACTTCTCGGGCACGGCGGGCTTCAAGGTTCCCATCCTGACGAACCTATTGTTCGCCTCCGCGGACTACACCTTCCGTCTCGAGCGCGATGCCTTCATCACCGATCGCACGCAGTTCGAGCACCAGCTGATGGCTCGCGCGAGCATCACGCTGTTCTGATCGCTACACTAACGACGACGACGGCGAAAGCCGGCGAAGCCGAGCAGCGCGAGTGCCGCGGGAAGTCCCGCCGCGCCGCTGCCGCCGGCCGAGCAGCCACCGCTCTCGGTGCCGCTGTTGGGGCCGCCGCTGCCGCCCGGATCGACGCCGGCGTCTTCGCCGCCGCCGACCTGCGTGCCCGCGTCGGGCGCGTTTGCCGCGAGGGTGATATCGCTGCACGAGAAGTAGAGGTCGTCGTTGGGCGAGTACACCCCGCCCTCGCTCATCATCTGGATCAGCTGAAGCGTACAGTTGGTGCACTCGACATTTGGCAGCGTGATGTCCTGCGTGTACATGCGGCCGCCCGCGGGCAGCGTCCCCTGGATATCGGGGATGAGATCCTTGACCACGTTGAGCATGCCCTCCGTGTTGGTCGTGAGGTCCGGGGGAATCGTGAAGTCCTGGCCGTCCTCGTCGAAGCTGATCCGGTAGTGCCCGGGATGATCGATCGTCTCCTTGAACTGCACGGTGATCGTCGCGCCTGGAAGCAGGGTGGTGACGTTCGTGCCGCGCACGCTCCCAGCGGCACCACAGGGTGCGGTCTTGAGCTCCGTCGAGCGGGTCGGCGGGTAGGTCAGGACAGCGTGGGCTGCTGCGACGGAGGGAACCAACAGGGCAGCAACGATGAACGCGGAGCGCATGGGGACGATGCTCGCACATCGATGTGAACGACTGTGCACAAATTGGACACTGCCAGCCTTTGTCAGGCCCCTGTTAAGTGCGCTTTGCCACTAGCTCTCGTCGACAACGCGGGCGTCCGGGACCGTGTACATCGACGGCGGGGCGAACGAGAGCAGGGCCGCCATGCAGACCAGGGCGCCGGCCCAGGTCGCGGCGAAGCTCGCGAACATCGAGACGATCTGGAAGTCGGTCGGCTCGAAGCGGCTGTCCATGTTGATGAGCACGTCGACGATCAGCGCGAACAGCTCGGCCGCCACGGCGATCAGGCCGACCACGGCGGCGCGACGCGGCGCGGGGTTCACGAGCGCACGCCACGCGATCACTGCGGTGATGACGTTGAGAGTCGCGAGTGCGATGAAGCCGACGACGGGTTGATGGGAGTCGGGGGCGCCGAGCGCGACCGAGCTGCCGGCGGAGACGACCACGGTTCCGGCCGCCGCGAGCAGCAGGCCGAGCGCCCCGCGATAGATCCAGCGACGGCGGAGCTCGCCGGTGGGCTCGGCGCGGCGAACGCTCATGATCGCCAGGACGAAGGCGCAGCACTGCGCAAGCAGAAGGAGGAGCGGCTGGAACCAGCCGAGGAGGAAGATCACGATCGTGGCCGTCCACAGGGCGACGAGCACACGGTGTCTTCGCATCGGGATCAGTGTAGCGCGCGCTGAGCCGCTGCCGTAGGTGGGCCCGTAACCGATGTGCCCTCCGTACTTGGCTTAGTACAGCAGCGACTGGCAGGTCAGCGAGCCGTCGGCCTTGCGGACCTCGGAGACCGGGACCGCGTGGATCGTCAGGCCCGCCGCGCTGAGAGCCTCGGCGGTACGCGGGAAGCCATCGGCCACGATCACGTGGGAGCCGACCGCGACGGCGTTCGCCGCGTAGGTCTCCTCGGCGGGGACACGGATCACCCGCGCGTCGAAGGCTGCAGCCGCGAGGGTGCCGTCGGCAAGGAGCATTCGATCGTCGCCGAGCGGCGTGCACACGCACTTGAGGTGGAGGACGTGGGCCGGCAGCCACACGGTGACGACACGCAGGCGCGAGAACACCTCGGTGAGCCGGGCGATGCCAGCACTGTTGGTGCGAGCCGAGGCACCGACGTAGAGGGTGTCCCCCACGCGCATGCAGTCACCACCATCGAGCGTGGCATCACCAGTCATGCGCACGATCTCGACGTGGCGAGCGAGCGCCGCCGCGATCGGTGCGGTCTCACCGCGGCGAGACGGCGCACCAGGCTGGGTGATCAATGCAACACCATCGACGATCACCGCGGTGTCCTCGACGAACACGCAGTCGGGATGGGCGTCGTCCGCGTCGACGGTCTCGACGGTGACACCACTCGCCGCAAGCGCCGCGACATAGGCCGCGTGCTGCGAGCGTGCGAGCTCGACATCGATCGGCGACGCTGGCACCTGCGCGCTGAGTGCGCGGGTGAAGCTGCCGGGAATCTCGCGGACGAGCGCACGCATGGTCACCTCGGAGTGCTGCCGATCGACCACAGGATATCGAATGCGTCGCGCAGCTGCCCGTAGCGGTCACCCCAGAATGCGAGGGCGCTCGGAATCGTGGCCCCGCCAGACGAGCGTATCATCCGCGCATGAAGCTCTACGGCACGACCACGTCTCCATTTGTACGGCGGGTGCGCGTCGTGGCGGCCGAGCTGGGTGAGCAGGTCGAGCGCATCGAGACGTCCACCGACGCCGGCATGGCTTCACTGCGCGAGGTCTCGCCGATTCGCAAGGTCCCGGTCGCCGTCGTCGACGGCAAGCTGCTCTACGACTCGCACGTGATCATCGAGTGGCTCACGAACCAGCGCGGTTGGGGCTCGCTCGCACCGCCGAGCGATCGCTGGGACGCGTACAACTTGATCAACGCGATCGATGCCGCGCTCGACGCGGTCATCCAGCTGTTCTATCTGCGCCGTGACGGCGTCGCGGTCGACGACTCGCCTTACGCGAAGCGCCAGATGGAGCGCGCCGACGCGATCTTCACCTGGCTCGGCACGCAGCTCGCCGCCGACGGCCGCAGCTTCACCGGCGGCTTCGGGCTCCCCGAGCTCGCACTGATCAGCGCGCTCGACTGGATGGACTTTCGGAAGACGTACCCGACCGAGCGCGCGAGCGGCGTCGAGAGCGTGCGCGAGGCGTGGCGCGAGCGACCGTCTCTCGTCGAGACGCGGCCTCACGCTTGAGTCGCACGTAGGTCGGGTTGCGCAGCGCGCGCTCGTAGGCGACGCGAAAGATCGCGGCCGCCTCGGCCTTCACCGGATCCTCGTCGCGCGGGAGCTCAC
>JBBQFU010000107.1:0-28425 GCA_038322185.1 Haliangiales bacterium
GGTGTCCGCGCTCGACTACCTCGAGCGGGTGCTCGGCCACACGCCGCACGTCGCGAATGAGCGACTGCGGGTCGCGCGTGCGCTCGGCGAGCTGCCTGTGCTGACCGAGGCCTTCGCGCGCGGTGCCCTCCAGTATTCCGCCATCCGCGAGCTGACCCGGGTCGCCACGCCGGCGACCGAGACCCGGTGGCGCGACGCGGCACTCGGCAACAACGTGCGCCAGATCGAGGAGCTCGTGGCGGGCCGTCGCCGTGGCGATGCCCCCGAGGATCCGGCCGATCCCGAGGCACGGCGACACGTCATTCGGCTGGAGCTCGGCGCCGAAGTGTTCGCGCGCATGCGCCAAGTGCGTGCCGCGCTCACCGATGAGCGTGGCTGCCACCTCGACGACGATCAGCTCATCAGCGCGATGTGCGATGCCGTGCTCGAACGTGCCAGCTCGAGCTCGAGCAATGAGCCCACCGGCCGCGCGAAGTTCCAGATCGCCGTGACCGTGTGCGAGCGCTGTGATCGAGCCTCGCAGGAGGGTGCCGGCGCGAGCGTTCCGATCGATAGCGCCGCGCTCGAGCGTGCCCGTTGCGATGCGCAGCACATCGGGTCAATCGATGGTGAGACGCCAGAGCGTGCGTCCCAAACCATTCCGCCAAGCGTGGTTCGGTTCGTGTGGCACCGCGACGGCGGTCGTTGTCAGACGCCGGGCTGCCGATCGTCGATCGGACTCGAGATCCACCACGTGATCCGCCGGGCCGACGGCGGCAGTCACGAGCCGGCCAATCTCCGGCTTCAGTGCTCCGGTTGCCACATGGCCCTCCATCGCGGCACCCTCGCGATCAACCCGACCGAGTCCGGTCGGCTCGAGACCTCGCGCCCCGACGAGTCGCGCTCCGAAACCCGCACCAGCGCGAGGCTCGACACCACGATCGTGCGCATACAAGCCCGTGACGCACTCGTCAGCCTCGGCTGGAAGCCGGCGATCGCGCGCGCGGCAGTCGATGAAGCGTGGTCCCACGTGGGACCGGCCGCCCCTGTCGAGAGCCTGATCCGCGAGGCGCTGCGTCGCTGCCCCAGGCCGACGGCTTGACCGTGCAGGAGGAGCTGCGATTGAAAGAGACCCGTCGAGGATCGTCGTCGACTCGTTCGAGTGATCAGCGCGTCAACGACGGTTCCGGAACACGGTGAACTGCAGGACCAGCAGGCTGACATTCACGGCCGCAATCACGAGCCCATGCGCGATGACCCAGTGCGGGAACCCGCACAGACACACGATCATCCACACGAACACGTACGTGTCGCGGCGCCCAAAGCTTCGCAGCCACGTCTTCACGCTCGTCGGCTTGTACGCCTCGTCGACGCTCGAGTCTTTCCCCTCGAACCACCAGCGGAACGAGAACACGTCGCCCGTCCCCGTCGTCACGAACACCCAGAGATACGTCGACAGCGCGACGAACCAGCGCCCGCCCGCGGCAGCGACGCCCAGCCACCACCACACGCCGCCGAGCGCATACCCAGCCGCCAAGATGAACAAGTTGTCGACGAGGTCATCCGACAGGTTGTCGAGCCACTGGCCGAGCTTGCTGTACTGATATCTCAGCCGCGCGAGCTCGCCATCCACCGAGTCGAGGATCGACTGCACCTCGAGCAACACGCCGCCCACCGCCAGCGCACCCCACGACCCGCGGCTCGCGAGCCAGCACGCGATCAACCCGACGACGATCGACACCATCGTCACGTGATTCGGCGTGACCCCGAGCGACCGCCGCGCGAGCACGCGCGTGATCCGCATCGAGAACCGCCAGTTGATGAGCGCGTCGACTGGACCCTCGTGGCTCTTGTTCATGCGCCGGATCAGCGCCCACTCGGCCCGCTTCCGCGCCGCGTCATCCACGAGCTCGACGCCGGCAATGATATCGGCGCGCTCGCGCCTCGCGCCCTCAGGGGCCGCGGTGCCGCGCGTGACGTACTCGACGGTAATCGGCAACGGCCGCGCGATCTCGACGGGATCCGCCGCGACGATCACACGCGTGGCGCCGGCCTTCGCGCATTCGCGGATGCGTCGCTCGAGCGCGGTCAGCCCGGCGACGACGGCAGTGTGCCGGTCACCGGTGGTCTCGAGGAACGCGACGGTGTCCGCCACGCTCCTCGTCTACCACGATCAGTAACCGGGGCGAACGAGCGTCGTCGTGGTCGTGTTGTTCACCGTCTTCACGTCGTGTGCGAGCAGCGTCATGCCGTTGTACGTCGCTCCGATGTTCGTCGCTGCGTTGGCAGGAACGTTACAGACGAGGAACAGACCGGCAGCCTGGGCAGGAACACCAGGGAGCGAGCTGAGGTCCGTGACCTCAACGCCAGCAACAACGTTGCCACCCTGCTTGACGACGATGTCGACGTTGCCGGTGTCGGTGATCGGCATGTTCGCGCAGTCGGAGACGGCGACGGCCATGATGGGCTCGCCGGCATCGCAGCCTTGGTTCGTGAGGAGTGGCTGGATGCCAGCGCCGAACACGAGGATTGGGATCCCTGCCTGGTCGCCGGCAAATGGCACGCCTGGATAAACGAACGTCGTGCGAACGTTGGTTTTCGTCAGCTCGAGATAGCCACCGCTCAGACCCATGTTGTTCGTCGTCGGGACGTCCGCCACAGCCCAATCGCCTGCAGCGTCACTGTCGTCAGAGGGCGGGTTGCCGGTGCAAGCGGTCGTCGTGCAGACATTGATCTGCGCCATGTCGATGGGGCTGATCATGATGTTCAAGATGGTGCCGTCGACGATCTGCGCCGTCCCGGCCAAGTCGATATTGGCGGGCGCGTTCGTCGGCGGGTTGTTCCCGATGCACGTCAAGTCGAACATCGGCGGCGGCGCATCCATGAAGATCTTCGCGTCCGGCGCCGAGTCGACCGACGCGTCGGCGACCTTCATGCCACCGCCGTCATCCCCGCAGGCGGCAGCGAGTGCAGAGATCGCGACGACAAAACAGGCACGGAGGTTCCCCATGCCGGCGGTCGTACACCAACTCCCGCCCCGTTCCAACGAACAATTCAGGACGTACGTCAAAGCGTGGGGCGGGTCACGCCGGAGGTAAGCTTCATATGTGCCTCTACGCTCGATCCTGGTGGCGGTTGAATGGCGTTGCCTCTCCTCGCCTGCACGAAGTCCAATCCAGCAGCCTCGTGCAGCGAGGGAGCGTGCTCGGACCCTGCATTCCCGTTCTGTGATGCAGAAGGTCTCTTCTCGAACACGCCCGGCAGCTGCATTGCGGTGACTTGCACGCCCGGCGAGATCGCTCTCTGCGTTGGCGATGAAGCGATAGTGTGCGCTGACGACGGAGCAGCCTACGAGCACGTGCTGTGCGACCTCGGTTGTGTGGACCTGCCGCAACCGCACTGCGCTTACATCGAGCCTCGGTACTTGCCTGATATTTGCGACGCACCAGCGTCACAAGACTCGTTCGCTCCGACGAGCTCAGGGACCTTCGATCCGAACTTCGACACCAACTGCAACGGTGGAATCGTCGCGCAAACCGGTGCGCCCGGTATTTGCGTCCTCCATTACCGCACCATATCGATCCCTCAAGACGTCACTCTCACCGTCACGGGGACACTAAACATGCCCCCAGGGCGTGCGATTGCGTTCGTTGCCGATGAGGAATTAGTGATCGATGGAATCCTGGACCTCAGCGCACTACGCGGGATTTCGGGCCCTGGTGGCGGCGTCATCCTTTCCGGTGGGACGACGATGGGAAACAATGCCAAGCCAGGTGGCGGTGGTGCAGGTGGCAAGACCGCAGGCGCTCCGGGCGCGACAGACACACAGGATGGAGGAGCCGCCAACGGTGGTGCACAAGCGGCAGACCCTTCGTTTCTCGCCGTGCTAGTTGGCGGAGCCGCTGCAGCCCAAGGAGGCAATCCGGGTCAAGAGCCACTCTTTGGAGGCGGCGGCGGTGGCGCGGGAACTCTTGTCTCATGTCGCTCGGCTCTCACGGTTCGCGGCACGATCGACGCAGGTGGCGGTGGGGGTATGGGCGGCCTTCTCGCGCTCGCTTCCTTCCCTGGTGCAGGTGGCGGAGCGGGTGGGTACGTCGTGCTGCAGGGAAAAGAAATCGCAGTGACGGGAATGATGTTTGCGAATGGCGGCGGTGGCGGAGCCGGCATGCGCGCTGATCAAACCAACGGTAGCCGTGGCCAGGATGGCTCGCTGTCAGACACTGATGGAGCGCGTGGTGGAAATCCGTTCAACAACGAGGGTGCCGGCGGAAACGGGGGAGTCGGTTCGAGCGCACCAACTTCTGGGAAAAAACCGACGCAGACCCCAGCCACAGGAGGCGGCGGTGGTGGCAGCGTCGGATTTTTTCAGACGTACACTCCAGCAGGCCGGACGCCATCGCTCACCCCGTCGGCAATTTCGCCAGATTTCCAGCCGAACGGCGTCATTCGCACGCGCTGAGCGCGCTACATGCGTGGCTGTGTTTGTTCGCTCGCGAGCGAACCCGGCGAAATGCGCCGCACGTTCATCGACGGTGTCGAGCGCGCGTTGGACAGCCGTTGCGGATCTCGTCGCGCGCTGACCGCGAATGAGGTCGAGCAGAATCGAGCGGCCGGGCCGCGCTAGATCCGGCGCAGCACGATGATGTGCTCGGCCTTCGGACGATGCTCGAAGGCGCGCTTCTCGCCGGTGCCGAGCATCGGGCGCTCCTGCGAGGCCCAGGCCTCGAGCGCGAGATCGCCAGGAATCGCCTCGCGCACATCGTCGAGGGCGTAGATGCCACGGCCCTTGGCCATCGAGTCGCCGATCACGATCGCGGCGGCGCGGTTCGGGGCCAGCGTCGCGGCGATGAGACCGATGAAACCGACGAGCGCTTTCTTCCAGCGCCGGTGCGCGTCGGCCGGATCGTCGTCGAAGTCGCGACGCGAGCCGAGCTCGCCATCATCGAGCTCGCGGTGGCGCAGCCCGAGGAAGTCGAAGCGCAGGCGCTGCTGCTCGGCGTAGTCGTAGGTGCCTGCGTACGGGGGCGAGGTGATCACGGCCGCGGCGCTGCCGTCGGGGACCAGGGTGTTGAGCTTGCGAACATCGAGCTCGGCGATCTCGGGCGGGCTGCCGTGGATCTTCGACATGTCGTCGAGGCCCGCGAGCAGGAGCTCGAGGCGCTGGCCGAACAGGCGGGCCGCGAAGCCACGCGCGATGTTGCGCTTGATCCACGTGGGATCGGTGTCGCTGGTGCGCGAGCTGACCTTGTAGAGAATGCCGGACAGGCAGGCGATGAGGATGCTGGCGAGCTCGGCATCGTCGTGACGAAGCGCTTCGATGCGAGCGGCGATATCTTCGAGCTCGCGACGGACGTGCGGCGCGTACCACGAGGCGAGGCGCCGGTTGCGCGCGTTGGGATCGAAGCCGGCGACACGGCGCATGGGCGCGGGCTCGGCATCGGCACCGCCACGACGCGCAGCCTTGCCTTGGGCGAGCGCAGCCGACGCGATGTTGAAGCCGGCATCGGCGAGGTCGCGGCGGCGGCGCGGCGGCGCGGTCCAGGTCTTGGCGCGCGCGACGAGGACGGCGAGCGGATTGAGATCGGAGCCGATCGCACGGAAGCCGTTGGCGCGCGCCTCGACGAGGACGGTGCCCGAGCCGCAGAACGGATCGACGATCGGCTGGTTGCGCGTGGCGCCCTCGCCCAGGAATTCGACGAGGATCTTCGCGGTCGCGGGATGGAGGCGCGCCGGATAGGTGTGAAACGGGTGCGTGAGGGTGTCGGCCGTTTCCTTGTCCTGCTGCGCAGCCTCGAGCGCGGCTACGATCGCGGTGGCCGTCTCGGTCTTGCCGTCGCGGTGAATTCGCCCCGACGTGCGAGGCATCGACAGCGAACGACGTTGACGGCTGGGCACCGCGGCACTATACGCGCCACATGCCCATGCCGCTTGAAATCATCGGCCTCGGAAAGCGCGAGGTGCGATTCATCTGGGAAGAAGGCGGCGACCCCAAGGACGAGGACCTCTGGCCGGTTCGCGAGCTGCGGCTATCGTGCACGTGCGCCAACTGCCAGTCCGAGGCGACGGGCGAGCGCATCCTCGACCCGAAGACGGTTCCCGAGGACATCAGCGTCACGGACATGCACATCGTCGGGAATTACGGGCTCGGGGTTCACTTCAGCGACGGGCACACGACAGGGATTTTCCGCTTCAAGAACTTGAAGAGGCAGAAGTGAGCCGCCCGCTGATCGACGAGCTGCAGGAGCGCTGGACCGAGCGCAGCAGCGTTCGTGCGTTTCGCCCCGAGCCGATCGATCGCGGGACGCTGACGCAGCTGTTCGGCGCCGCGCAGCGCGCACCGAGCTGGTGCAACGTGCAGCCCTGGCATGTATTCGTGACCGAGCCGCCGGTGACTGCCGAGCTGTCGGCGGAGATGGTGAATGCAGCCAAGACCGGGATCCCGCACTCGGAGCTGCCGTTCCCGCTCGATTATCCGCCGCCGTACAAGGAGCGCCGGATCGCCTGCGGGGCCGCGCTGTATACGGCCATGGGCATCGCCCGCGAGGACAAGGCCGGCCGCTACGACGCGTGGCTGCGCAACTACGGTTTCTTCGACGCGCCCCACATGGCCGTGGTCGCATGCGATAGGCGCCTCGGGCCATACGTCTACATCGACGTCGGCGTGTGGCTGGGCTACGTGATGACGGCAGCGACGGCACTCGGCGTCGATATGTGCGCGATGGCGTCGGTCGCTGCGTACCCCGAGCCGCTCCGTGCCCGGCTACCCATCCCCGAAACGGACATCATCCTGTTCGGGATCGCGCTCGGTTATGCCGCCCCGGACGCCCCGGCCAACCGCAGCCGGACGAACCGTGAGCCCATCGAGGCCAACGTCACGTTTGTCAGCTCGCCCGTGTGATACGATTTGGCCCTTACTCGGGGTGAGATCACTATGCAATTACGCGGACTAATCGCGATTGGGCTCGCGATCTTGGCGCTGTCGCTGACACCGGTTTGGGCGCAATCACCAGATGCGCTCAAGAAGGCACAGGCCTCGTTCGATGCCGCGCAGACGGAGTATCTGCAAGGCAACTACGACGCCGCGGCCAAAGGCTTCCAGGAAGCCTACGCTGCGCGGCCATTCCCGCAGTTTCTCTACAACGTCGCCGCGTCCTTCCACATGAAGGGCAAGAAGACGTCCGACGTCGAGTCGTACAAGAAGGCGGTCGAGTTCTATCGCCAGTACATCAAGGAAGAGCCGACCGCGCAGGACAAGCCGAAGGTCGAGAAAGCGATCGGCGTCCTCGAGGCAGAGATCAAACGCGTCGAGGATCTCGCGAAGGCGGGCACCGGCTCCGGCGACGGAGCGGGCAGCGCCGCCGCCCCCGTGGCCGCATCGGCAGAGGTCCAGCAGCTCGGTGATGTGAAGGTCCGCGGTCTCGTGGTCATCGTGACCGAGCCGCAGAACGCGACGATCTATCTCGACGACAAGAAGAACGGCAAGTTCGGCGAGACGCCGTGGTCGGGCTCGATCGAGGGCGAGCACAAGCTGATCATCGAGAAGCGAGGCTACAAGCCGCTCGAGACCGTGATCGCCGCCGACCCCAGCAAGCTCATCCAGGTGGTCAGCGTGATGGCGCAGGAGGATTACCTCGCGTGGATCGAGGTCACGTCGAACGTGCCCGGTGCCGACATCTACATCGACGACAAGTCGATCGGCGCGGTCGGCAAGACGCCGCTCGTTCCCGGTCAGAACATCAAGCCCGGCAAGCACACGTTCTGGATCTCCGCCGAGGGCTACAGCGAGTACACCGAGACGATCGACATCGCCCCGGGCGAGACGAAGGCGATCAAGGCAACGCTCTCGGGCTCCCCCGTCGGCAAGCTCACGGTCACCGGACGCGGTATCGACGAGACCCGGATCTACCTCGACGGTCAGCTGCTGTGCGAGCGAGGCCCGTGTCTGAAGAATGTTCCCGAGGGCGCACACGTCGTCGACATCAAGCGCGACGGCTACAAGAGCGTGCGCAAGCGCGTCCAGATCCAGCCCCGGCAAGAGAGCACCGTGAAGCTCGTGAGCATGGCGCCGACGCCGGGCCGCGGCGACGCGATCGTCGCGTACGTGTTCGCCGGCATCTTCGGCGGCGCCGGAGCGTACCTCGGCACGCAGAGCAAGAACATCAAGAGCGAGCTCGAGAAGGACATCGCGGCCGGCATGCCGCCGGTCGACAACAACGACCCGCGCTTCTTCAAGGGCAAGGTCTACGCGATCTCGGCCGACGCATGCTTCGCCGTTGGCGGCATCGCGCTGCTCACCGCGATCTACTACACGTTCCGCGACAAGGGGCCCGAGTCGGTTGCCGACGTCGGAGCGAGCTCGGTGGCGCTGACCCCGCAGGTCAGCAAAGAGTTCGCGGGCCTCGGATTCGGAGGTCGATTCTGATGCGCACTTATCTGCTCGCAGCACTCGCAGCCACGTCGCTCCTCGGCGCGTGCAAGTGGACTGACTTCGACGACCTCGAAGGCGAGACCTGGGTTCGCTCGACCGAGGATCCCGACATCGGCTCGAGCGACTACGCGGTTGCGATCGCCGGCGTCTCGACGGGAGCCTCGGGCGGCGTGCTCGCGGTCGTCAGCGACGACAACGCATTCTTCTCGACGCTCGAGTACGACACCGATGGCGGTGCCGACGTGGGCGCGAACCCGGTCGACCTCGGCACCCAGAAGATCGGTGCAATCTCCGAGCCACCGGTGTTCGCCACCGATCCGACGGGACGCATCGGCCTCATCGAGCGCTCGATCACGGGCGGCAACTTCGCGGTGCTGTTCGGCACGGCCACCGCGCCCGTCGCGCTCGAGTTCGCCGCCGCTGTGAACCCGGCCCCCACGCCAGACGCCGCGATCTTCGTTCCGGCCGGCACTGGCCACGACTTCGTGTTCGCCGCCGGCAACTCGCTGTACTCCATCCCGCCGACGGGCGGCACACCGGTCGCGTGCACCGGTATGGACAACAACAGCATGCCGCTGCAGGTCGCGGCGATGGACCACGACGGCACCAACCTCTGGGTGTGGAGCAAGAGCGGCTCGCTGTTCAGCTACCCGCTCACGGCGCTGACACCGTGCACCGGCGGCAGCCTGCCGACCCCGGCCAGCGCATTCACGCCGGCCGTAGCGCTCATGCCGACCGCCGGCGCGCGCGTTCATGTCGCCGGCGGCTTCGCGATCCTGACCGGTCACCCGACCGTCACGCGGAGCGCCTCGGTGTTCGTCGTGCAGCTGTCGGACCTGATGCAGGTGGGCACCACGCTCACCGTCGAGGGTCTCCGCACGTCGACGCTCGCCGTGCTCGAAGGCCAGACCTATCTCGTGCTCGGCGTCCCGGACCGCTCGGTCAAGGGTGTCGCCGCTGGCGCGGTCGATCTGCACACGTTCGCGCCGACGTCGGGCGTGCTCGACGCAACCCCGGCACTCTCGCTCCACGATGCGCAGCCAAAGTCCGGTCAGCTGTTCGGCCGCACCGTCACGACGATGACGTTCAACGGCAGCACGATCCTCGTCGTCGGCGCGGACAGCGAAATCTTCGCGTACTACCGCACCACGCTCTACGACCACCTGCCCTAGATGACCTACCAGTGCTCGGCGTGTAAGCGCTCGTTCGCCGAGCCGGGCTTCTGCCCGTTCGACGGCAAGCCGCTCGCGGCGGGCGGCCCCGACTCACCGACGGTGGTGTCGACGCAGATGCGATCGGCGAGCGAAAGCGACACGCAGGTCGCGGAAAAGTCGATCGTGCATGCTGTCTCGGCAGCTGCCGCCGAGGGCACCGCCGAGGCGATCTCGCACATGCGTCGTCGCGTCAGCGAGTACGACCGGCTGATCGGCGAGACGCTCGACGGTCGCTACTACGTGCAGCGCAAGATCGGCGAAGGCGGCATGGGCGTCGTGTTCGCGGTCAAGCACACCGTGATCGAGCGTCCGCTCGCGATCAAAGTTCTCAAGCGCGAGGTCATGCGCGACCAGGCCACGGTCAAGCGCTTCATCCAGGAGGCGCGCGCCGCATCGCGCATCGGTCACCCCAACATCGTCGACGTCACCGACTTCGGAAACACCGAGGACGGCATGACGTACCAGGTGATGGAGCTCATCGACGGCTCCACGCTGTCGAAGGTGATCAAAGAGGGCGCGCCGCTCCCTCACGAGCGCACCATCCGCATCGCGTCGCAGATCGCGCGTGCGCTCGTCGCGGCGCACGCCAAGGGCATCGTTCACCGCGACCTCAAGCCCGAGAACGTGTTCCTCACCGAGCGCGAGGGCCGGCCCGACTTCGTCAAGATCGTCGACTTCGGGATCGCGAAGGTGCAGCCGATCGAAGGCACCGCCGTCGGGCCGCGCCTGACCAAGCAGGGCGCCGTGTTCGGCACGCCCGAGTACATGTCACCCGAGCAGGCGGCCGGCCGCAGCGACACCGATGCGCGCGTCGACGTCTACGCACTCGGCGTGATCCTCTACGAGATGATCGTCGGGCGCGTACCGTTCAAGAACAAGAGCACCGTGCGCACGATCGCGATGGTGATGCTCGACCCGGTCACACCGCCGAGCAAGGCGAGCCCCGAGCAGCAGATTCCCGACGAGCTCGAGAAGATCGTGATGAAGTCGCTCGAGAAGAAGCGCGAGGATCGGTTCGCCACGATGGCGGAGCTGCTGTTCGCACTCGAGCACGTGCAGCTGGAGAGCCACACGATTCCGGATATCGGGCCGCCGGCGATGACGTTCCCCGGAACGCCAGCGGAAGGCATCCCTACCGGCCCGACGACCAACGTCGGACCCCGCCGCGCCAAGCCGCCGACCCGGCCGTTGCACGAGCCGCAGTTCGTCGGGACGCCGGCCTCACTGGTGTCGTTCGATCACGTCTACGACGGTTCGGCGGAGGACATGGACCGGCGCTCGCGCTGGCCCGTGCTCATCGCCGGGCTGCTCATGCTCGTGCTCGGCGCCGGTGGTGCCGTGCTGTTGATCATGAAACTGCGCGGCGGCGACGACAAGGTCGCGACCACCCAGCACGACGCTGCGATGATCGCCGAAGTCCAGGATGCCGGCGTGGTCGAGCCTCTCGACGCCGAGGTCGTGGTCGAGGTTCCCGTCGATGCGGGCACCAAGCTCACCGGCCGCCCGGCGCGGGATGCCGGGGTCGGTGGCACGACGCTGCGTCCCGGCGCCGATCGCAAGGGCAACGTGACGGTCGAGATCCTCACGCGGCCGGGCGAGGCCGACGTCTACATCGGCCCGAACTATCGCGGCCCGAGCGGCGTGAAGATCACCGACCGCTGGGGCAGCAAGATCAAGATCGAGTGCAAGACGGCGCGCCACAAGGGCACCGTCGAGGTTCACTTCGACGGCAACCTCACCGCGGTGATGTGCACCGCGACGCGTGCTCGGTTCTGCGTCGCCGGACTCAAGAACCCGTACGACGACTGCGAAGAAGATCCAAACGCGTCGCCGTAGCGGCGGAGCTCAGCGCGGTGCGCGAGCGAAGTTGTCGCCGGGGAACGGGTCCGCCGTCTCGCGCACCATGATCTCGCCCTCGTCGGGGAGCTGCGCAGCCGGAATGCCGAGCGCCATCAGGCCCGGGACGTCGTTGTAGCGAAGCTCGGCGATCGCGATCGGCCGGTTGTTCGCACGCACGAACTTCGTGTAGCTCGCGGCCGAGTAACGCTGCTCACCAAACTCGGTGCCGAGGCCCGGGCGGTTGGTGCGCGGCGCCGGGTTGCTCTCCGGCGGAGGCGGCGGCTGATACATGTCGTCGCCGTCGTGGCGCGGGTGAGGCGGCGCCACCGACGGGCGCGACGCAACACCACCACCGACGTGACCGGTCGCCGCAGCATCAGCAGACGGCGCGACGCGGCGCTTCTCGGCCGACTTCGACGATACGCGGTCGCGCGGAGCGGACTCTTCTGCCTCGGCAGGAGCGCGGCCGCCGTCAGCGGCATCCTCGTCCCAACCACCACGGTGCGGGCGCGGCATCGGACGGGTGTCGCCGACGATGATCTGCTGGTCGGGCGGCGGCGCCGTCTCCTCGAAGATCGCAACGGCGATCACGCCGACGTTGCGCGCCTTGCCCTTCTTGCCGGCGTACGAGCCGTCAACCGACGAGAAGCGGAACGTCGCGACGTCAGCGAGCGACGTGCGGAAACCTTCGATGCGAACCTCGCCGTAGGCGGGAACGATGTAGCCGCGCTTGCGCAGGTCACCGGACTCACCATCGACAACATCGAGACCATCGACGGTGACGACGGCTTCGACGCGGCGAGCGGTCGGGTTGGTGACGCGAATCTGGTAGCGCTCGTTCAGGTTGCCCTGAACGTAGAAGCGATCCTTGAGCGCGTAGGTCGGTGCGGTCTCGCCACTCTGGGTGATCACCTGCACGTCGTAAGGCGCGCGGCTCTTCTCGCCGGCGATGCCGAGCGCGATCCGCGGTCCCGGCGGCTGTGGACCGGCCACCTGATCGGCGTGGGCGGATGAGCAGGCCGTGGCGAACAGGAGGGAGGCGACGAGCATTCGCATGTCCGTTCAAACGCCCCACCGGGACGCAGGATCTAAGAATTTTCATCGGGAAATGTGTGATAGTCCGCGCCATGGCCGCATCGAAGACCGCCGGTAAACCCAAGCCCAGCAAGGGAAAACCGAAAGCCGCCGCCAAGCGCCCCGCCGCGAGCACCGCCAAGGCCAACGGAAAAACCGCCAAGTCGGCCAAGCCGGCGAAGACCGCGGATGTCGTGGCCAACGACCCCGCGCTGTTCGACCCGCTCACCCCCGGTGAGGTCGCCGATGCGCTCCGCACGCTGATCGAAGACCGCCGGCTCAGCACGATGGCCAAGATCGGCCGCTACCGGATCATCTGCACCGAGCCGCTCGTGGTCAAGCCGCCGCACTGGATGGCCGGTCACCGGCTCGCGCGCGTCGTCGCGTATGACTACTCGCAGGATCGCGCGGTCGACGCGTGCGTCGATCTCGATGCCGGCGTGGTCGCGCACCTCGAGCTCACGCGTGGTCAGCCGATGCTGTCGCGCGAGGAAGAAGCGATCGCGATCTCGATCGCGGCCACCGACGAGCGCGTCAGCAGCCAGCTCGCGATCGGCGACATGCCGCAGTCGGTGATGCACTACTGGGGACGCACAGCAAACGAGCTGGCGTTCTCGCGGCGCTCGGCCGCCGTGATCTACGGGCGCGACGGCGGGCACAGCTCGCTCATCGCAGTCGTCGACTTGATCGATCAACAGGTGACCCAGGTGGTCCCGGCGGAGCAGTGGTGATGAGTAACGTGATCACCGAGGCGAACTGGAAGTTTCACTGGCGGCTGACCGAGTCCGCCGGAATCATGATCTACCTCGCCGACTACAAGGGTAAGCGCGTGCTGTGGGAAGGCTCGCTGCCCTACGTCACCGTCGACCATCAGCGCGAGTCACTCGATGTCGAATCCGAGTCGACTGAAGTGCACGGTCCGTGGTGGACGCCGCTCGGCACCCGCACGCTGCAAGGTCCGGTGCGCGTACAGTCATTCCGCGGCGGCGTCGAGCTGTCGGCCACGTTCGCGTCCGGTCCGTACTCGTACACGCAGCTGTGGCGCTTTCACGACGACGGTCGCCTGTGTCCATGGCTCACGATCTACGGGCCCGGGGTGCACGATCAGCACACGTATCACCCGCACTTCCGCTTCGACTTCGATCTCGACGGCGCCGAGCAAGATGCGTTCGAGCGCTTCGAGGACGGTCGCTGGCAGCGCGTCGAGACCGAGGGCTGGTTCCCCTACTCGGGCGAAGCCGACGAGCAGGGCAACGTCTGGCGCCAGGTCGACTTCGGATCGAAGGCCTCGATCAACATTCGCCCCCACAGCTGGGACGACGCGGAAGTCTTCGCGATTCGCTATCACGATGGCGAATGGGCGCCGTACTCCCCGCGCAGCGCGGCGGGCGCTGCACCGTTTCCGGCGGCCTACGTCGGCGACGAACCGCTCGACGGGCAGGACCTGTCGCTGTGGTATGTCGCGCACGTCCACTTCGACCAGTCGTTCCCGTACACCGCCGGTCCGTGGATTCGCGTCGACGGCCTCGGCTGAGAGCTACTTCCCGTCGCGGTCAGGCCGCTTCGCCGTGGCACTTCTTGTACTTCTTGCCGCTCCCGCACGGGCACGGCTCGTTGCGGCCGACCTTGTCGTTGGCCACGACGGTTCCCTGGCGCTCGCCCGGGCGGCGCCCCGTGAGCGCAGCATCGAACGCTTCGATCACGACCTGCGTCGGCTTGATGATCGTGCTCGCCGTCTCCGCAGACATCGCGGCCTCCTTGACGTCCTCGGAGAGGAGCTCGGCTAGCTTGGCGTAGATCTGCGGCTGCGTCGCGACCAGCGCAGGCGCGACGCGCTCGTGTACGGGCTTGTCGGCGAGCCCCTCGACGGTGCCGAGCGCCTCGGTGACCACCTGATCGGCCGCCCCGAGATTTCCTCCGGTGAGACGCGGCAGCGTGCCATCGCGACCGCGGTCGAACATCGCCCACACCAGCGTCGCGTAGAACACGGCGGCCTCGCCGACGGTGTCGCCATGCTCGCCGCGAACCGCTGCCGCGTACTGCAGCAGGAACGGCTGCTCCTTCTGGAGCCGCTGGGCGAGCTTGTTCATCGCCTTCTTGTCGCCGCGCTGATCGAGCCGCGTGAATGCCGCGATCGTCTTCTCGACGTCGTCTGCCGATACCAGGTTCGTGGACATCGGCGAGATCTTCCCCCACCCGGCGCGTGGGTCAAGGACTTGGGGGTGGGCATTCGAGTGCCGTGCGTTCGCCGCTGGTCGTGACCAGGACGATCGCTTCGTGGACCTTGACGTGCGCCGGGACCTCGACCGTCGAGACTGCCTGCTCGCCTCGGGCCCCCCCGTCGCTCGCGGACCAGCGCCCGATCTCGAGCCGGTCGGCCTGCGTGCGGCGAACGAAATAGCCCCCGGTGCCGGCCTCGTCGAACGTGATCTTGGCGACCTCGCCCGGCTCGAGCGGGTATGCGGTGGTCCGGCACACCGGCTGGTTGTGCGGGAACAGCGAGCCTTGCTGCGGCTCGAGCTTCACGCGCCGTGTGACGGCGCCGATCGTGACCTCGAGCTCGACCGGCGCGACGAACGTGTCGGGCCACTTCGGATGCGGCACCGTCGCCGGCGACACCGCCCAGGTCAGGCTCACCGCCGCCGGCCACGACGGGTGAGAAACATTCGCGATCGGTCTCGGGGTCGACCCGCAAGCGAGGAAGAACACGCTGGCTACGCCGAGCGCCGACGAATTCTTCCCGCAAGAAACACTCGATCGATGCACCACGGCCTGGTTACCATCGATGCGTGCAACGTAGTCGAGAAGAGAGTCCCGGAATCGAAACCGAAGCGGAGACGGCAGAGCTCGATGGTGAAGAGACCGCGAGTCCGGTGCGGTTCGCCGCAGCGGGTCCGCTACCGGCGATCTTCACTGGCGGCGCCGCGGCCGCAGCCACGGCATCCGACCGCGCCTATGGCAACGATCGCGGCAGCGACGAGCCGCTGTCGCCCGAGGGCCGCGTCATGGACCGCGTCGCGAAGCAGGACGCGAAGGCGATCGAGGAGGCCTCGAAGCGGTACGGCGTTCCCGAGGTCGACATCCTCGCGGTGATCACGCACGAGTCGCGCGGCATCGCGACAGCGAACGCTGGTGCGAGTCAGCGAGACGGTGGTCGCAACTCGGCGTCGGGTCTCATGCAGGTCACGCACGAGACGTGGAAGAACACACAGAACAATCACTCCGAGCTCGCGAAATACGGGTTCCACGCGTTCCGCTACGATCGTCGCGTCAACATCCTCGTCGGCACGGCAGCTCTGCGCGACAAGCGGGTTGCGCTCGAGCGGCTCGGCGTCGACGCGACCGGCGAGAACGGCACCGCGCTCACGACGATGGCGTTCAACGCGGGCGAAGGCATCGTCAGCGACGCCTATCACCGTGCGGAGCGTGCGGGCTCGCGCAATCCCGCGGAGGATTGTCTCAAGGAAGAGTTCTTGAAGCCCGCGATCGCGAAGTACCCGAGCGTTTACTCCTACTACCTCACCGGCGGCGGTAAGGGCCGCAATCCGGGTCGCACGAAGGAGCGCGCGGTCGAGCTCAAGTTCCTGGAGATCTCGAAGTATCCCGCGAAGGTCGAGATGCTCATCGCCGAGGCCACGGAACACGAGATGGTCGAGGAAGAGGTCGACATGCCGGCGCCCCTCGAGGAAGACCGCACCGCGCTCGCGTAGGTGGTCGCGATCACGTACGGCGCGGTCGAGACTTACTGACTCGGCGGCGCGACGCGATCGACGCACGCGCCCTCGGCCGGGCACTCACGCGGGAACGGGCTCGCATCGACGACGGTGAGCGTGGCGCCGAGGTAGTCGGAGCTCAGGTGGGTCATTGCGCGATCGATATCTGGCGGAAAGCTCGCGACGAGCCACTTCAGCACCGGCTTGCCTGGCGCCGGGTGCACCGCGATCAACACCTCGAGCTGCATGTGCTTGGCGACCTCCTCGCGCACGACGCTGACCACGAGGCCCGGATGCGTCGCTGGCATCTCCTCGGGCGGCTTGTTCGCGACCGGATCGATCAGCGTGACCTTCACGCAGCCCGGCGCCGCGCAGCTCGCGAGCGTCTTGGACTGCCAGCGCGACAGCCGCGCGGGAAGCGTCGCGGGGGTGCGCGGTGAGACGTACAGCCGCTGGTCGTGCCAGTTCGCCGCGACCTCGAACTGCGAGAAGAAGTCGAGGCCGAGCGTGCCTTCGAGATCTTGCTCGCGCCAGCGCTTGTCGCCGTAGGGCACGAACCCGACGTTGCTGGCACGCAGGGTGTTGTTCGCGATCGACACGGACATGGCCACGCTCTGCACGTCGACCTTGCGAGGGGTGCCAACCTCGTCGACCACACCCGAGTCGCCGGACACCGACGCCGGCGGCATCTGCGCCGTCCCGAACGAGCGAATGCGGAGCTGGCTCGCAACCATGCCGAAGTCCGTGTGCAGCGTGAAGGGCACGCCGTTGATCGCGGCCGTCACCAGCTTGCGCGATACCGGCTGCACCTCGGCATTCTGGATCTGGCTCGAGAGCAGCTCGTAGGAGAGCGTCGTCGCGCGAGGTGGCACCTTGAACATCTTCACCGTGGTGAGCGTCACGAGGCCGAGCTCGCGGTCGAATGCGAACACGACCGAGTCGGCGATGATGTCGCGCCCGATCAGGCCGTGGATCCGGCGGCCCGCGGTGTCGAAGGTTCCCTTGGGAACGAGCTGCGCGGGCTTCTGCTTCACCGTGAGCGAGCCGAGCTGCCACTCGAGGATCTCGGCGTAGAAGCGCGGCCGTTCGGTGTCGGTCTCGTCGAGCAGGCGCGGCCCCTCGCCGGTACGTGCGTCTGACTCGGTGACCACTTGCTGATCGACGGCCGAGACCTGCGAGTCTGGATCGATCGCGAACACGAACGGGCCCTTGCCGTTCACGAGCGCGGGAACAAGCAGCAGCCCGTCCTCGAGTGGCGCGACCAGCGGAATGGTCCACTGATCGCCGTCCGAGAATCCGGGGGGCGGACCCGCCGTACAGCTCGCCAAGGCGAGCACTGCGGCTACGAGGACCGCGTACCGTCGGCGCCGACTTCCCACACCATGCCCGAGATCATGAGCTTGCCGAGGTCGCCCGGGCCCTGCTTCTCGATCGCCTCGGCAACCTGCGCGTTCGCGAGCTGCTCGTAGGTCGGCTTGTCGTGGCGATACAGCACGCCCATCGGCATCGGGAAGTTGGGAGTCATGAGCTGCGCGAGGAGGTTCGCGTACAGCGTCGAGCCACGCTCGGTGTGGACGAGCAGCTGCGACGTGTCACCATCGACGACATCGACGATCTCGGGCACGAGGCCGGCGCCGAGCTTGATGCCCTTGGTGCCACCGGCGAACACGAGCGGCTTGCCCTCGACGAGCGCGATCTGGCGGCCGGCCGGGTCGTCCTTGACGCCTTCCCAGACGCCGTCGTTGAACACGGGACAGTTCTGAAGGAACTCGATGAACACCGAGCCCTTGTGGCGGTAGGCCTCCTCGAGGATCTTCGCCATCAGCTTCGCGTCGGTGTCCGCGCAGCGCGCGATGAACGTGGCGCCGGCGCCGAGTGCGAGTGAGATCGGGTTGAGCGGGAAGTCGATCGAGCCGCTCGGCGTCGACGGTGCACGCGTGCCCATCGTGCTGGTCGGCGAGTACTGCCCCTTCGTCAGACCGTAGATCTGATTGTTGAACAGCATGATCTTGAGGTCCACGTTGCGGCGCAGCGCGTGGATCATGTGATTGCCGCCGATCGACAGACCATCGCCGTCGCCGGTGACGACCCAGATGTCGAGATCGGGGCGCGTGATTTTGAGGCCCGTGGCGATCGCCGGCGCGCGGCCGTGGATCGTGTGGAAGCCGTACGTGTTCATGTAGTACGGGAACCGGCTCGAGCAGCCGATGCCCGAGATGAACACGGTGTTCTCCCGCTTGATGCCAAACGTGGCGAGCGTGCGCTGAACCGTCGCGAGGATCGCGTAGTCACCGCAGCCCGGGCACCAGCGAACGTCCTGGTCGGACTCGAGGTCCTTCTTGCTGAGCTTGAGCTTCACTGCTTCAGACATGATTGCCTCTACGCATTCGCGTGGGGTTGGGAAGTGGGGTGAGCGCTCGGTGGCGTCTCGAGCTGGCGATCGACGGCCTCGATGATCTCGCGGATCTTGAACGGCATGCCCTGGATCTTGTTCAGGCCGATCGCGTTGACGAGGAACTTGTCGCGAATGACCCCGCGCAGCTGGCCCATGTTGAGCTCGGCGACGATCACGTGCTTGAAGTTGTGGATGATCTTCTCGAGGCCGGGCTCGAGCGGCGCCAGCCAGCGCACGTGCGCGTGCGTGACCTTCTTGCCCTGTGACGCCAGCGTGGTCTGCGCCTGACGGAGCGAGCCGTAGGTACCGCCCCAGCCGATCAGCAGAACGTCCCCCGACTCGGGACCCGCCATGTCGAGCTCGCCGATATCCTGCACGATGCGGTCGACCTTGGCCTGGCGAGTCTTCGTCTGCTTCTCGTGGTTCTCCGGCGCGTACGAGATGTTGCCGGTCAGCGCGTCCTTCTCGATACCGCCGATGCGGTGCTCGAGACCCGGCGTGCCCGGGATGACCCACGAGCGAGCGAGCGTGCGCTCGTCGCGCTGGTACACGAAGTAGCCCGTCGGGTCGGTGCGGTGCATGACGTCGAATCGCGGCAGCGCGCTCAGGTTCGGCAGCGGCCACGGCTCGGAGCCGTTCGCGATGTAGCCGTCCGACAGCAGGATCACCGGCGTCATGTAGCGCGTGGCGATCTTCACCGCCTCGATGGCGCAGTAGAACGTATCGCCCGGCGACTTCGCGGCGAGCACGGGCAGCGGCGACTCGCCGTTGCGGCCGTACAGCGACTGCAACAGATCGCTCTGCTCGGTCTTCGTCGGAAGTCCGGTCGACGGACCGCCGCGCTGGATGTTGAGGATCACGACCGGGAGCTCGGTCATCACACCGAGGCCCATCGCTTCACCCTTGAGCGCGATGCCCGGGCCCGACGATGCGGTGACCGCGATCGAGCCGCCGAACGCCGCGCCGAGCGCTGCGCCCATCGCTGCGATCTCGTCCTCGGCCTGGAACGTCATCGTACCGAAGTTCTTGTACTTGGCGAGCGAGTGCAGGATCGACGACGCGGGCGTGATCGGATAGCCCGAGTAGAACAGCTTCTTGCCGGCGAGCTCTGCACCGACGACGAGGCCGAGCGCGATCGCTTCGTTGCCCGTGATGTTGCGGTAGGTGCCGGGCGCGAACACCGCCGGTGCGACCTTGTAGACCGTCTGGAACACCTCGGCGGTCTCGCCGTAGTGGTAGCCGGCCTTGAAGACCTTGACGTTCGCGTCGCCGTAGCCCGGCTTCTTCGCGAACTGCTGGTGGATGCGGCGAATCTCGCCCTCGACCTCGCGGCCGTACATCCAGAACACCAGACCGAGCGCGAAGAAGTTCTTGCTGCGACCCTTCTCCTTGTTCGTCAGCTCCGAGTCGTCGAGCGCCGTCATCGTCAGGTGCGAGATGTCGACCGCGTGGACCTTGTACTTGTCGAGCGAGCCGTCCTCGAGCGGGTTCGACGCGTAGCTGGCCTTCTTGAGGTTCGCCTCGTTGAACGCGCCGGTGTTGACGATCAGCGTGCCGCCTTCGATCAGATCCTTGAGGTTCGTCTTGAGCCCCGCCGGGTTCATCGCGACGAGAACATCGGGTGCGTCACCCGGCGTGTGGATCTCGGACGACGAGAAGTGCAGCTGAAATCCCGACACACCGAACAAGCTGCCGGCCGGTGCACGAATCTCGGCGGGGAAATCGGGGAACGTCGAGATGTCATTGCCGGCTTCAGCCGCGGCCTTCGCAAACTCGCTACCGGTGAGCTGCATGCCGTCGCCGGAATCGCCCACAAAGCGAATCACGACGCGTTCCAGAGACTTGGTTTCCATCTGCGTGGCGCGGACCTTACCAGTCCGGCTTATGAAACCCAACAGATCAACTGGGCCCTGCTTGCGCAAGGATTACCTACACTTAGGGGTACTTCGGGCCGGGCGTCGTCAGCACGATAACCGACGACAGCGAAGCGCTCGCGCCACTCGAAGCGATCGAATACGCACCGATGATCGTGTCGTCGATCAGGACGATGGATGCCTCAGTCGTCGTCGTACCGCGCTCCACGCGACACTCCAGCTCGTCAGTCACCCGCGTGAGCCGCCGCCACGCGACCAGGGTGCGCGGCATGAGCGGATCCGACGCCGGAACATTGGCCGTGCTCATCGCGCCACCGAGCTCGCGTGCGACGAGCTCCTCGCCACCGCTGCCCTGTTGCAGCGTGCATGTCAGCCCGGCATTGATGCCATCCCCGTCGATCACGAGCGTGAGCGCGCCGTTCGCGAGATCGACGGACGTCATCCGCGCGACGACGATCAGCCCGTCGCCCATCTCGCCGCGCTTGATCTGCCAGCGCGCCGTTCCGGTCGTGCGCAGCTCGTCGCCGTCGATCGTCCAGCCGGTGCCGGTCCACGCGTTCATCTGTTCGGGTGCCGCCCACGTGAACAGCGCGCCGACCTGATCGCCGGCGAGCCCCGGCCGGTAGTCGCACGCATCGCCGACGCCATCCTCGAACGCATTCACCGCGACCTCGGTCGTGTCGGCCTGCGTCGGGTTGGCCGTCGCCACACAGTTGTCACACGCGTCGCCGATCGCGTCGCCATCCTCGTCGTGCTGGTCGGGATTGTTTTGACGCTCGCAGTTGTCGCTGGCGTTCGCGATGCCGTCACCGTCGAGGTCGTCTGGGTCTGCATCGGGCAGCATCGGCTCGCCCTCGCAGGCGATCAGCACGCAGCAGAGTCCGGCGAAGCGCACGTCCAAGCGTAGCGCGCACAAACGAAAACGGCGCCCCTTGCGAGGCGCCGCGTGCGTGAGCAGTGACGCTGGCTACTTGGCCTTCGACTTGAACTGCTTCTCGCCGGTCGCCATGATCACCTTGTCGTAGTAATCGGGCTGACCCTCGGCGGTCTTCAGCTTCTCGTCGATCATCTGCTTGAACGCTTCCTTCGGCAGCGCGCCACCCACGTAGGTGCCGTTGACGAAGAAGGCCGGGGTCGAGTTCACCTTGAACTTCTGCATCTCGGCCTGGTCGGCGGCGAGCAGCTGCTTGCACTCCTCGCCATTCTTGTCGGCGTTGAACTTGCCCATGTTGAGGCCGATCTCCTTGGCGATCGCCTCGATGTTGGCGTCATCCATCTTGCGGGCCTTGAAGCCCTTCTCCCAGAAGACCGCCTTGAACTTCTGGAACTTGCCCTGCTTGCCGGCCGCACAGCCAGCGAGATGGGCATTCGTCACCTGCGGGTGAACGACGAGATTCTTGA
Organism: Haliangiales bacterium; assembly: GCA_038322185.1. GTDB lineage: Bacteria > Myxococcota_A > Polyangia > Haliangiales > Haliangiaceae > JABFXX01. The sequence goes on from JBBQFU010000107.1 coordinate 21,918, forward strand.
ACACGACGCGAACCTTGCCGTCGTATTCCTTCACGAGCTCTTCGAGGGCCAAACTGACCCTCTCGCAGTACGGTCAAGCAAAGTCCCAGGCCTCGACAATTGTGATCGGAGCTCCTGCGGCGGGACCTTCGACGAGGCCAGCCGCGACGCTCTGCTGAATGTCGACCGCGAACATCGCCGCCGGATCGGGCTCCTCCCGCTCCTGCTGCTGCTGCTGGCCCTTCTGCTGCTGGTAGACCTTCTGAAGGAACTCGAGCGCCTCGGCGTACTTCGTGTTCGCCTCCTCGAGCTTCTTCACGCGAGCTTCGAGGGCGCCGCCACCGCCGCCGCCACCGTCGAGCTTCGAATCATTCTGGCACCCTGCGAACAGGGCTGCGGCCATCAGCACATAGGCTAGCGACTTCATGTTGGGCACGATGCCGGACAAAACCAGCCGTGACAAGGGGGCATTCCGCATGGGACAAACCTTCTCGCTGTGCGGCGGACCCTGTGGATTCTGTTCGGGCTTATGGCCTGTGGTGATGATGGCGGGTCGGTGGTGCAAGATGCCCCGGCGATCGATCTCGACGCGCCGGATCAGCAGCAATGCCTGCCCCAGGGTGCGATCGGCTCGTTCTATCGCCGGCAGCCGAATCCCAAGATGGTCGCCGGCACGCACACGTTCGCCGATAACCAGCTCGACACCGCGATCACCGATCCCGACCTGACCTGGGACGGGACCAAGTGGCACCTCTATTACCAGTCGCCGCACGGGACGTTCAGCGTGCCCGGGCCGAGGGTGATCCGTCATGCGACGAGCACCGATCTGTCGACGTGGAGCTTTCAGGAGCAGCCTGCGTTGACCGTCGGCGCGAGCGGCTGGGACTCGACCCACGTCGCGGCGCCTTCGGTGGTCTACAACGCAAACGCACCGGCGGACCGCAAGTTCGTCATGCTCTACAGCGGCGCGTCGCAGATGTTCCCGCACCCGAACTACACGTTCCCTGACTACGCGATCGGCGCGGCGATCTCCGCCGACGGCAACACGTTCACGCGCGTCGCCAGCAATGGCGGCAAGGTTCTCGACGCGAACGCCGTCTATCCGGTGTCGACCGACGGTACCGTCGCCGATCCCGAGATCATCCTCGTCGGCAGCACCTATCATTTGTGGTTCTCGAGCTTTGGTTGCAGCGGCAGTAACTGCGCTACCAGAGACCGCTATGGCATCGCGCACGCGACGTCGGCCGATGCGGTCACGTGGACGATCCAGGAAGCGCCCGTGAGCAGCTTGCTCGCCACCGCGTCGATGCTGGGCAGCGGGCGCAGCCAACCGTCGGTCGTTTACGACGAGCCGCACTGCCGCTACGAGATGTGGATGGCCGACCAGAGCAACGTCTCGAGCCAGCCGGTGAAGTCCAACAACATGACCGGCGTGCTGCACGCGAAGTCGGCCACGGGCACCAGCTGGACGGTCGATACGATGCGCGATGTGACCTGGGATTCAACGGCAAGCGGCGAGCACCTGGGTCTGTTGACCGGCGCAGACGTCGCGCTCAAGGGAACCGGCCGGTACATGGTGTACGTCGGCTTCGACGACCAGAACGTGCCCAGCGGCTCGACGTTGCCAACCGGTCCGTCGACGTCCGTAGCAGGTGTGATGACGCTTAACCTTGCTACACGCGACGCTCCGCCCTGAATCAGCCCCATCAGAACATTCATTGCGAGCCGCCGGGGATCTTGATACCCCGCGCCTATCAATGAAGACTCGCTTCGTTCTCGCCACGATGTTCGCTGCCGCCGCGTGTGCCGCGCCGGCAAAAGAAGACGCGAAGGGACAGGTCGACGAGAGCGCTCCGCCGTCGACCCCGATGCAGCTCGGCAAGAGCGATGCGTCGCAGCAGACCGTCGACGTCGACGTGCAGTCCGCGCATCCGTACACCAACAACCTGAACCGCACGTACAACGTGCCGCTCACCGGTTTGCCGTGGTGCGCGACGGACGCGCGCCTGCACTTCAAGGTGCTGCGCACCGAAGCGAACTATGACTTCGTGCGCGTCACCGCGACCGGCGAAGAGTTCGACGGCATCGCCGACGACACGTGGACCGAGTGGTTCGCGATCAATGGCGCGTCGACGAGCGTGAAGCTCACGAGCGATGGCTCGATCACCCGCCATGGTTTCGAGATCGACGCGCTCGAGTGGGATGGACATGCGCCCAATTGTCCTCAGGTCAGGTTCCCGCCTTGCGGCGAAGGCACCGTCGACCTCGCGCGCGTGCCGTCCGCCTGCCAGTGCCCGGTGGTTCCGCAGTGCGAGAACATCGGCGACGTCACGGTCGCGCACCACGTGTGGCGCGGATTCAACAACAACACCAAGCGCGCGACTGGCTCGGTGGCCACGTTCACGCACCCGGGCCCGGCAGACGGTCCCGAGACCGACACGATCGGCAGCGTCGACACCGCCGCGCTCGCCGCGATCGTTCGTCGCGCGGCCGAGCTCGGCCTGCTCCAGGGTCCCGGCTACCAGCGGCCGGTCGCATCGACCGCCGACATGAACGACGAATTCATCATCGGCGCCGGCGCGTATCACGTGTCGTTCGTCGCCGGCACCGGCGGTCACGACGCGGCCGTGCAGCAGCTCATCAATGAGTTCGAGGCGCTGTTCACCTGCGGTGGTGGTGGCCTGACCTGCGGTGCGGGTTACCTGTGCGAGCAGGGCCAGTGCGTCGAGGATCAGAGCTGCATCTGTCCCGCGCACTTCGATCCCGTGTGCAGCACCGGCGGCACGACCTACAGCAACGGCTGCGCGGCTGCCTGCGCGAACGCCGATGTCGCTCATCCGGGCGAGTGCGGAATCACTGGCGACCCGTGCGGCACGATCCGCGGCCTGCCCTGCCAGGACGGCTACAAGTGCCGCTTTGGCGATTCGCAGTTCATGTATCCGTTCCCCGACGCGGGCGGTAACTGCGTCGCTGCGAGCTACTGCGATGCGCCGGCCGACTGCAACGGTCTGCCGCACGTCGCGGTTCCCGGTCAGTGGGCGTGCAACCAGAACGCGTGTGCATGGCAGGCCGGCACCGCGTGGAAGACCACGAGCTTCGCGTTCGAGACCGCGCATCCGTACAGCAACAACCAGTCGGTCTGGTACCAGGTCTACCTGCCGGCCGGCGCGCAGGCGTTGCGTCTGCGCCAGACCGGCTTCAAGACCGAGGCCGGCTACGACTTCCTCGAGGTGTGGACCTGGAAGAATGGCGCGTGGGCAAAGATCAAGTCGTTCTCGGGCTCGACGGGCCCGGCACTGACCGACGAGTTTGCGGGCCAGTACTTCTATCTGAAGTTCGTCAGCGATAGCAGCGTGACGGCGACCGGCTTCTCGGTCTTCCCCGAGTACCGCTAAGCTCGACCCGCTTGCTAGGCGCGGCGCAGGTCGGTGACGTCGAGGTTCGTGGCCACGAGCTGCTGCTCGAAGGCCTGCGAACCGACGGCGCGCCACTGCTGATACTCGGCCTCGCTGATCGGGAACACCTGAGCCATCGTGATCGCCGGCGGGCCGACATCGAGTGGAAGCTCGACGCCCCACAGCTTCGGCGACTGCACGTAGACATGAGGCAGGCGCACGGAGAGGTCGCCTGCGCCGAGGGCAGACACGACGTCGCGCACCATGGTTCCCGGCTCGGGGAAGAAGCGAGTGTCGGCGAGGTGGAACGCGAGGTTCGCGAGAATCTGCGCGCACGTCTCGGTGTCGACGGTCGACGCCATCACGAGCTCGACGCGCGGGCGCTCGACCTCTTTCCACTCGGTGTTGGAGAGACCCACCGTCAGGAACGTGAAGCGGCCAACGTCGGGCATGTTCGGTAAGCGCCCGATCTCGAGGTAGCGCGACTCGTCAGCGGCGTGGTGATAGCGGCGCGTCGAGAACGGGCCGAACGCGGTGTGCAGCTTGTCGCTGGCGCGCGTGGAGAGCTGGAGGAACGCCGCGAACTGCGGCGTGCTGAGCGCCATCGAAACCCACGTGGGCTGGAGATCGAGCGCGCGGCGCAGGTAGTCCTTGGCCATCACCTTGTTACCGACCTCGGCGTGCGCGAGGGCGCCTGCCCACAGAGCGGTGGCAGAGCTCGGTGCGAGCCCGACGGCCTGATCAAAGGCGCGGGTTGCTTCGTGCGGCTTTCCCATGAGGAGGAGGGAGTGGCCGAGCCCCTTCCAGCCGAGGGCGTGGTGAGGAAAGACATTCACCGCGCGCTCGAACCGCGCCGCCGCCTCACCAAACTGCTCGGTCTTGAAGAGCTGGTCGCCCTCGCTGACCAACTCGTCTGCGGCGGCTTGACTCATGCCCCCGGGAGTTAGCACGACCAGAACCGGGACGGGGGTGTGCTATGACACCGCGCATGACCGCGGCAGTTGGCGCAGACGTCGAGTCCCTGTGTTCCAAATGCGGTGACGTCTGGCACGTGGTGGTTGCAAAGGTCGGCGAGCAAATCGTTCGAGTACTTTGCAAGCAATGCGGCGGACAGCATCGCTACAAGTCGCCGCACGGGCAGCCCAAAGAGAAGAGGATGCCCTCACTGTCCAATCCCAAGCCGCCTCGCGCAGCAGGGACCACGTCGTCGTCGAAAGCTCCCGTCGAGCGCTTCGAGAAGCCGGCCGTCGCAGCGGATCTGTCGCGTCCCGTTCGCGCCTATGCCGCGAGCCTCAAGTACGAGGTCGGCGAGCGTGTCGAGCATCCAACGTTTGGCCAAGGCGTGGTCGAGGTGGCCGAGCCCGGCAAGGTCACCCTGTTCTTCCCGATCGGCCGGCGCGTGCTCGCGCAGAGCAAAGAGGGTGCAGTGACCGGCGGCAAGCTCGAGAAGCCCAAGCCATTCGATCACTCGAACGCGGCGGGCGGCAAGCGCGTCGGCGAGAACTGATGGCGGAGCTGCCGAGGGCGAAAGTCCGGCTTGGCTGGCTCGGACCAGCGATCGTGCTCGTCGGTGCGGCGGTCGCGGGGCTGGCGATCTGGTTCATGACGTCGGTGCGGCCCGAGGCGGGCAAGGTCATCGACACGATCGCGATCGATGCGGGTCACTCGCTCGTCGTGCGTGACGAGGTGAAGAGCGACCGCTCGTTCATCGAGCTGCGCGAAGGCAACACCGTGAAGTGGCAAGCGCTCATCCCGCACTACGCGGGGAGCAAGGGTCGGCCCGCGCTCGCGTGGAGCGAGAAGGCCGTCACTGTACGCGTCGAGCGAAATGGCCGCGCCGAGGTCTTTGCGTTCTCGATGCAGAACGCATCGAAGCTCGGCACGTATCGCATCGCGGCGGATCGCGAGCCGATCACGATGCACGCCGAAGGTCCGATCACGCTGACCGATAACGTTCGCGCCTACGAGCTGGTCGGCGGCACCGACTGGCACCAGCTGGTGGCGGTCGACATCCTGCGTGGCGGCGGCATCTGGAAGGTCGACCTCGGACGGGCCCCCATCACGGCGGGCGGGGTCACCGGCGGCCGTGTCTGGGTCGAGCAGGCCGGGCAGCGCCGCAGCTTCGATGGCGCGACCGGTCGTGAAGATTCTGACGCAAAGACACTCAATTAATCGAATTTACACGACAATCTCTAGCAGTCGGCTGTAACCGTCCCGCCACCTGGACGCTATACTTTGAACAGGTATGGCAACTGAACGACCGAGCGACACCAGTGAGGGCAGAACCTCGGGCGTTTACCCACGAATCGAGCTCGTGCCCGAGCTCCCCGAGAAGAAGCAGCAGCGCCCGGTCGAGACGTTCGACGCGCAGGGGCGAACCCCGCCGGCGCCGAGAATCGGTGATCTCGCGCCGACGGACCTCGGTGCGCCAGAGCTCTATCTCAACCGCGAGCTCACGTACCTGAACTTCTGCTGGCGCGTGCTCAACGAGGCGGCCGACGAGCGCTCGCCGGTGCTCGAGCGCGTGAAGTTCCTCGCGATCGTGTCGAGCAACATCGACGAGTTCTTCCAGAAGCGCGTCGGTGGTCTCAAGCAGCAGGTCGGTGCGCAGGTGCACTCGATCACCCATGACGGCCGCACGCCGCAGCAGCAGATCGCAGACTCGCTCGACCTCATCACCAAGCTCGAGCGCCGCAAGGCCGACATCCTCGACAAGGTCAAGGAGGACCTCAAGGCCGCGGGCGTGTGGATCGCGCGGTTCAAGGAGCTCGACGCGCAACAGAGCGCGTGGGTCCGCGAGTACTACGTTCGCAACATCTTCCCGCTCGTCACCCCGCAGGCGATGGATCCGGCGCACCCGTTTCCGTTCGTCTCGAACCTGTCGCTCAACTTGCTCGTCTCGCTGCGCTACGAGAACGATTCGGAGTCGCTGCTCGCGCGCGTCAAGGTTCCGATCGGCGGTGGCACCTCGCGCTACGTGCGAGTCGGCACGTCTCGCACGTTCGTCGATCTCGCCGACCTGATGGCGAACAACCTGGACCTCCTGGTCCCCGGCATGGAGATCGAGAACTGCGCGCTGTTCCGGGTGACCCGCAACGCGATCACCGAGCGCGACGAGGAAGAGGCCGACGATC